>DASUIH010000041.1:0-78370 GCA_036279855.1 Solirubrobacteraceae bacterium | reverse complement strand
GCCACCACCGGCGAGTGGGCGGGGACGCTGCGCGAGGTATTCGGCAGCTATCGCGCGCCCACCGGCGTGGGTGAGGCGGCGGCTCTGAGTGGCGTGGAGGAGGTCGATGAGCTGCGCGAGCAGGTCTCCCGCCTTCAGGAGCAGCTCGGGCGCCGGCCCAAGATCCTGGTCGGCAAGCCGGGGCTCGACGGCCACTCAAACGGCGCCGAGCAGATCGCCGTGCGCGCGCGCGACGCCGGCATGGATGTCGTCTACGAAGGCATCCGCCTGACCCCCGCGCAGATCGCCGCATCGGCGCTGCAGGAGGGGGTGCACGTGATCGGGCTGTCGATCCTCTCCGGCTCGCACCGTGAGCTGATCCCAGCGGTGATGACGGCGCTTGCCGAAAGCGGGGTCGACGCACCGGTGGTCGTGGGCGGGATCATCCCCGACCAGGACGTTGAGCCGCTGAAGCAGGCCGGCGTGGCCGCCGTGTACACGCCCAAGGACTTTGAGATCACGCGCATCGTGCGCGACATCGTGCAGCTCGTCGGCGAGCGCGCCGATGCGGCGCTGCCGGCGTGAGCGACCGCGGCTCGGGCGCCGAGCTGGGACGGCGCCTGCGCGAACGCGACGTCAGCGCTGCCCCGGCTGCTCTGAACGTGCTTGAGAGCGCCACTGCCACCGATCGCGAGCAGGCGGCCGAGCTGCTCGGCCAACTTTCGCCGGCAGCGCTGGGTGGCGAGGCGCCCGGACACCTGGTCGGGGTGACCGGGCCGCCCGGCGCCGGCAAGTCGACGCTGCTCTCAGCGCTGCTGCGCGCGTGGCGCGCGCAGGGCAAGACGGTGGCGATGCTCGCGGTGGACCCCAGCTCGCGCCGTTCCGGCGGCTCGCTGCTGGGCGATCGCGCTCGGATCGACTTCGACCCAAGCGACCGGGGCGTGCTGATCCGCTCGACCGCCGCCGGCGAGCGGCTCGGTGGGCTGGCCAATGCCACCCGCGCCGCGGCGCAGGCTCTATCGGCCGCCTTCGACGTCGTCGTGATCGAGACGGTCGGGGTCGGGCAGGCCGAGACCGAGGTCGCCGACGTCGTTGACTCCGTTGTGGTGGTGGTGCAGCCTGGTAGCGGCGACGTACTGCAGTTCTTGAAGTCCGGGATCATGGAGACTCCAGACGTGCTTGTCGTCACCAAGGCAGACATGGGCAGGGTCGCAATCGCGACCAGACGCGACCTCAACGCAGCGCTGCGCTCGTTGGGGGCTCGCGCGACCAGGGTGGTGGCCGTCTGCTCGATTCCCCCGACGCAGGGAATCGACGAGCTGATCGACGCCCTTGACGAACACCGGGCAGTGGTGGACCTCGGCGAGCGTCGCGCGCGCGCGCGACGGGCCGGGGCCCTGCTCGACTACGCGGCAGAGCACGGCGAGCGCGGTTTGCGCGCGCTCGGCGGCCGCCGAGCGGCCGAGAAGCTGCTTTCCGAGCAAGACCCCGGACTGGGTGGGATCGCGCTGCGCGCCGCGCTGGAGCGCGCCGCGGCCGGGCCCGAGCAGAAAGCCGGCAGCAAATGAGCGCCGTCGCCAGAGACCTGCTCACGATGCTTGCGGCCTTTGCCGTCGCGAGCGCCCTGGCGGGCGCGTTTGGCGCCGCCAACCTTGGCACGGCACTTGCGTTCGGGCAGATCGGCTTCGCGATCGGCCTGGTCTTCGTGATGGTCAAGCGCTGAGCCGGCGTGTAACGATCAGCGCTCTCCGTAGTCTCTAGCAGCAGAGATGCTGTTGCTGATTGCCTTCGCGGTGCTGGCGGGAGCGGGAACCGCCCTGTCCCCGTGCGTTCTGCCGGTGCTGCCGGCGCTGCTCTCGGCCGGCGGCGTCGGCGGACGGCGCCGGCCGTTCGGCGTGGTCATCGGGCTGACGGTGACCTTCACGATCACGATCGTTGGCATCGCCGATGTCGTCGACGGCGTTGGCCTCGGCGCCGACCCGCTGCGCTACGTCGCAATCGGGGTGCTGGCGCTCAGCGGCTTGGCGATGCTGGTGCCGAGTGTCGCCGACCGCGTCGAGGCGCGCCTGTCGCGTGTCGCGGCGCTCGGCGCCGGCGGCGCTCAGCATGCTCAGGGCGAGGGCTTTCGCTCAGGGCTGCTCGTCGGCGGCGCGCTCGGGCTCGTCTACACGCCCTGCGCCGGCCCGATCCTCGCAGCGGTGATCTCGGTCAGCGCGGCCAGCGGGCGCAGCGTTGCGGTCGCGATCGCCTACGCGCTGGGCAGCGCCGCCGTGCTGCTCGCGCTCACGCTGGGAGGGCGCTCGCTGTTCGACCGCGTCCGCGGCGCCGGCCGCGGGCCGGCGCTGCAGCGCACGCTCGGCGTGGTGATGCTGCTCACCGCGCTCGCGATGGTCGGCGGAGCTGACGTCAGCTTCGACCAGTACGTGGCCGAACACATCCCCGAAGTGAACCTGACGGCGGGCCTTGAGAAGTCAAAAGCCGTCGAGTCGCGCCTGCACGAGCTGACCGGACGCGAAGCCAAGTACGCGCAGGCCGGCGCCAAGTCCGCGGTGGCGCCAGAGAACGCCAGCGACGCGACGCTGCTGGCCGACGCCCGCGGCCTGAAGAATCTCGGCGCAGCGCCGGAATTTCACGAAACACAGCGTTGGTTCAACACCCCTGGCGAGCGGCCGCTGACGCTGGCATCGCTGCACGGGCGCGTGGTGCTGGTCGACTTCTGGACCTACACCTGCATCAACTGCATCAGGACGCTGCCTTACCTGAAGGCCTGGGACGCCACCTACCGCGACAAGGGATTGACGATCGTCGGCGTGCACACGCCCGAGTTCTCTTTCGAGCACGACGCCGGCAACGTGCAGAACGCGATCGAACGCTTCGGCATCCGCTACCCGATCGTCCAAGACAACGAGATGGGGACCTGGAACGCCTACGGCAACGAGTATTGGCCGGCCGACTACCTGATCGACGCCAAAGGCGACGTGCGCTACGCCGCTGCCGGCGAGGGCGACTACGCACAGACCGAGACCGCCATCAGAGCGCTGCTGGCCGAAGCCGGCCACAACGTCGGCGCCATCAGCCATCCCACCGACGTGGTCACGCCCAGCGAAGTCGCCACGCCAGAGACATACCTGGGCACAGCCCGCGCTCAGGGTTGGCGCGACGGCCCGCATCAAGGCACGCACAGCTACGGCGCGCCACCGTCGCAGCTGGCCCTCAACGAATTCGCCTTCAGCGGCACCTGGAACATCGTCGGCCAGCCGGCCACCGCGCTTGCCGGCGCCGGCATCGACGCGGAGTTCAAGGCCAGGAACGTCTACCTGGTGCTGAGCTCGGCGGGCGAAGCGCCGCGCAGCGTGCAGGTGCTGCTTGACGGGCGGCCGATCTCAAATGCCGACGCGGGCGCCGATGTGCACGACGGGAGCCTCACCGTGCGCGGGCAGAGGCTGTACTCACTCGTTTCTCTACACGGCGACCAGCAGCACAGGCTGTCGCTGCGCCTGACCCCGGGCGTCAGCGGCTACGCGTTTACTTTCGGATAGGGCCGCTAGCAGGCATACAATGGGCACCATGGACGGTCCGGCCCCCGAGACCACCGCGCGCGCCTGGTTGCGCTGCTACCGCTGCTGGTCGCAGAACCTGGAGGTGCAGGTGCACTACGAGGGCATCCACAAGATCGACCCGGAGACGGGCGAGCGCTCGGAAGTCGTTGACGAGCTGCAGGAGGCGGTCGTCCAATGCCTGGACTGCATGCACGACCAACCCCACCTGGGCTTTGCCAACGGCCGCGTGGAGCCGATCGAGGATCGCTGGGAGCGGATGATCGCCGGCACGCCTTGGGTTGCCTCGTGCACGGTCACGGTTGACTCCGACGACGTGGAGGTCTGCTCAGGGCCGGAGGCGGGAGACGCGCTCTCCTATGCCGCGTTCGGCGAGTACGGCGTCAGAGAGTTCTTTACGCACGTGCGCTTTCACAAGCACGAGGAGGACCAGATCGTCGTGCACCTGCTGGTCGAGTTGTACGCGCGCTCGCTGGAGGAGGCCACCGAGGTGCTTGAGTCGGCCGCACGTGGCATGTTGACGATCACGTCGTTGGCGGAGGAGTCGCGCCCGCCGGCCTCGGCGGGCGAAGCGCACGACGCACACGAGTAGCGCTCGCGGGCAACCCGCAAGAGCGACGCGTCATCATCTGCCCCGATGGGAGTGCTCGCTGCCAAGGTCCTGCTGGCGCCGACGTTCGTGATGGCCGCGTCGGTCGCAGCTCGCCGTTACGGCGCGCGGATCGGCGGCCTGATCGGCGGGCTGCCGGTCGTTGCCGGGCCGATCCTGCTCGTATTCGCGCTTGACCACGGCCGCGCGTTCGCGGCCAAAGCGTCGGGCGCAACGCTGCTTGGGATCGTCTCGCTGATCGCCTTCATCGTTGTGTACGCGCGCTTGGCGGGCGGCGTCCATTGGGGCGCCGGCCTGATCCTTGGCTGGACCGCGTTCTTTGCGACGACCGCGGTGCTGAGCGTCTTCACGGTCGCGCCCGCGGTGGCGCTCGTCTGCGCGCTTGTGACTATCGGCGTGGCGCTGTTGGCGCTGCCGCGCTCGCCTGGCGAGCGGCTCACGCAAGTGATCCCGCCGGCATGGGATCTGCCCTTGCGAGGCCTGAGCGCGCTGGCGCTGGTACTGGCGCTGACCGCGCTGGCCGGTCAGCTCGGCGCGAAATTGAGCGGGCTGCTTGCCCCGTTTCCCGTGGTTGCGAGTGTGTTGGCTGTCTTTACCCACGCCCTGCACGGCGAGGAGGACCTGCAGCGGATCATGCGCGGATTCGTGCTCGGCCTGGTGGCATACGCGCTGTTTTGCTTCGCGCTGGCAGAGTCGCTCGACTCGCTCTCGATCGCAGCCAGCTTCGCCGTCGCCGTCGCGACCGCGCTTGCGACGCAGTCAATCGCGCTTACGCTCAGCTGGCGCCGACGCGCGGGCGCCGCGACGGTCGAGACCGCGGGCGGCTAGTAGGACTGAGGCTCAGGCCGACAGTCGTTGCTCTAGCGCCTGCAGCTGCTCGTGCAGCTCGCTCGGCAGGCGGTCGAACTTGCCGAAGTGCTCGTGGAAGTGCGGCAACTGCGCCTTCCACTCGCCGACGTCGACGCGCAACAGCTCGGCGATCGCCTCTTCAGAGATGTCGAGCTGCGACGTGTCGAGGCCGTCCGCGCCAACGGGGGGCATGTAGCCGATCGGCGTCTCGTTGGCGGCGCCGTGGCCGGCACAACGGGCGAACACCCAGGCCAGCACGCGCGAGTTCTCGCCATAGCCGGGCCAGAGGAATTTGCCATCCGTGTCCTTGCGAAACCAGTTGACGTAGAAGATCTTCGGCAGCTTCGCCGGGTCGGCTTCGCGGCCGATCTTCAGCCAATGGCCGAAATAGTCGGCCATGTTGTAGCCGCAGAAGGGCAGCATCGCAAACGGGTCGAAGCGCAGTTCGCCGACCGTGCCGGCCGCCGCCGCGGTCTTCTCCGAGCCCATCGTCGCGCCGAGGAAGACGCCGTGCTCCCAGTCGAACGCCTCGGCCACCAACGGCACCACGGTCGAGCGGCGTCCGCCGAACAGGATCGCCGAGATCGGCACGCCGGCGGGATCCTGCCACTCCGCGGCGATCGCCGGGTCCTGCGCCGCGGCCACGGTGAAGCGGGCGTTGGGATGAGCCGCCGGCGTCTCAGAGTCGGGCGTCCAGTCCTTGCCGCGCCAGTCGATCAGATGCGCGGGCGTCTCGTCGGTCAGCCCCTCCCACCAGACGTCGCCGTCGTCTGTCAGCGCGCAGTTGGTGAAGACCGTGTTCGACTCGGTCATGCGAATCGCGTTGGGATTGGTGTGCTCGCCGGTGCCCGGGGCCACTCCGAAGAAGCCGGCCTCAGGGTTGATCGCGTACAGACGGCCGTCCTGCCCGAACTTCATCCAGGCGATGTCATCGCCGATCGTCTCGACCTCCCAGCCCTCAAGGGTCGGGATCAGCATCGCCAGGTTTGTCTTTCCGCATGCCGACGGGAAGGCGGCGGCGATGTACTTGACTTCCTTCTCCGGCGAGGTGAGCTTGAGGATCAGCATGTGCTCTGCCATCCAGCCCTCGTCGCGCGCCATCACCGAAGCAATCCGCAGCGCGAAGCACTTCTTGCCGAGCAGCGCGTTGCCGCCATAGCCGGAGCCGTATGAGGTGATCTCGCGCGTCGCGGGGAAGTGGACGATGTACTTGTTCTCGGCGTTGCAAGGCCAGGGCACGTCCTGGGCGCCGTCGTCGAGCGGCATCCCGACCGAGTGCAGGCAAGGGATGAAGTCCCCTGCCTCGCCCAGCGCGTCCAGCGCCGCCGAGCCCATCCGCGTCATCACCCGCATCGAGACCGCCACGTAGGGCGAGTCGGTCAGCTGCACGCCGATCTGGCTCTTGTCCGAGCCGATCGGCCCCATGCAGAACGGCACGACGTAGAGGGTGCGGCCGTGCATGCAACCGCTGAACAGCTCTCCCAGCGCTTCCTTCATCTCCGCCGGGTCGCGCCAGTTGTTGGTCGGGCCCGCTTCCTCCTCGGTGGGCGAGCAGATGAAGGTGCGGTCTTCAACACGCGCCACGTCTCCGGGATCGGAGAGGCCCAGGTAGGAGTTCGGCCGCTTGGCCTCAGAAAGCTTTGTGAACGTGCCGGCGTCGACGAGCAGCTGGCAGAGCCGGTCGTACTCCTCGGCCGATCCGTCGCACCAGTAGACGGACTCGGGCTCGCACAGCTCGACTATGTCCTCTACCCACGCCAGCAGGCGCTTGTTGTTCGTGTTCGGGGCGGCGGTGGCGGCGGTGGTCTCCATGACTTGCGAGCGGCTCCTCAATGTCGCGTTGGCCTCGGGCTGCCGGCGAAAGCGGCTGGAACAGCCCCGGGGAACGGAAAAACGCCCGTTTTCGGGCGTCGTGTCCGTGCAGCGTATCGCACGGCGCGGAAGCAGAATAGGGCCGGGTGGCCTACTCGACGTTCCCCTCCGCCTCATGGGCGGCGTGGGCCGGGACCGAGTCTCGGCGCGGCACCAGCACGAGGCGCTTGAACTCGGCCACGAGCAAGCCGTCCTGGTTGTAGACGCGTGTGTGCACCTTGACCGTGCCGCGATCGAGCTTTGATTTGGACTCGCGCTTCTCCAACACCTCGGACTCGCAGAACAGCGTGTCGCCGTGAAACACGGGGGCGGGATGCGACAGCTCTTCGGTGGCGAGGTTGGCGATCGCCTTGCCGGAGACGTCGGATACCGACATGCCGAGCGCCAGCGAGTAGACGAGCGGGCCGACCACTACGTTTTGTTTCTGCTGCGATTTCGAGGCGTACACGTCGTTGATGTGCAGCGGATGGTGGTTCATCGTGATCAGGCAGAACAGGTGGTCGTCGGCCTCTGTCACGGTCTTGGCGGGCCAGTGCTTGTAGACCGCGCCGACCTCGAACTCCTCCAGGTAGCGCCCGTAGGGATGGGCGCCGGAGGCCTCGCGCGCGGCCTGGTCGGTCTCGACGGTGGTGGTGTCGCTCATCGTGGGGATGGGTCTCCTGTCTCGGGGGTCGGAACGGAACTCTAGTCACTGAGGCGATAGCGTTCGTCCGGCCCCAGACATCAGCCCATCTCAGGAGTAGACCTTGCGCAACCCCCGAGCCTTCGACAAGCCCCTCGCGATCGGTGCCCCCGACCCGGCCCGCGAGATCCCCTTCAAGCCGTCGCGGATGATCCATTTCCTGGATTTCTCCAACGAGAAGATGGTCGCGAAGGTGCCCGACATCGCGCCGACCGTTGACATCCTGCTCGGCAACCTTGAGGACGCCGTCCCGGTCGACCGCAAGGAGGCCGCGCGCGCCGGGCTGATCAAGGTCGGCTCGGATATGGAGCTTGGCGACACCGCCCTGTGGACGCGCGTGAACGCGCTTGAGTCCCCGTGGGTGCTCGACGACCTGACCGAAGTCGTCGCCGCGATCGGCGATCGGCTGGAGGTCGTGATGGTCCCCAAGGTCGAGGGGGCCTGGGACATCCACTACGTCGATCGGCTGCTGGCGCAACTGGAGGCCAAGGCGAAACTGGACAAGCCGATCCTCGTACACGCGATCCTTGAGACCGCCCTTGGCGTCGCCAACCTGGAGGAGATCGCGGCAGCCAGCCCGCGCATCCAGGGCATGAGCTTCGGGCCGGCTGACCTGGCGGCTTCGCGGCGGATGAAGACGACACGTGTCGGCGGCGGGCATCCCGGCTACCGCACGATCGCCGATCCCGACCTGGAAAATGAAGACCTGCCGCGGCCGAGCTATCAGCAAGATCCCTGGCACTACTCGATCGCGCGCATGGTCGATGCCTGCACCGCCGTCGGCGCGTTGCCGTTCTACGGCCCCTACGGCGACATCAAGGACGTCGAGGGATGCGAGACGCAGTTCCGCGCCGCCTTCCTGCTCGGCTGCGTCGGCGCCTGGTCGCTTCATCCCGTGCAGATCGGCATCGCCAAGAAGGTCTTCTCCCCCGACCCCGACGAGGTCGCCTTCGCCAAGAAGGTGATCGAGGCGATCCCGGACGGGCGCGGCGTGCACATGATCGACGGCAAGATGCAGGACGACGCCACCTGGAAGCAGTGCCAGGTGATGGTCCAGCTTGCCGAGATGCTGGCGCGCAAGGACTCAGAGCTGGCGGAGGCGTACGGCTTCACGCCGGCGACCGCATAGCCGCCGGGCGGACGCAAACCGGGCACAACGACACACAAAGGGGGCTTCGGAGATGGCGACCGTGCCGCAGTTCACGCTGGAAGCGGAGCGACTGCTGCGCGCGCCGGGATTGTTCCACTGGTCCACGGTCACGCTGCTGGCTCTGGTCGTCTACGTCTATGCCGTCGAGGTGCAGAACGCCAACTGGAGCGCGATCCTGGCCGGCCTGGCCTTCTGGCTGATGGACTGGGCGAATGAGATCGTCAACGCGCTGGTGCTGCACTTCAACGGCAACGCCGCGCTGTGGACGGTGACCGGCTCCTCCAGCTACGTGATCCTGATCGGCCTGACGATCGAGATCACCCTCTTCTTCGCGATCAACGGCGTCGTCTTCACCAAGCTGCTGCCGGCCGACCGCAGTGTGCGCATCCTTGGCCTGCCCAACCGTTGGGCAATGGCGATCGGACTGTCGCTGACGTCGGTTGGGGTCGAGTTGCTGCTGCACGCCGACGGGGTGTTCCACTGGTACTACTGGTGGTGGAACGTCGCCACCTTCCCGGTGATCGTCGTGTTTGGCTATCTCACGTTCTACGTCGTGACCTTCTGGGTCTATGACATGGCCGATCGTGCTCGCCAGTTGCGGGTGGTCGGCTCGCTTGGGGCGCTGGTCCTGGTCGCCGGGCTGGTGTTCGGGCCGCTGCTCGGCTGGATCTGAGCCCCACGCTCAAATGTGTGGATTCCTCCACATTAACGTCCGCTGCTTCGATGTTCGAAAATCCGCACAATCCGTCGTATCGTGCTAATGCGCGGATATGCCCACATCGGAACACGAAGGTGAGCAGCCCTTTCGAATCTACACACCGGCATCCTTCGGCCAGGCGATTCGCCATTACCGCACACAGGCAGGCCTGACCCAAGACGAGCTTGCCGAGCGCGTCGGCATCGATCGCACCTACCTGTCGCGACTTGAGGGCGGCGGTGAAACCCGGCAACTGCGCCGGATCCTCGCGATCCTGCGCGAGTTGGGCATCAAAGCCAGCTTGGAACGAGCGGATTGGTGAGCGACGATCGCCTCGCGGTCTGGCTGTACGGGATCAAGGTGGCCGTGATCGAGCAGGAGCGACGCCGCATGCGACTTCGCTACACCCCGCAGGCGCTTGAATCGTTTCCGGCAGGCACACCGTTGCTGTCCGTGGCGATCCCGCTAAGCGATCGGCGCTTCCCCAACGGGGTCGTCCGCGCTCTGCTGGACGGCCTGCTGCCGGAGAGCCAGATGCGTCTGACAATCGCCGCCAAGCTCAACCTGAGGGCGGATGACACGTTCGGCCTGGCCCGCGCTTGGGCTTGATTTGCGCTGGAGCGCTTGTCATCCAGCCCGATGCGACCCCGACACCGCCGCCGACGACGACCTCCGGCGCCGAGCCGCTGACTGAAGATGAGCTATCCCGGCTGATCGCCAATCTCCGAGAGGCGCCGCTGGGGGTCGACGACCGTGTGCGCATCTCCCTGGCCGGCGTTCAAGAGAAGCTGCTTCTGACGAGCCTTCCCGGAGGCAACTGGGGAAGGCCCGTGGACGGCATCCCCTCCACACACATCCTCAAGCCGGAGATTCGTGGCTATCCGCAGACAGTCGAGAATGAGGCCTTCTGCATGCGGTTGGCCATGCAGCTCGGCCTGCCCGTCGCCGACGTGACGACGACCGCGCCGGCCGGCTGGAAGCTGATCGTCGTGACGCGCTATGACCGCGCAGTCGGCAAGGACGGCGAGGTGGAGCGCATTCATCAAGAGGACTTCTGCCAGGCAACGGGAACGCCCCCGCAGAAGAAGCACGAGGAAGACGGAGGGCCTTCGCTGCGCAAGGTCGCCCGTTGCTCGCAAGCGTCGAGCGTGGCGCGCTGGCCATTCTGCTGCGCGCCACGACGCTGAACGTACTGATCGGAAACGGCGACGCGCATGCGAAGAACTTCTCGCTGCTACACGATCGCTCAGGCGCGCTGCGCCTCACACCCCTCTACGACCTGCTCTCGACGTTCATATACGGCGACAGGCGGCTGGCCATGCACATCGACAAAGTGCAGCGCATCGACAGGGTGACGCTGGGGCACCTTCTCAACGAGGCTGCCTCATGGGGAATGTCGCGGGCCACCGCAACTGCCACCGTCAGCGACCTGCTCGATCGGCTGCCCGCCGCAGTCGATCGAGCGGCCGCTGAGACGCCGGGTGTGCCGGAGGGCCTGCTGCGCCTCGTCGGCATGCGGAGCGAGTCCCTGCGCGGGACATAAGCGACCTCGATGAGACGACCTCGCCAGGGCAACTGCTACTGTTAACCATATGGCTAACAGTTCGGTCCTCCTCGACCCCTGCCTCGACCCTTCCCTCGACCGCTCCTTCGCCGCCTGCTCCCACCCCATCCGCCGCGGCATCCTTGAGCGGCTGAGCGAGCGCGAAATGACCGTCGGCGAAGCAACCGCCGACTTCAGCGTCTCCAAGCCCGCGATCTCAAAGCACCTGAAGGTGCTTGAGGAGGCCGGGACGATCGTGCGCGTGATCGATGGGCGCACGCACCGGCTGCGACTGCGCGAGCAGCCGCTGGACGACGCCTATGCCTGGATGGCCAGACAGCGCGAGCTGTGGGAGCGAAAGCTCGACACCGTCGAGGAGTACCTGCGCGAACAGCGCGAGAACCGGGAATCAGACAAGCAGGCCCAAACGGGCAAGGGCCGCGACACGACAACCAAGGAGACGAGATGACCGAGACGGCTGCCGCGCCCGGCGTGGTGATGACCAGTGAGACGAGCCTGCGCCTGCAGCGCAGCTACGACGCCTCCCCTGAGGAGGTGTTCGACGCCTGGACCAACCCCGAGGTGCTACGCCGCTGGTGGGCCGTGCACCCGGACGGCACCACCCCCGTAGCCGAGGTTGACCTGCGCCCCGGCGGCCGCTACCGCCTGTCGATGGAAGGGCCGGACGGCGCGCGGCACACGGTGCAGGGCGAGTACAGCGAGGTCGACCGTCCGCACCGGCTCGTCTACAGCTGGCAGTGGGAGCTGGACGCCGGCGGCCTCGGCCCAGCCAGCACCGTGACCGTCGAGTTCCGCGCGGACGGTGAGCGCACGACCGTCGTGCTCAACCACGAGGGCCTGCCCGACTCCGACTCGCGCGACCGCCACGCCCACGGCTGGGCGGCGTGCATGGACATCTTCGGCGAACGGGGCTTCCCAGCCGCGGCGTAGCGAAGCTCGATCACACCAAACGACTACACCAAAGACAAGGAGCAGCAAGATGGCGAACTACCTGTTGGCGTACACGGGCGGCGGCATGGCCCAGACCGACGCCGAGCGCGAGGCCGCGATGGCGGCCTGGGGCGCCTGGTTTGGCGAGCTGGGCCCGGCGATCGTGGAGGTCGGCGCGCCGGTCGGGGCCTCGGCCTCGGTCACCGGCTCCGGCAGCAACGGCGCCGCGGCCAGCGGCCTCAGTGGCTACTCGGTGATCTCCGCCGACAGCCTGGAGGCAGCCACCGCGCTCGTCGCCAAATGCCCGGTGCTCGCTCACGGCGGCAAAGTCGACGTGTACGAGGCGATCCCAGTCGAGATGTAGCCCTTGGCGTCCGCCCGGGACGGCCGCAGCAGCACGCGCGCGGCCGTCCCGATAGGGTTCCGACGCCCGCCGGCCCACGGCCACGCGGAGGACAGGCAACGACCCCCAGGACGCGATACCCAAAGGGCACAAGTGAGATTCTTCGAGTACGAGGCGCGCGAGATCGTCAAGCGCGCAGGCATACCGGTCACCGACTACGGCTTCACCACCGACTCCGCGGAGGCCAAGCAAATCGCCGAGCGCATCGGCGGCCCAACCGTGATCAAGTCGCAGGTGCTGACCGGCGGCCGCATGAAGGCCGGCGGCGTCAAGTTCGCCGACACCCCGGATGAGGTCGAGGCGCACGCGCGCGAGATCCTCGCGCTTGAGATCAACGGCCACATGCCGCGCGGCGTGCTGGTCGACCCCAAGGCAGAGGTCGCCCAGGAGTATTACGCCGGCGTCGTCTGGGACGGCACGCGCAAGCAGCCGGTGATGATCTTCTCCCCGGTCGGCGGCATCGACATCGAGCAGGTCGCCGAGGAGCAGCCCGACAAGGTCGGTCGGCGCCACTTCTCCAACATCCTCCCCTTCAGCGAGTTCCAGGCCAAGGAGGTGATCGCCGCCACCGGCGTCACCGGCAGCGCCCTGAACAAGCTTGTCCCGATCCTCACCAAGCTGGCGAAGCTGTTCGTCGAGAACGACATGACGCTGGCAGAGATCAACCCGCTCGGCCAGCTCTCAGACGGCTCCTTTGTCGCGCTCGACGCACATATGGACATCGAGAACGAGGCCCGCGGCCGCCACAAGAAGCTGCTGGCCGACCTCGGCGTCGGCGACGAGGAGACCCGCCAGGCACGCGAGGCTACCCCGTTCGAGCTGGCCGGCGAGGCTGTCGACGCCACCGACCATCGCGGCGTCGCCGGCAACGTCACCGAGTTCGACGGCAACCTGGGCTTGGTGATCGGCGCCGGCGGCGGCTCGCTGACGCTGTTCGACGCGGTGCGAGCGCACGGCGGCAAGCCGGCCAACTACTGCGAGATCGGTGGCAACCCTTCCGTCGCCAAGGCCTGCGGGCTGGCAAAGCTCGTGCTGCAGAAGCCCGGCGTGGAGAGGATCGCCGTGATGATGTCGATCGTCTCAAACACCCGTGTGGACATCGTCGCCCGCGGCGTGATCAAGGCCTGCCTGGAGTTGGGCATGGACCCGGCCGAGAAGATCGCGATCTTCCGCATTCCCGGGGCTTGGGAGGAGGAGGGCTTCAAGATCCTTGAGAAGTACGGAGTCGACTACGCCGACCGCAGCGTCTCGCTGAACGAGGCTGCCCATCGTGCGGTCGAGAAGATAGAAGGCCACCCATCCGAGGGGGCGGCCTGATGCGCAACCCGATTCGCAAAACGTCGCCAAAGGGGGGCCTTGCATGAGCATCCTCGTTGACGCAAGCACAACCTTCATCGTCCAGGGCATCACCGGCCGCGAGGCCGTCAATTTGACGCGAGAGTGCCTTGACTATGGCGCCGGCGCCAAGGTCGTCGGCGGCGTCACTCCCGGCCGTCTCGGCCGCGAGGTGCACGGCGTGCCGGTGTTCGACACGGTGCAGCAGGCCGTCGCCCACCACGGTGCACCAATCGACGGCTCGGTCGTCACCGTCCCCCCCGCCTTTACCAAGGACGCCGTGTTCGAGGCGATCGAGAACGGGATCAAGCTGATCGTGATCGTCACCGAGCGGATTCCCCGTCGCGACGTCGCCCAGATGGTCGAGTTGGCCACACTGCGCGGCGCGCGCATCATCGGCCCCAACTGCCTGGGGATCATCGTCCCCGACGTAATCAAGATGGGCGGCATCGGCGGCCCGGCTCGAAACGCCGCCCAGGCCTACACCCCGGGACCGATCGGGGTGATCTCGCGCTCAGGCGGCATGACGACTGAGATGTCCTCGACGCTCTCCGCGGCAGGCCTCGGCCAATCGACAGCCGTCTCGATCGGCGGCGACGCGATCATCGGCTCCTCCTACGCCGAACTGATGCCGCTGTTCGAGGCCGACGAGCAGACACAGGGGATCGTTATCTACACCGAGCCGGGCGGCCGCATGGAGGCGGAGCTTGCCAAGTGGGTGACTGAGGACAAATCGCGCCTGCCGATCGTCGCCTTCATGGCCGGCCGCTTCATGGACGAGATGCCAGGGATGAGCTTTGGCCACGCCGGCACGATCGTCGAAGGCAAGGAGGACACGGCCAGCGAGAAGATCGCGCGCCTGGCCCAGGCCGGGATCGCGGTCGCCGAGCGGATCGAGGACATTCCCCAGATGATTCGCGCCAAGATCGAGCAAGGGAGCCCGGCATGAGAGCGGATGGCATCTTCATCGCGGTCGAGGTCTCCGACGCGGCGGCGGGCGACGCCGAGCTGGCCGCCAAGCTTGCCGAAGCCTGCCCCGTCGACATCTTCGCCGTCGGCGACGGCGGCAAAGTCAAGATCGTGCAGGAGAACCTGGACGAGTGCGTGCTGTGCGGCCTGTGCCTGGCGGCGGTCGCATCGGACCCCACCCATCCCGTGAGCGTGCTCAAGCTCTACGACGGCGAGACAGCGCTCGTCGCGTCCTGACTCTTACCGGACGCTTAGGCGCAACTTCCGCCACCGACGCTATGTTAGAGGCCCTAACCGAGCGTTAACGTTCGGCGCAGCGAGCTTCCACCGATGGCTTCAAGCCCAAACGTGACATGGCAGCAGGGCGCGCTCACGCGCGAGCAGCGCTGGCGAGCGCTGCGAGCCAGGGGTGCCACCGTTTGGATCACCGGCCTTCCCTCCGCCGGCAAGTCCACTCTGGGCGCCGCGCTGGAGGAGCGGCTGGTCCAGCTCGGGCGCGGCGCCTACCTGCTCGACGGCGACAACCTGCGCTGCGGCCTCTGCAGCGATCTCGGCTTTGCCCGCGAGGACCGCGAAGAGAACGTCAGGCGTGTCGGCGAGCTGGCGCGACTGCTGGCGGACTCTGGCACGGTGGCGATCGCGGCTGTCGTCTCCCCTTACGCTCAGATGCGCGAACACGTGCGCGAGCGTCACGAGAGCGACGGGCTTCCCTTCTTCGAAGTGTTCGTCGACACCCCTGTCAACGTTTGCGCCGAGCGTGACCCCAAGGGGCTATATGCACGCGCCTACGCGGGCGACCTGGATGGCTTCACGGGTGTTGACGATCCCTACCAGCCGCCGCGCTCGCCGGAGCTGCGCATCACCCCCGAGCTTGACCCGGCAGGCGCCCTGGAGGCAGTGCTCGACCTGCTCGGCACGCCGCGCCTACTCGACACGGCCGCGGGCGCGACCCCACGCGCTTGAAGCGGGCCGGCCGGCCTGACAGCCGCGCTACCAGCGCAGCAGCATCAAGCCGACGGTGACTCCAGGCCCGACCGTCACCATCAGCGCGTGCTCGCCCGGCTGCGCCGGTTGCTCGCGCTGCGAGCGCTCAAGCACGTACAGGATCGCCGGCGTGCCGATGTTGCCGTGCTCGGCCAGCACGTCAAAACTCGACTGCGCCTGCTCGCGACTGAGCCCGAGCCCCTCTTGCAGGCTTTCGATGATCCGCCGCCCGCCGGGATGCAATAGCCAGCGGTCGATTCCGTTTCGGTCCAACCCGTTGGCAGCCAGGAAATCGTCGGCCAGCTCACCCAGGCCCTCCGTGGCAACGTCAGGCAGCTCGCGGATCAGGTGCAGGTAGCTGTCGCTGGGGCTCAACTGCATGCACACCGCGTCGAGCGTGTCCGGCACCTGATGCACCTTGGCCGCTACGACCGCCGGCCCATCGCTCAAATCGCCCAGCTCCCCACCCCGCCCAGCTTCGATCACGGCTGCCGCACAACCGTCGCCGAAGATCGACGATCCAACGGTCTTCGAGCGCTCGTCGTCCTCGCGAGCGCGGCTGATGATGCCGCTCATGCTCTCGGCGGCGACGACCAGCGCCTTCTTGCCAGGCTGACCCGCCAGCGTCTGCGCCGCCAGGCGCACGAGCGGCACAGCGCTCGCACAGCCGACGCCAACCACGTGGTACTTGTCGGTCGCCGAATCCATCCGGTAGCGCTCGATCAGCCGGTGCGCGAGCGTCGGCCCCGCCAGCGTGTACAGGCTAGACGTCACCACCACGCCGACCTCAGCCGGGTCGATGCCGAGCTGATCGACCGCGCGTGTCGCCTCTTCCAGCAGCATCCGCTCGATCTCAGGCGTGCGCGCCTGCACGGTCCCGTCGAGGAAGTCCTCGTCCAGGCGCAGCCGCCGCCGCTGCACTCCGCAGCGACCGAATATGCGCCGCGCGAACTCGTCCTGTGCGAGGCCCAAGCGCTCCAGCACCTGCTCCTGCGTGTAGGAGCGCTCGGGGTGCGCCAGCGCCAGCCCGCCGATCCGCGCCAACGTCGCCGGGGACTCGGCAAGGGATGGGGAAAAGCTCGGAAGCTCGGCTGCGATAGCTTTCAAGAGGAGGGCTCCAACGACGGCGTGAGCATATTCGTCCAACCCGTCGCACACCGCGAAAGAGCGGCGAATCGTCGGGTCTTCTTCATAGACTCTTCATCCTATCCACATGCTTCTTCATCAACTCTTCGCGAGAACCTGCAGCCTGGAGGGCCACAGATGCGACTGATCGGAGCCGGACTACCCCGTACGGGCACGTTGACGCAGAAGGTGGCCCTGGAGACGCTTGGCTTTGAGCCCTGCTACCACTGGGTCAACGTTATCGCCGACCTTGAGCAGGTCGGCGTCTGGGACAAAGCGATCGACGGCGATGTCGATTGGAACGCGGTATTCGCCGGCTTTCAGGCAAGCGTCGATTGGCCGGGCGGCTATTTCTGGCGTGAGCTGATGGATCACTACCCCGATGCGAAGGTGCTGCTCAGCGTGCGCAACGCCGAGAAGTGGGAGCCGAGCTTCCGCGAGACGATCTGGAACATGTGCTTCGGTGGCTCCGTGCTCAACCTCGTCTCGCGCGCCCGCGCCCAGGTCGACCCGCAGTGGGACCGCTACCTGAAGCTGGTCGAGCGGATGTTCTGGGGGCCGCAGGGCACATTCGCGGCCGGCCACGAGACGCCCGCCCAGATGATCGCCCAGTTCGAGGCCCACAACGAGCTGGTCAAGGCCAACGTGCCCTCAGACCGGCTGCTCGTGTGGAGCGTCACCGAAGGCTGGGAGCCGCTGTGCGAGTTCCTGGAAGTGCCGGCGCCGGCCGAGCCGCTGCCGCACGTCAACGACCGCGAGACGTTCCTCGGTCGCGTGATCGACGGCGCATTGGGCAAGCTGGGCGAGTGGCGCGCCGCTGAGACCGCGGCGCTCAGCTCCGCTGCCGCGTAGTGGCGCGCGTCGCACTCGCGCTCGCCGGCGGCGCCATTGCTGTCGCCCTCGTGGTGCTGCTGGCCACGGGGTCGTTCAGCGGCTCCTCCAGCGCCGCGGCTCCGGCGTGTCTGCCGAGCACGCTCTCCCATAGCGCACGACTGCCGGGGAGCTCGATCGACGTGTCGCCGGCGCCAAACACTGACACGGCCAATCCACGCACACAGATCAGCCTGCTCGGTATTCCCGCAGGAGCGATTCGGCAGGTGTCTGCCGTCGGGTCACGGAGCGGTTCGCACCCAGGCCGGCTGGAGTCGTATTCGCAAGGCGACGGGACGAGCTTTGTCCCCAGCTCCGCGTTCGATCCTGGAGAGCGCGTCAACGTGAAAATCGCAGGAGGGCGCAAACCCGGCGAACGAGAATGGACCGCCGTATACGCCTTCCGCGTCGACACCCCCTTCTCGACCGCGAACGTCGGCCCCTTTCCCAACCCCCAGGCTCCCGCCGCCGACTCCCAGAGCTTCGCCACGCTGCCCGGCGTGCAGGCGCCGATTCTGCACGTGACCGTGCCCGACCGCGATCCCGCAGCCGGCGACGTATTCACCAGCAACGGGCCCAGCGCCGGCCGCTACGGGCCCTTGATCTATACGCCGCAGGGGCGGCTCGTCTGGTTCGACCAGCTGCCGGGTGGCGAGAGCGCGGAGAACCTGAGCGTGCAGGACTACGAAGGGGCGCGCGACCTGACCTTCTGGCAGGGCAAGGTGCTCTCGCTCGGCTTCGGCCAGGGCGAAGACACGATCGTCAATAGCCGCTACCAGACGCTCGCCAAAGTCAAGGGCGGCAACGGCCTGAAGGCCGATCTGCACGACTTCCAGCTGGCGCCACGCGGCGTCGCCTACACGACCGCCTTCAACCCGATCCGCTGCGACGTCTCCTCGGTCGAATCGGGCACGCGCGACGGCGTGATCCTCGACAACGCGATCCAGGAGATCGACATCAAGACCGGTCTGGTGCGCTGGGAATGGCACAGCCTCGATCACGTCGCCGTCGGCGAGTCGGAAACCGCCTCGCCGAAGACCTCAGCGCCGTGGGACTGGTTTCACCTGAACTCGATCGACCTGGAGCCGAGCGGCGACATCCTGATCTCGGCTCGCTCGACCTGGGCGGCCTACCAGCTCGAAAAGGGCAGCGGCAACGTGCTGTGGCGGCTCGGCGGCAACAAAAGCTCGTTTGCGATGGGGCCGGGAACCAAGACGGCCTGGCAGCACGACGCGCGCATGCTGCCAAACGGCGAAGTGACGCTATTTGACGACGGCTCCAACCCCCCCGTGCACTCGCAATCACGCGGCGTGCGCATAGCGCTCGACACAAGCAGGCACACGGCGCGCCTGACGTCCGCCTACCTGCATCCGCAGCCGCTGCTGCTGGCCGCCAGCCAGGGCAACATGCAGACGCTGACGGACGGCAACGCGATCGTCAACTACGGCGGCGTGCCTGACGTCGCCGAGTTCGCTCGCGACGGCGGCGGCCTCCTGTTCGACGCGCACCTGTCTTTCGACATGTCCACCTACCGCGCCTTCCGCTTCCCCTGGAACGCCCAGCCCGCCTATCCGCCCTCTGCCATCGCGAGCTTTAACAACACCGGCGAAGAGACGATCGTGCGCGCCAGCTGGAACGGCGCCACCGGCGTCGCCTCCTGGCGCGCGCTGGCCGGGGCCTCGCCGCAGAAGCTGCAGGCCGTCGCGACGTTCCCGGACAGCGAATTCGAAAGCGAGGCGCTGCTCAGCAAGCGCTATGCGTACGTGGCCGTGCAGGCGCTCGACTCGCGCGGGCGCGTGCTGGCAACGTCAAGCCCGGCGAAGGCAGGGCCGTATGCTCAGTAGCCAGGCGCGTGCGAGGGCTGCTTGCCTGTGCCCGTCTGGGTATGCGACGTCGAAGTGGTCGACGTCGTCGAGCTGGATTTGCCGCCGCAGCCGCTGGTCGCCACGCTCGTGGCGGCGATCGCCGCCAGCGTTAGCATGGCCGCCAGTGCCCTTCGTATCGTCGGCTTGCCTATGCCCGTCAGAGTGCCCTTCATCGGGTGCCCACCCTAACAGGCGCCCCGCCCGGAGCGGCGCATGAGCGCCGTCGCCCCGACGCCCGCTGGGGTGGTCGAGCCGACCGCCGCCGGGCCTGAGCGCCAACGGCGGCTCGGGCTGCTGCTTGCCGTCTGCTGCGCGGCGCAGTTCATGGTCATCCTCGACCTGAGCATCGTCAACGTCGCGCTGCCCTCGATCCAGTCCTCGCTCGGCTTCACGCCGCCGGAATTGCAGTGGGTGGTGGACGCCTATGCGATCTCCTTCGCCGGCTTCCTGATGTTCGGCGGACGCGCCGCCGACCACTTCGGGCAGCGGCGCATGTTCGTGCTGGCGCTGCTGCTGTTCGGCCTGGCTTCGCTCGCCGGCGGCCTCGCCGGCGACCGCACCACGCTCGTGCTTGCCCGCGCCGGGCAGGGGATCGGCGGCGCGCTGATGGCCGCCTGCTCGCTGGCGATCATCACCGCCTCGTTTGAACCCGGCCCGCAATTGCACCGCGCGATCGGGGCCTGGGCAGCGATGAACGGGCTCGGCGGCGCAGCCGGGATGCTGTTCGGCGGGATCATCACCGAAGCGCTGAGCTGGCGCTGGGTGCTGTTGATAAACCCGCCGATCGGCGTGGCGGCGGCGATAGTCGCCTACGCGGTCGTGACCGAGCGCAAGCGCGAGCATCCCGGCAGCTTCGACGTCGCCGGCGCGCTGACGCTGACCGTAGGGCAACTCGTGCTCGTCTACGGCGTGGTCGAAGCCGGCCTGTCCGGCTGGGACACGGCGATCGCGCTCGGGCCGATCTTCGGCGGCATCGCGCTGCTCGTGCTGTTCGCCCTGATCGAGGTGCGCTGGGCCTCGCAGCCGCTGATCCCGTTCAAGGAACTGACACGGCCACTGCGGGTCGCCAACAACATCGTGCTGCTGTTCAGCGCCTCGCTGTTCCCGATGTGGTTTATCAGCTCGCTGTACCTGCAGCAGGTGCTCGGGCTCTCGCCGCTTGACACCGGGCTGATCTTCCTGCCGATGACGCTGATGATAATGGCCGTCGCCGGCCGCGCCGGCAAGCTCGTCGGCCGCTTCGGCGTCAAGCCGGTGCTCGCCGGCGGCCTGATCATGCTCTCGGCCGGCATGTTCCTGCTGGCGCGGATCGGCGCGACCGGCAGCGGCGTCGTCTACATCATGATTCCCGGGCTGCTGACAGCCGCGGGGATCGCGATGTCGATCGTGCCCTCGACGATCGCGGCCACCCAGGGCGCCAAGCCCGGTCAGGCCGGGCTCGCCTCGGGCCTGGTCAACACCTCGCGCCAGATCGGCGGCGGGCTCGGCTTGGCGATCCTGGTGACGCTTGCGACCGAGCGCAGCACCCACCTGATCGGCAACGGAGTGCAGGTGCCCCAGGCCCTTACAGAAGGCTTTCGCCTGGCCTACCTGATCTGCGGCGGCCTGGCCGCCGCCGCGGCGCTGATGACCTTCGTGGCAATGCGCGCACCCGCGACGCAGGCGTCCGAGACGGCGCAAGCGTCCGGGGGCGAGCCGAAGGCCCCCGCGCTTGCGAGAACGACGCGCGCGCGTCAGTTCAGCGTCGCCGTCCTCGCGGCGGTTGCCGTGTTCGTCGCGCTCGACGTCGCCTTCGCCAACTCGCACGGGGCGCCGGTCGGCGCCTACACGACCAAAGGCGCCTACAGCTTCGTCTCGGCGCCGGGGCTGCATCCCCCGGTTGTCAAGAGCACCGGCCGCGAAAAAGCAGGATCCCCGCCCGCCCGCACCGCGCCGGCGGCAAACCGAGCCCCGGAGCCCTACGTCCTCACCGCCAACTTCTACAACCTCAGCTACCCGCCGATCATCGGCCAGTCCGGTCCGCTGATCCTCGACGGCAAGCTGCAGCCCGTCTGGTTTGAGCCCGTGCCGGAAAAGGTCGTCGCCTCGAACCTGGCGATGCAGAGCTACGAAGGCAAGCCCGTGCTCAGCTGGTGGCAGGGGCTGGTCACCAACACCGGACAGACGCTCAGCGGCGAAGACGTGATCGTCGACCAGCACTACCGCCCGATCGCGCGCCTGAAGGGGGCCGCCGGCTGGGTGCTGACGCTGCACGAGTTCCTGATCGACGGGCAGCACGCCTGGGTCACCGCCAACAAGAACATCGCGCTCGACCTCTCCCCCGAGGGCGGCGCCTACAACGGCGCGCTGATCGACTCGGCCGTGCAGGAGTACGACCTGAAGAGCGGGCGGCTGCTGCGCAGCTGGGACGCGCTGAAGCACATCTCCCTGCGCGACTCCTACGCGACGCTGCCGACCAACGGCTTTCCGTGGGACGCCTACCACGTCAACTCGATCCAGCTGCTCGGGCACGAACGCCTCCTGGTGTCGATGCGCAACACCTGGGCCGCCTACCTGGTCAACGCCGCCAGCGGCCAGATCGAATGGACGCTCGGCGGCAAGCGCTCGGACTACCGCTTCGGAGCCGGCGCCGCCTTCCAGTGGCAGCACGACGTGACGATGCCCTCGACCTCGCTCGTGAGCATGTACGACGACCACTGCTGCCAGATAACCAGCGGCGGCAAGAACGTGCCGGCGACCGGCGACTCGCGCGCGCTGATGCTGCGAATCGACAGCCGGCGCCACACGGCGACGCTGATCTCCCAGCGCACGCGCGAACGCGGCTTCGCCGCCGACTACATGGGCGACGCGCAGCCGCTGCCCGGCGGCGGCGTGTTCGTCGGCTGGGGGTCTGAACCCTACTTCTCCGAGTACGACTCCTCCGGCCGGCTCGTGCTCGACGCCGAACTGCCCTGGCCCGACGTCACCTACCGCGCGACGCTCGCCCGCTGGGTCGGCCTGCCGCTTGCCTTGCCCGCCGGGGCCGCCCGCCGCACAAGCGGCGCGACCACTGTCTATGCCAGCTGGAACGGCGCCACCAAGCTTGCCTCCTGGCGTGTGCTGGCCGCCGCCTCTGCCGGCGCTAAGCTGGCGCCCGTGAAGAGCGTCGCCAAGTCCGGCTTCGAGACCGCCGTCCCCGTCCCCTCCGGGCAGCGCTACGCGACCTTCCAACTGCAGGCGCTCGACGCGCACGGCCATGTGCTCGGCAGCTCCGCGCCCTTCTCGGCAACGACCGAATGACCGCCCGCTCACTGCTCCCGCTCGCTGCGGCGGCGCTGTGCGCCGGCCTGTGCGGCTGCGGCGAAAGCGTCTTCTCAAGCGCCGACGCGGCCAGCGTCACGCCCAGCCGCGAGCTGGCCGAGGCCAAGGCCAACGCCGTCGCCGTCTCGCCGATCCCGGGCACCGAGGACGCCTCTCCCTACACGCAGATCAGCTTCCTCGGGCCTGCCGGCACCAAGGTCTCCAACGTCAGCGTCGTCGGCTCTCACAGCGGCAACCACTCCGGCAAACTGCGCCGCTACTCGACCGGCACCGGCGAGAGCTTCCTGCTGAACAAGCCGCTGACGCCGGGCGAGCAGGTCGCCGTGCACGCATTGGTCGGATTTGGACCCACCCACCCCGCCGCGCCGAGCAAGCCCGTGACAAGCGTGTTCGCCGTCGCCCACCAAGCCTCGGTCAGCCAGAGCGAGTTCGCCAAAGAACCCGGCGACAGCAAAGCGGTCCAGCACTACCTCTCGGCGCCCTCGCTGACGCCGAGCGCGGTCACCATCACCACGCCCGCCCAATCCGGCGCCGCCACCGGCGACCTGTTCATGGCGCCCTACCAAGGGCTCGGCACGCCCGGCGAGATGATCGCCGAACAGAACGGCAACCTCGTCTGGTTTCGCCCGCTGCCGAAGGACATGTCCTCAACCAACTTCCGCGTGCAGGAATACGAGGGCAAGCCGGTTTTGACGTGGTGGCAGGGGCGCATTCTCCAAGTTGGCTTCGGCCAAGGCGAAGACGTGATCTACGACAGCTCCTACAAGCCGATCGCGACGATCAAGGGTGGCAACGGCTACAAGGCCGACCTGCACGAGCTCCGCCTGAGCACGCAAGGGACCGCCTGGATCGACGAGTTCGACCCGATCCACATGAACACCTCCGCCGAGCACGGCACCCGCAACGGCATCCTCACCGACTCGGTCGTGCAGGAGATAGACGTCAAGACGGGGCTCGTGATGTGGGAGTGGCACGCGCTCGGGCACATCCCGCTGGGCGACTCGACGATGGCCGCGCAGCGCTCCAGCTATCCCTGGGACGTCTTCCACGTCAACTCGATCGACCCGGGCACCTCGGGCGACCTGCTGCTGTCCTCGCGCAACACCTGCGCGCTGTACGACGTCAACCTCAAGACCGGCGCCTTCAACTGGCAACTCGGCGGCCCGCACTCGACCTTCAAGCTCGGCCCCGGCGCGCGCACCTGGTTCCAGCACGACGCCGAATTCCAGGAAGGCGGGCTGATCTCCGCCTTCGACAACGGCGCCTCGCCGGTCAAGGAGAAGCAGTCGCGCGGGGTGCTGTTGAAGGTCGACTACGCGCACAAGGCCGTCACGCTCGTCAAAGCGTTCACCAACCCAGCCAAAACCCTGTCGGCCGTCGCTCAAGGCAACACGCTGGCGCTGCCCGGCGGCGACTGGTTGATGGGGTACGGCAACCTGCCCAACTTCACCGAGTACAGCTCCTCGGGCTCGGTGCTGCTGGACGGCACGCTTGGGCGTGGCGTCCAGGACTTCCGCACCTATCTTTCCCCCTGGAGCGGCCACCCGACTGAGCCACCGGCGATCGCCGCGACGCACAGCGGCTCCAGCGTCACCGTCTACAGCAGTTGGAACGGAGCTACCGAAGTCGCTTCGTGGCAGATCCTCACCGGCGAATCGCCCAGTTCGCTGACGATCGCGACAACGGTGCCCAAGAGCGGCTTTGAGACGAGCGCCACGCTGAGCGCTCCCTCCACCTACGTCGAGACCCGCGCGCTCAGCTCAAGCGGCGCCGTGCTGGCCAGCTCCGCCCCCCTGCACGTCCAGTAAGGTTCACGACGTGAGCGAAAACTTCTCGCTGATCGTCATGTGCCTGTTCATGCTGGCCTCGCTGGCATTCCTGGCACAGCAAATCCTCGCCTACCGCTGAGCAGCCTTAGGGCGTAACCGGTATGGCCCCGCTGCGGCTGGGGACGCAAAAGGTCGTGCATCGGGGCCGGGGCGACCTGGGGTCTGTGTGTCATCGTCGAAAACACGAGACACGGCATCGACGACCGACTTCGTCGGTGTCCCGAGGCCGTGTCTCGTGATTTCGACGATGACACACAGACCCCCCATACCCAGCCAGTCGAGTGCGACCTCCACGGCGGCCAGCCGCAGAAACCCCAATAAGCCCTAAGCCCGGCGGCGCGCCGACTTCAGCTGTTCGCGTTCGCGCTGCTTCTCGACGACTGTCGCGATCAGGCGCAGGTACTGAGATGGGCCGCTGGCCTTGGCCATGCCGTAGGTGAACGCCTCCACCCAGTCGGGCACCTTGGCCTCCTTGGCGAGCACGTTGAACTGCTCGCGGCGCATCTCGACGTTGATGCGCGAGTCGGTCGCCAAGCCCTTGCTCACCGCCAGCTCCGGGCACTGCAGGCGGAAGTGTTGCGTGTCGCCTCGACCGTGCAGCTCGATGCCGACGATCAGGTTCAGCGTCGCCAGCGCCGGCACTTCCTCGATGAAGCGCTGGGCGGACTGCTCGATCAGGGACTTCGCGTCCTCGGCCATCGACTCCCTCCTTCCCGTCCGGTCGCCGCCGAACCTAGATCTTGTGGCGCTGCAGGAGCTTCTTGCCGATCACCATGCGCTGGATCTCGGAGGTGCCCTCGCCGATCAACAGGAGCGGCGCGTCGCGGTACAGGCGCTCGATCTCGTACTCCTTGGAGTAGCCGTAGCCGCCGTGGATGCGGAAGCACTCCTCGACGCAGAAGCGGCCCGCCTCGGAGGCGAACAGCTTGGCCATGCCCGCCTCCAGGTCCGAGCGCTCGCCGGCGTCCTTCAGGCGCGCGGCGCGCAGGGTCAACAGGCGTGCGGCGTCTACCTGGGTGGCCATGTCGGCGAGCTTGAACTGGATCGCCTGGTGCTCGGCGATCGGCTTGCCGAAAGTCTTGCGCTCCTGGGAGTAGCGCAGGGCGAGCTCCAGAGCGCGCTGAGCGATGCCGACGCCGCGGGCGGCGACGTTGACGCGTCCGACCTCCAGCGCGTCCATCATCTGCGCGAAGCCCTTGTTCAGGCCGACGTCCTCGCCGCCGAGCACGTTCTCGGCCGGGCAGCGGTAGCCGTCGAACACCAGCTCGGTGGACTCGACGCCCTTGTAGCCGAGCTTTTTGATCTTCGGCGGGACTTTCAGGCCGGCGTACTCGCCGGTATTCTCGCTTACGCCCCCCTCCTTCTCGGCGATGAAGCAGGTGAAGCCCTTGTGCCGCGGCTGCGCGTCCGGGTCGGTCTTGACGAGCACGAACACGAGCGATGACATCAGGCCGTTGGTGACCCACATCTTCTGCCCGTTGATCTCATAGGCGCCCCCGTCCACCTTCTTGGCCGAGGTCTTGATCGCCTGCACGTCGCTGCCCAGCTCCGGCTCGGACAGCGAGAAGGCCGCGCGGATCTCGCCCGTGGCCATCCGCGGCAGGTATTTCTGCTTCTGCTCCTCGTTGCCGAACTTCATCAGCAGGTAGGAGCCGATGAAGTGGGTGTTGATAACGCCCGAGATCGAAATCCAGCCGCGCGAGAGCTCCTCGACGATCATCGCGTAGGTCGTCAGGTCCAGGCCCATGCCCCCGTGCTCCTCGGGGATCGTCACCCCGAACAGGCCCAACTCCTTCATCTGCTCCACGATCGGCTCAGGGAAGACGTCCTCGTGGTCGTAGTGCTCGGCGTTGGGGAGGATCTGCTCGTCGGCGAACTGGCGCACCATCTCAGTGATCGCCTTCTGCTCGTCGGTCTTCTCGGTGTAGGGGGCGGGGGCTACGGCCATGCGTGCGGGCTCCAAGGGTCGCTTTTCTCTGAGTATCGAGAGAATACCCGCCGTGAACTTCGCCCGAGAGGTGCTGCAGGCCCAGCCGCCCGAGCGGCGCGCGCTGGTCGAGCTACAGCGCGACGGCACGCGTCGCGAATGGAGCTTCGGCGAGATGCGGCAGCTGATCGAGGTCGTCGCCGCAACGCTTCACGCGCGCGGCGTGCGGCGCGGCGACGTGGTGATGACGCTGATCGGCAACCGCGTCGAGTGGGTCGCGACGATGATGAGCTGCTTTCGAATCGGCGCGGTCGTGCTGCCCTGCACCGAGCAGTTGCGCGCCAAGGACCTGCGCCTGCGCCTGGACGTCACGCAACCAAAGCTGATCGTCGCCGACAAGCGCAATCGCGCTGAGCTGCAAGCCGCGACACCCCCCTGCCAAATCCTGTGGATACCAGACGACGCGTCGCTGTTCGCACAGCAAGGCCCCCCCTTGAGCGCAAACGAAGAATTGAAAGACAACGACCCCGCCGTGTGCCACCCCGCCCTGTGCCCAGAACTGAAAGACGACGACCCCGCCCTGATCACCTTCACCAGCGGCACCGCCGGCGAGCCAAAGGCCGTCCTGCACGGGCAGCGCTACCTGCACGGGCAGCGCACGCAGGCAGAGGCCTGGCTCGGCGCGCAACCCGACCAGCTCGTCTGGTGCACAGCCGGCAGCGGCTGGAGCAAGTCGGCGCGCAACGTGTTCATGGCGCCCTGGCTGACGGGGGCCGCGGCGCTGCTGCACGACGCCCGCTTCGATCCGCACGAGCGGCTGGAGCTGATCGAGCAGGAGCAGGTCAACGTCCTGTGCATGGCGCCGACCGAGTACCGCGTGATCGCCAAGCGCGCCCAGCTGCGCGAGCTGCCGAGCCTCACGCAAATGGTCGCCGCCGGCGAGGCGCTCAACCCGGAGGTGCTGCACGCCTGGCGCGAGGCGACACGGCTTGACGTGCGCGACGGCTACGGGCAGACCGAGACCGGGCAGATGACGGCGATGCCGATCGGGCAGCCGGCACGGCCCGGCTCGATGGGACGAGCGCTCCAAGGCGTCAAGCTGACCGTCACGGACGGCGAGCTGACCGCCGATCCGCGCACGGTGCCAACCTTCTTCCTCGGCTACCTCGGCGAGGGGGTGCGACGTGGACAGGACGGCGAGTGGCAGGTCGAAGACCGCCGCGAGCAAGGGCCCTGGCACACCGGCGATCGCGTCAGCCAAGACGACGACGGCTACCTGCGCTTCGAAGGCCGCGCCGACGACGTGATCGTCTCCGCCGGCTACCGGATCGGGCCGTTCGAGGTGGAGTCCGCGCTGGTCGCCCATCCCGCCGTCGCCGAGGCGGCCGCCGTCGCGGCGTCCGACGACGAGCGTGGCTCCGTCGTGCGCGCGGTCGTCGTCCTGCGCGACGGGCACAGCCCCTCACCCAAGCTGGCGCGCGAGCTGCAGGATCACGTCAAGCGCGAGACCGCTCCCTACAAGTATCCCCGCATCGTCGAGTTCGCGACAGAGCTGCCGAAGACCGCCAGCGGCAAGGTTCGGCGCGCGCTGCTGCGCCAAGCTCGCCGGTGACCGTGCAAACTCGCGACGCTGTGGCGTTGTACGGTGTGCCGATGCACCAGCGCTCGATCGCCGCGGCAATCGCCACGCTCACCGTCGCCGCCGCCTCCGCGGTCGCCTACGGCGGCACCGCCACCGTCGCCAAGGTCAAATGCCCGATCAAAGCCTCCAGCTCCTCGAACCCGGTCGAATGGGCCTTTACCGAGTCCGGGGCGCCGAGCGGAGCGCACAAAGGCATCTCCTCCTCCTACACGCACGGCCGCGGCACCTGGCAGAGCGGCAAAGCCAGTGGCACGATCTGCCACGCCGACCAGCTGAGGAGCGGCAAAGGCTCGCAGCACCTGGTGCTGACGATGAGTGGCAGCTCCAAGCTCTCGCCGCACGTGACTCGGCTCGGGCTGCTCGGCGTCGAACTTGGGCTGAAAGTGAAGGTCGCCGCCAGCGACGACAGCGCCTGCCCCGTCGGCAGCCTTGGCACCGTGACGCTGTTTGCGAGCTACTACTCGGTGCACAAAGACTCCGTGCAGCTGAGGTTCAGCAGCGCTTGCGCCGACCACAACCACAGCTTCACCGGGTCAAGCCTGCACGTGCTGATTACGCGCAAAGGCGCGCAGGTCAACTCGCCTTAATCGGATTTGACCCGACCGGCGCATGCGCCGGTCGGCCGGGCCGCACATGTGCGGCCCGGGACAGGGCCGCATGCGGCCCTGTCTTCCTGGATCAGGAAGATGTGGCGACGATCGCGTCGATCTCCACCTGCGCCCCGCGTGGCAACGCCGCCACGCCAACCGCGACGCGGGCAGGCGGCTCGCTCGCAAAGAAAGCCGCATACGCCTCGCCTACCTGCGCGAATTGCGACAGGTCGGTCATGTACACGGTCAGCTTGACCGCGTGCTCCAACGAGGTGCCAGCGGCAGCGCACACCGCCTGGAGGTTCAGCAGGCACTGACGCGCCTGCTCGGGCGCGCTTTTCCCCACCAGCTCGCCCGTGGAGGGATCGAGCGGGATCTGCCCTGAGCAGAACAGCAGGTCACCCGCCAGCACGGCGTGGCTGTAAGGGCCGATCGCCGCGGGTGCGCCCGGTGCATCGATCGTTTGCCTGCGTGAGCCCATCGACTCGCGAGCCTACACCCGTGATGTAGATTCCGATTGTGCGACGAGCCGCCGGCACATGGACAAGCACGATCCTGGCTGCCGCCTCGATCGCTCTGGGCGCCGCGCTACTGCCCGCCGACGCTCAGGCAGGGATCTCCTGGGGGGTGTGCGCCGAATCGAACAACATCGCCTGTGGCCACCTGACGGTGCCAGTCGATCCGCACGAGCCCAGCGCCGGCGTGATCACGCTGGCGCTTCGCCGCCACCGCGCACCACTCGGCGAAGCCAAAGACGCCGTGATCGCTCTGGCCGGCGGCCCCGGGCAGTCTGCGATTCCCTTCCTCAGCCAGTTCGACGCGCTGCTCGGCCCGATCGTCGCCACGCGCGACTTGATCGCCTTTGACCAGCGCGGCACCGGCTTCTCCCATCCGCTCTCCTGTGCTGTGTTCGAACACGCGCACACTCTTTCGCCACACGCCGTGTCGCTGTGCGGCGATGAGATCGGCGCCACGCGCGGGCTGTACACGACCGCGCAGACCGTCGCCGACATCGAGGACATCCGCCAGGCCGGCGGCTACGAAAAGCTCGTGCTGTACGGAACCTCCTACGGCACCAAGGTGGCCGAGCGCTACGCACAGGAGTACCCGTCGCATGTCGAGGCGCTGGTGCTCGACTCGGTTGTGCCGCCGAGCGGCCCGGAACCGTTCGACCGCGCCACGTTCGCCGCGGTCCCGCGGATCCTGCGCCAGCTGTGCTCGGAAGGAGCCTGCGCGCAGATCAGCAAAGACCCGGTCGGCGACCTGGCGCGGCTGGTGGCGCGGATGGGGCGCGGCAGCGTGCGCGGCACGCTGATCGACGGCTTCGGCCGGCCCGTGCACAAGCGGATCAACTCCAACGACTTGGTGGAAATCCTGCTGGCGGGCGATTTCGACCCGATCCTGCGCGCCGAATTCCCGGCTGCCGTGCGCTCGGCGGTGCGCGGCGACACGGCAGCGCTGGCGCGGCTGATCGCGCGCGCTGAAGGCGGCGGCGAAGAAGAAGAAAGCTCGCCGGAGGCCTTCGACGTGCCGCTTTACTACGCGACGATCTGCGACGAGACCTCTTTCCCGTGGAACCCGGCCGCCAACCCGAGCAAACGGCTACGCGAAGCACGGGCCGCGCTGACGGCGATCGGGGCCGGCGCCTTTGCCCCGTTTACGACCGCCAACGCGCTCGCGCTCAGCGACGTGCCGGCCTGCGCCTACTGGCCGCAGACGGCCGGCGGTCCCGAAGTCCTCGACACGCCGCTGCCGAACGTGCCGACCTTGATCCTCAGCGGCGCCGACGACTTGCGCACGCCCACCTCCGGCGCGCGCGAAGTGGCAAGCGCGATCCCCGACTCGAATCTGCTGGTCGTGCCCAACACGGGCCATTCCGTGCTCGGCGCCGATCCCACGCCCTGCTCGCACAACGCCCTGAAAGCCCTCTTCGAGCGGCACCCGATCCACGAGTGCAAAGAACGCACACCGCCATCGCTGGCGCTGCCGACGCCGCTGCCGCCACGCTCGCTGGCCGAAGTGCCCGACGCTCCCGGCAACGGCGGGCTGTCGGGGCGCACGCTGCAAGCCTCGCTGCTCAGCTTCCGCGACTTCGGCCACCAGCTGCTTCTGGCGCTGCTTGAAAACTTCAGCGCGGTGCTGCTCGGCTCCGAGGAAATCCGCACCGGCGGCCTGCGCGCCGGTTGGGGCGGGATCGTGCACGGCAAGGTCGAGCTGCACGGCTACTCCTACGTGCCGGGCGTGACCCTGAGCGGCAAGCTCGGCTCGGGCGGCGGCGGCACGCTGCTGATCGGCGGTCGCGCCGGCGCCGACGGCGTGCTCCACATCTCGCGCAGCGGCGCGCTCTCGGGCGTGCTCGGCGGCAGGCGCGTGCGCGTCTCCCAGCCGCCGCACCTGACCGAAGCGGCGCTCGGCTTGAGCCTGTCGGCACCGGCTCGGGTGACCGAGCTGGCCTCGCGCCCCAAGCAGCTGGCGGAGCTGCGCGCGCACGGGATCGTCGCGCTGCTGCGCTACGTGCTGGGCGAGTAGCTGGCCGTCGCTAACGTCTGTGAGCGTGCGGCCGCCCAGGACCTTCACGCTCGCGCTGCTCGCCGTGGCGACGTTGGCACTGACACCCGTCGGCACCGATGCCGCCCACGCGCTCACGCTCACGACCTGCCCAGGCGCGAGCAAGTTCACGTGCACGACGTTGAACGTCCCACTCGACCGCGGCGGACGGGTTCGCGGCAGCGTCGAACTGCACGTACAACGACTGCAGGCGGGAGCCGCTCCCAGCGAAACGGCTGTCGTGGCGCTTGCCGGCGGACCGGGACAGGCGGCGCTGCCGCTCGCCGGCGAGCTGGCCGGCGCCGTCTCGCCGGCGCTTTCCGGTCGTGACCTGATCGTCTTTGACCAGCGCGGCACCGGCTCTTCGGGCCCCTTGGAATGCGCCGCGCTGGAAGGAGAAGGCGGCCTGGCCACGATCGGCCAGGCGTTCGAACGCTGCGCGCTGCAGATCGGCGCTCGCCGCGGCTCCTACACGACGGCCGAATCGGTCGCCGACATCGAGTCGCTGCGTCAGGCGCTCGGCTACCGCAAGCTGGTGCTGTTCGGCGTGTCCTACGGCACGAAGGTGGCGCTGCGCTACGCCGAAGCGCACCCACAGGACGTCGAAGCGATGGTGCTCGACTCGGTTGTCGGCCCCGAACGCGACGATCCCTTCCAGCTGGCGACGTTCAAGGCGATGGCGCCGGCGCTCGCACAGTTGTGCTCGGCGCGGGCCTGCAGCGGCATCACCGCCAACCCGCTAAGCGACATCGCGCGGCTCTCAGCACGGATGCAGCGCCACGCGCTGAGCGGCTACGTCTACGACGGCTCCGGGCACCGCCACCGCAGCTCGATGTCCGACGTGGCGCTGCTCGACCTGATCGCCGCCGGCGACCTGAACCCGGCCCTACGCGCGCTGCTGCCGGCGTCGGTCACCTCGGCGCTGCGCGGCGACTCGGCGCCGCTGCTGCGATTGAGCCTGCTCTCACAGGGCCTCGTGCCAAACCTGCCGGGCACCCCCACGGCCGCCGCGAACGAGGGGGTCGACGAAGCGCTGTTTGTGACCACCACCTGCGAAGAGGAGCCGTTCCCATGGAGTCGCACGGCAGCGCCGGCCACGCGCGTAGGCGAAGCGCTGAGCGCGCTGCACGCGCTGCCGGCAAGCGCCTTCTACCCCTTCAGCGCCAGCGTCGAGTGGGCCGACAGCGTGCTGCCGGGCTGTGCGCACTGGCCAAATCTCGCACCCGCCCCCGCGCCTGTCTCGACACTACCGGATGTGCCGACCCTGATCCTGTCCGGTTCCCAGGACCTGCGCACGCCGACCAGCGGCGCGCAGGCGCTGGCGACGCGGATACCCGGCGCATCGCTGCTGGTGGTGCCGTTTACCGGCCACTCGGTGCTCGGCTCCGACTTCAGCGGTTGCGCCCAGAAGGCCGTGGCGGCCTTCTTCACGGCGATGCCGGTACAGCCCTGTCATGTCGGAGTCGACCCGTTCGCGCCGACTCCGGTGACACCCACACGACTTGCCTACGTGAAGCCGGTCGGCGGCGTGCACGGCCTGCCCGGGAGCACCTTGACCGTCGTGCTGGAGACGATCCTCGACCTCGAACGCCAGGTCGTCGGCGCGACGCTACAGGCCGAGCAGCAGTTGCCGAGCGGGTCGAGCTTCGGCGGCCTGCGCGGCGGCTATGCGCGGATCACGAGCACGGCACTGCGCCTGCACCGACTCTCGTTCGTGCCGGGCGTCGAGCTGACGGGCAGCTTCCCGATCTCCAAAGGCAAGCTGCGCGCAACCGACATTCGCGTCGAAGGCAGCCTGGCTGCGCGCGGCAGTGTGCGCATCGGCGGCCCGCTCGTCACCGGCACACTCGCCGGCAGGCACTTCCGCCTGGAACTGGCGAAGGTGAAGATCGCCACGGCCGATGGCGCGATCGCGCCGCCTGCGCTGCTCGTGGAGCGCTTCCCACTGCCCGGACTGGTCGGGGCACGCTGAGCGATGGCCAACGCGCTCGCGCTGGAGAGCTCGCCCTACCTGCGCCAACACGCCGAGAACCCGGTCGACTGGCTGCCGTGGGGGCCGAAGGCGCTGGCGCTGGCGCACGAGCGCAACGTGCCGGTGCTCGTCTCGATCGGCTATTCGGCCTGCCACTGGTGCCACGTGATGGAGCGCGAGTCATTTGAGGACGAGGACACGGCACGGCAGATGAACGAGCTGTTCGTGTGCGTGAAGGTGGATCGCGAGGAGCGCCCGGACGTCGACGCGCTGTACATGGAGGCCGTGCAGGGAATGACCGGCCACGGCGGCTGGCCGTTGAACGTCTTCCTGACACCCGAGGGCCTGCCCTTCTACGGCGGCACCTACTTCCCGCCCGAGCCGCGACCGGGCATGCCGTCGTTCCGGCAGGTGCTGCTGGCGATCGGCGAAGCGTGGCGCGAGCGCGGCGAGGAGATCCTCTCCAGCAGCGAGCAGATGCGCGAGCGGCTGGTCGGCGGCGCCGCTTTGAGAGCGAACGCGGACGGCTTCGACCAGCAGACGCTGGAGCGAGCAGTCGCCGCTTTGCGCGCGTCCTTCGACTCCGTCAACGGCGGCTTCGGCGGCGGCAGGGGTGGGCCTCAATTCCCGCAGGCCTCGGCGATCGAGTTCCTGCTCTGCCGAGAAGAGCGGGAGATGTCGCTGTACACGCTGCGTTCGATGGCCGGCGGCGGCATCCACGACCAGGTCGGCGGCGGCTTTCACCGCTACGCCGTCGACGCCACCTGGACGGTGCCGCACTTCGAGAAGATGCTCTACGACAACGCGCTGCTGGCGCGCGCCTATCTGCACGGCGCACAGCTTGGCGAGGACTCAGAGCTGCTGGACGTGGCGGTGCGCACGCTCGACTGGATGCTGCGCGAGCTGCGCGGGCCGGAGGGCGGCTTCTACGCGGCGCTCGACGCCGACTCCGAAGGGGTCGAGGGACGCTACTACGTGTGGACGGTGGCCGAGCTGCGCGAGTTGCTGGGCGGGGACGCCGAGGCCGCGATCCGCTGGCTCGGCGTCGGCGAGGACGGCAACTTCCGCGACCCGCATCATCCCCAGCCTGGCTTGAACGTCCTGGAGGACCGCGGCCCGCGCCCCAATGCCGCCACGCGGGAGCGCATCCGCACGGCGCTGCTGAGCGCCCGTGAGCAACGCACACGGCCGGGCCTGGACGACAAGCGCCTGACCGCCTGGAACGCGCTGGCGATCGCGGCGCTGGCGGAGACGGGCGCGCACCTGTTGGCGCTGCCCGCTGTCGAGTCGATGGCGCCACCTGACGGCGAGCCCGCCGCACCGCCCATCGGCGAGTCCGTAGCGCAGCCTGACGGCCCGCGAGCCACGGGCCGGCGCTACCTGGACGCGGCGAGCGCATGCGCTGAATTCGTGCTGCGCGACCTACGCGTCGGGGATTGGACGCTGCTGCGCACCTACAGCGCCGGGCAGGCCAAGGTCGCGGCCTACCTGGAGGACTACGCGTTCCTGCTTGAGGCGCTGCTGGCATTGTTCGAAGCGACCTGCAAGGAGCGCTGGCTGACCGATGCGCAAGCGCTGGCGGACGCGCTGATCGAGCGCTTTGCCGATCGCGAGCACGGGGGCTTCTTCTCCACCGCCGCCGACGGCGAAGCCTTGATCGCGCGACGCAAGGAGCTTGAGGACTCGCCGATCCCGGCGGGGGGCTCGGCGGCAGCGCTGGGATTGCTCAGGCTGGCACAGCTGACGGGCGACCAGCGCTATGAGCAGGCCAGCGCCGGCGCGATCGCGCTGGTCAGCCAGATCGCGCCGCGCCATCCAGGGGCCTTCGGCCACGTGCTGCAGGCGATGCACTGGACGCTGGCGCCGATGCGGCCGCTGGCGTGTGCGCTGCCGGCGCGCGCCGGCGGAGCCGGCGGCGACCTGCGCAATAGCTGAGCTGCAGCGATTTCCGCGACAGCTGAGCCCGGCGGCGATCCCCGCAGCCGCCAGTGGTCGGTGGCCAACCGTCAGTGGCCGCTGGCCAGCGACTTCAATTCGCTCAGGTTCACCGAGCTCGCGGGCGCCGAGATGGAGACCGGCTCGTCCCACTTGTCGAACGAGATGGTGCCGGCTTCCGAGCCGCCCTTGGTGATCTGCAGCGGGTAGGGCTTGCCGTTGGCGGCCACGTACAGGCTGCCGCCGCGGGTGGTGTCCTTGACGGCGATCGCCTGTTGTCCGGCGACGGTCGTGGTCGAGCCCTTTTCCAGCGAGCCGTGGCCGACGAGCACGGTGTCGAGCAGCTTGCGCATGTTCGTCAGCGAGCCGAACGAGGCAAATTCAGGCGTGCTCGTGGAAATCTTCAGCCACTTGCCGGCCAGCAGCTGGGCCGCGGCCGCGCCGCCGAGTTTGCGGTAGAAGGCGTCGCTGCCGCTGATGTAGGCGTTGGCGCCGTCGATGATGACCTTGAAGGTCGAGCCGTTCTGAGAAATCTGGCCGCTGGCCCCCTTTTCAGAGGCAAGGTTGAGGTCGAGCGTGACCGGCGAGCCGCCGCTGTTGACCGACCCGGACACGTGCACGGAGGAGGCTTCGTCGGCCGCCTTCTTGGCTTCGGCGACGATCTCTTCGGCGCTCTTGGACGCGACGCCGTTGCCGGAGCTTGAGGAGCCACAGCTGGCGAGGACGGGCAGGCTCAGCGCGAGCAGCGACAGGGCCAGCGAAAGTGGGCGGCGAGGCATCGTGGCGCGCATGCTATCCCGGGCGACGGACGATTGTCGACTCGCCTACAGGATCGCCAGGTAGCGATCCAGCTCCCACTGCGTGACCTGCACGCGGTAGTCCTCCCACTCCTGGCGCTTGATCTCCACGTAGCGGTTGAACGTGTGCTCTCCCAGCGCCCGCAACACCAGCTCCGACTCGGCGGTTATCTCGATCGCCTCGCCAAGCGACTCGGGCAGCTGCTCGATGCCCAGGCGGCGGCGCTCCTCCGAGGAGAGGTGGTAAAGGTTGCGCTCCATCGGCTCGGGAAGCTCGTACCCCTTCTCGATCCCCTCAAGGCCCGCCTGCAACAGCACCGCGAAGGTCAGATACGGGTTGCAGGCCGGGTCGGGACAGCGCAGCTCCATCCGCGTCGTCTGCTCCTTGCCGGGGTGGTACAGCGGCACTCGCACCAGCGCCGAGCGGTTGCGCCGTGACCAGGCGGCGTAGACGGGGGCCTCGTAGCCGGGAACCAGGCGCTTGTAGGAGTTGACCCACTGGGCGAAGATCGAGCAGATCTCGCGCGCGTGCTTGAGCTGGCCGGCGATGAAAGCCTTGCCGACGTCGGAGAGGAAATACTGGTCCTCGGCGTCGTAGAAGGCGTTCTTTCCGCCCGAGAACAGCGACTGGTGGGTGTGCATGCCCGAGCCGTTCTCGCCGAACAGGGGCTTTGGCATGAAGGTGGCGTGCCAGCCGTACTTGACGGCGAACTCCTTGACGGTGATGCGGTAGGTCATGCAGTCGTCGGCCATCTTCAGCGCGTCGGCGTAGCGCATGTCAATCTCGTGCTGGGAGGGCCCGACCTCGTGGTGGGTGTACTCGACGTGGATGCCGAGCTGCTCCAGCGCGAGCACGGTCTCGCGGCGCACGTCGGTGCCGGCGTCGAGCGTGGTCAGGTCGAAGTAGCCGCCTTCGTCGAGCACCTCGGTCGACTTGGAGTCTTTGAAGAGGAAATACTCCAGCTCCGGCCCGACGTTGAAGGTCTCAAAGCCCATCGCGTGTGCGCGCTCCAATGCCCGGCGCAGCACGTGCCGCGGATCGCCCTCATAGGGGGTGCGCTCGGGGGTGATGATGTCGCAGAACATCCTCCCCACCCCTTGCTCCTCCGGCCGCCATGGCAGCACCGCGAAGGTGGAGGGGTCGGGCATCGCGATCATGTCGGACTCCTCGATCGCGTTGAAGCCGGTGATCGAGGAGCCGTCAAAGCCCATGCCCGCCTCGAAGGCGTCCTCCAATTCCTGGGAGTTGATCGAGAAGGACTTCAGCTGGCCAAGGATGTCCGTGAACCAGAAGCGGATGAAGCGAATCTCGCGTTCCTGCACGAACGCCTGGACGTCGGCGGCGGTCTTCGGCAGCTCGGCCATCTGCACCGCAGCGTAATCGATGGCTTTGCTTGCCGCTCTGGACGGTCGGCCAATCCGGCGCGGCGGCTCGCGCGGGCGAACGGGCCCGAGCGGGGCGGCTCAGCCGATCCGGTCGACCGCGCGGGCCGCGTCCTCAAGCCGGTCGTCGCCCCAGAGCAACTGCTCGCCAACCGCCATTGTCGGCACGCCGAAGACGCCGAGGCGATGAGCCGCGTCGGTAGCGTCGCGCAGGGCCGACTTGACCTCCGGCGCCGCGACGGCCGCTTCGACGGCCTGAGCATCCAAGCCGGCGGCAGCAGCCGCTCGCAGGACATGCGCGGGCTGGCTCAAATCGTTGCCCTCGGCAAAGGCGCTGTGGAAGGCCCGCTCGACAAAATCCCACAACACCCCTGTTTGCTGGGCGAACGTCGCGACGCGCATCGCCGTGAGATAGTCGCCGGGCCAGGGGTCCGGCCAGCGCAGCGGCGGCAGCCCAATGGCGCGAGCGCGCCGCTCGACCTCCGCCATCCCGTCTCTGCGCCGCTCGGGGTCTCCCAGCGCCCAGGATGAGCGGCCGTTGAGCTTGAACAGGCCCCCCAACAACACCGGCCGCAAGGCAACCGGTCCCGGCAATACCGCGCGCGCTCGCTCGACGCTGAGATACGCGAACGGCGAGCCGAGGTCGAAGTAGATGGTTGTTTGCCGCATAGACCGTCCTGCCGCCCGCGAGCGATCGACTCGCTAGTGCGCGCTGAGGATCGCCCCGAGCACAAGCATCATCCCAAGGGCGACCGCCCAAGCCGCGATGCGATCGGGGTGGGGGCCGATGCTGTGGAGCGCCCGCGGCCGCGGGCGGCGGCGAGCGGCGGGCGGCTTCGGTGCATGGCTTGCGACCAACGTCAGACGCCGACCCGGCCTGATCTCGCGCACACCCCGACCCAGCGTCGAGCTTCCACCGCTGCTCGCGGCGCCCGGCTCACGCAGTTCGCGCGCCCTGCGGCGCTCGATCCTCTCGCGCACGTCCTCGACGTCGGCCCACCACGCGCGGGCCTCGGCTGCTCGCGGCATCGGACGGCGATGCTAACAGCGGGCACGGCGGCTAAACGCAGCCGCACGGCTGGGACACCGCAAACAGCGCGGTGAACGTCCGGGCGCCGCCTATGGCTGTACCGCGAGGCCTAGTGACCGGCAACCGCAGCCAGGAAGTCTGCGATCGCTTCGGCTTCCTTGCCCTGGTACAGCTCCGCCGGCATGTCGCCGTTGCCACGCGCGCGGCCTTCGGAGACAGCGCTCAGCACAAGCGCGCGCCGACCGGCTTCGGTTGCGATCTCAGAGCCAAGGCGCACGTCGAGGTTGGGACCGATCTTGCCCTCGGAGTTGGTGGCTGCAAGCGTGTGGCAAACGGCGCATGTCTCGGAGAACAGCACGCGGCCGTGCTGCTCCTGCGCATTCAATTTGACCCTGCCCGTGGCAACGCTGTCCTTGTTGGCGCCGTTGAACGCCAGCACCAGCGCCGGGACGGCAAGGCCAGCGATGATCGCCAGCACGACAAACGCCCAGACGATCCGCTGGCCGGCCTTCGATTCGGTGTGCAGAGACTCGCGTGCGCCACGTGGGCCACCGCGCATCGCGATGAAGAAGACGGCCGCGGCAAGCAGCACCCAGATGGCGATAACGGCGTAGATCATCGGGCGGGCACGATACATGAGCGCCCGGGGCGCATGTCGGATGAGAGTTATCTTCGCAAGCCTTCAGCCGGCTTTCGCGAATACCGCGCTAGCCTGGAGGAAGCCTGGAATTCGAGGAGATCGGACCTGCCCGAATGAACCTTCTGCGTCGTCTGCCTCTATCGCGCCTGTTGCTGCTGTGCGCGACCGTGATCGCAGTGGCCGGCGGCGCCACAGCGATTGCTCTGGCGATCGATTCCGGGCCGACGCCGCCGCCAAAGCCACTGGCGCAGGCGCTGCACGATGCGCTTGTTGCGCAGAAGCCAGACGGCGTGACGGCGCGAGTCCAGCTGACCAACCACCTGCTCGAAGGTGCGAATCTGGCCGGGGGTGGCGGTGGCGAAGCAAGCCAGCTTTCCTCCAACCCGCTGATCTCCGGCGCCTCCGGTCGCCTGTGGGTCGCCGCCGACGGGCGCGCGCGCCTGGAACTGCAGTCGGAAAAGGGCGACACGCAGGTCCTGTGGGACGGCAAGACCGCTGAGATGTACGACGCATCGACGAACACCCTGTACCGCTACACGCCGTCAAGCACCGAAGCCGCCGTCGCGGATGCCGACGCCTCCGGCACCAGCGCCGATGCCGGCACGGGCGGCAGCACCGCCAGCAAGCCCGAGCCGCCATCCGCGAGCGAAATCGAAGAACACATCACCAAGGCCTCCCAGCACGCCGACATCTCTGGTGCGGCGTCGACCGACGTCGCCGGCCAGGCCGCTTACACCGTGCGCGTCTCGCCACGCGAAAACGGGGGCCTCGTTGCCGGCGCCGAGGTGTCCTGGGATGCCGTGCACGGCAATCCCTTGCGGGCGGCGATCTACTCGACGGGCAGCGCCAGTCCCGTGATCGAACTGGCGGCCACCGAAATCTCCTACAGCCAGCCCGACGAATCGGCGCTGCGGTTCACACCCCCCGCCGATGCCAAGGTGCAGGACGTGACGCTTCCCCAGGGCTCCAAGGAAAGCTCCACGTCCCCCGAACAGACGGACAAAGCGCACGTCACCGTCCACGGCAAGGGGCTGGAATCGATCGTGCTCGCCGAAACCCCCGTCAAGGCGGGCAGCAAGGAAAGCGGGCTGGGCGCACTCGAAGGCCTGCAGAAAGTCGACGTGGGCGGCGCTCAGGCGTCCGAGTTGCAAACCCAGCTCGGCACGCTGCTCACATTTGAGCGGGCCGGTGTGCGCTACCTGATGGCCGGCTCGGTCACGCCCAGCGCGATCGAGGCGTTCGCGCGGGGCCTATAGCGTGAGCGACGCCGCACCGCCGTCGGCGGCCGACAGCGACGCGCCGCCCGACAGCGATGCGCCGCCCGTCAAGGCTCGCGGACTGGTCAAGCGCTACAAAGAGGTGCTGGCGGTCGACCACATCGACCTGAACGTCCGCGCCGGCGACGTGTACGGGTTCCTTGGGCCCAACGGCGCCGGCAAGACGACCACGTTGCGTATGGCGCTGGGCTTGATCGTGCCGACGGAGGGGACGGTGGAGCTGTTCGGGCGCAACCCGATGCGCTTCGGCGCGCGTGCGCTGCAGGGGGTCGCCGGCTTCGTCGAGGCGCCGCGTTTCTACCCGTACATGACAGGCCGCCGCAACCTGCAGCTGCTGGCGGCGCTGGACGGCGGCGACGCGTCCGAGCGGATTGAGCAGGTGCTGGAGGTCGTCGAGCTGGCGCCGCGCGGCAGGCACAAGGTCGGCGGCTACTCGCACGGCATGCGCCAGCGCTTGGGCATCGCCGCGGCGCTGCTGCGCGACCCGCGCCTGTTGATCCTCGACGAGCCCGCGACCGGCCTTGACCCAGCGGGCATGCGCGACATGCGCGTGCTGATCCGCCGACTTGCCGACGAAGGCATCACCGTGCTGCTCTCAAGCCACCAGCTGCCCGAGGTGCAGGAACTGTGCGACCGCGTGGCGATCGTCGACAAAGGCCGCGTCGTCTACGAGGGGGCGCTGGCCGACCTGCGCCGCCAGGGCGGGGCCGGCTACCGGCTGCGCAGCACCGACGACACGCGGGCACTCCAGATCGTCAAGGCTCACAATGGCGTGGATGCGCCCGGCAGCGACGAGCACGGCGTTTCCTTCCAGGCCGAAGAGGCTGCGGTCGCGGAGCTGTCGCTGGCTCTGGGCCGAGCGGGCGTCGGCATCCTTGCGCTGACACCTGAGCTTGCGACGCTTGAGGACCTGTTCTTCCGGCTGACCGAGAGCGACGGCGCCTCCGGCTCCCACGGCATTGAGCCCCTCGTCGCCGGAGACACCGACGCCGACGCGCTGGTGGCAAGCCGATGAGCAGCGTCGCCTCCACCCCGGCCGCTCCAATCGCGGTGCCACGGGCCGCGCGCCGGCCCTCAACGCTCGTTGCCTATCGCTGGGAGCTGCGCAAGCTGGTCTCTCAGAAGCGCACCTACCTTGGGCTCGGGCTTGGCGTGGCGCTGCCGCTGATCTTCGTGATCGTGCAGAACGTCCACACCCGTCACGGCGGCGGCGACAGCATCTTCGCGGCCCAGATCACGCAGTCCGGCCTGGCGACGCCTGTGTTGATGCTGCTGTTCGAGTCGCTGTTCTTCCTGCCGCTGATCGCCTGTCTGGTGGCAGGCGACATCGTCGCCGCCGAGGACAACAACGGCACGCTGAAGACGATCCTCACGCGCTCGGTGGACCGTGGCCAGCTGTTCGCGGCCAAGGCGTTGGCGGCGCTCACCTATGCGGTCATCGCCGTGTACCTGGCGACGCTTGTCGCCACCGTCGGCGGCGTTGCCTCCTGGGGGCTCAACTCGATCAAAACGTTCTCGGGCAGCACTGTGTCGGCCTCAGAAGGGCTGCTGCTCGTGATCGCCGCCAACGCCTGCTACCTGATCCCCCTGGCGGCCGTCGCCTGCATCGCCCTGCTGCTCTCGACGGCGACCCGCAACAGCATCGCCGGCGTCGGCGGCGCGATCGGCTTTGTGATCCTGCTCGACATCGTGGCCACGATCCCGGGCCTTGAAGGGATCAAGCCCTACCTGCTCACCGAACAGTTCGAGAACTGGCACGGCCTGCTGCGCACGCCGACCGATTGGGCGCCGGTGACGCATTCGCTGTGGGTCTCGGCGCTGTACGCGGTGCCGGCGCTGCTCGCCGGCTACCTGGTGTTCCTCAGGCGCGACGTGGCCGGCGGCTGAAGTCCGCGGCCGGGACCAGCGGCACGTCGTAGTCGGCAAAGCGGGAATCGGCAGTGACGATGGCCAGGCCTTCGCACAGCGCTTGGGCTATCAGCAAGCGATCGAAGGGATCGCGGTGATGAAGCGGCAACTCGGCGACGCGAAGCCCGTGCTCGGGGGTCAATCCCAGGATCTGCGCCCCAGCCTGCTGCACCTGCTCGCGGAGGCGCTCGGGAACCGTCAGCTTCCCAACCGCCACCTTGATGCCAATCTCCGCGAACGAGACCGCGCTGTAATGCAGCCCCTCGGCCTCGCCGATCGCAGCGGCTGCATTCTCCGGCAACACTCGATCCCCACCGAGCTGCCACAGCACGACGTGCGTGTCGAGCAGGAGCCTCAAACGAGATCGTCGTCGAGCAGCTCGCCGATCTCGGCTTCCGTGAGCTCGAAGTCCGTGGCGATGCGAATCTGCCCGGCGAGCGCGCCGTGCGCCGCGAGGAAACGCTCGCCCGGTCGAGGCGAGCGATCCAGTCGGACAAGCCGAGCGACAGGGACGCCGTTGCGTGCTATCTCCACGTCCTCGCCGGCTTCGGCGCGAGCTAGCAGCTTTGACAGGTCAGTCTTGGCCTGACCGACGTTCACTCTCATGTCAACAGTCTAGCCGGCTTGGTCAAGCTTGGCCAAGGCGGACCCACTGGACCGGCCCGCCGTTGCCTCAAGCCACCTCCGCCGGCGCCTCCACAGCTCCCACCTCGACCTCGCCCATCAGCCGTCGCGCCTCCTTCGGGTCGATCAAGCCTGCGCCCAGGCGCATCGTGGACTCCGCACCGCAAGCCACGCCGAAGCGCAGGCACTGATCCGGCGCGCGGCCCTCGTAGCGAGCCGCCACATAGCCGGCCAGGAACGCGTCGCCGGCCCCGCGCGGCGCGACCGCTTCACGCGGCTCGATCGCGGCGCGCCGCAGGCACGACTTGCCGTCCACCAACACGTCGGCGACGCAACCGTCGGGCATCGTCACGATCGCCTCGTGCGGGCCCAGCTCGACGATCTCGCGCACCGCCAGCAGGCGTTCCTCCTCGGAGCTGAACTCGTGGCCGACAAGCTCCTCGGCCTCGCGCACGTTCGGCGAGACGACATCCGGCTCGGCGCGCACCGCATGCGTGAGCGCGTCGCCCTCGGCATCGATCACGGTCGTAACGCCGAGTTTCTGCAGCTCGCGGATCAACGTCCCGTACAGGTCGGGCTCGACGTCGCGCGGCAATGACCCGGCCATCACCACGATCGCCGCCCCGCGCGCCAGGTACAGCAGCTTGTCGCGAAACAGCTCGACCTCGCGCTCTGAGACCTTCGGACCGCGTTCGTTGACCTCCGTCTGCTCGCCGCTGGTCGGGTCGAGCACCGATGTGTTGGTGCGCGACTCGTCGCGGATGCGCACGAAGTCGTTGAGGATCGACTCCTCGGTCAGCTGCTCGACGATGTGAGTGCCGGTCACGCCGCCGGCCAGGCCGGTCGCGATCACCGGCTGGCCGAGCGCCTTCAGCGCGCGCGCGATGTTCACGCCCTTGCCGCCCGCCATCGTGCGCTGCTCGACCGTGCGGTGCCGCCGTCCAAGGCGGAAGTTCGGGACCGACAGCGACTTGTCGATCGCCGCGTTGAGTGTGACCGTGATGATCATCGGCTCCTCAGGCCACCCTTCCCGCACGGCAAGTTCGAACCGGGTCGCACGCGCTTGCCCGATTCTACTCGCACAGCGACCAGGCCAGGGCGCGCAGCCGCTCGGCCTCGGCGCGTGCGGCCTCAGCCGGATCGCCGCCATTGAGCAGGTAGGCGCCCGCGATCGAGCGCGAGGCCGCGATCAAGCCGCCAGAGATGCCCGGCGCGAACGCCGGCGCCAGATCCTCGACACGACCGCCCTGCGCGCCCACGCCCGGCAGCAAGAAGACCGTGCGCGGCATCAGCTCGCGTGCTCGTGCCAGCTGCGCGGGCACGGTGGCGCCTACGACCGCGCCGACGTCGCCCAAGCCACATTCGGCGACGTTCTCGGCGCCAAGCGCCTCGACCGTCCGCGCGATCCGTTCCCACAGCCTGCCGCCGTCGGCCAGCTCCAGCTCCTCGAAGTCCGCCGCGCCGGGGTTGGAGGTGCGCACGAGCAGCAGCGGGCAGGCGTCAAAGCGCCGTGCCTGCGCTACGAACGGCGTCAGCGCATCGGACCCCATCAACGGGTTGACCGTTGCCATCTCCGCACCCAGACCCGGCGCCGGCCCCCACGGCGTCTGGCTCTCGCCCATCAGCGCGCGCGCGTAGGCATCGGCGGTCACATCGATGTCGCCGCGCTTGCCGTCGGCGATCACCATCAGGCCCTGGTCGCGCGCGTGGTGGATCGTCCTTTCAAGCGCCTCCCAGCCGGTCGCGCCGAGCACCTCAAAGCGCGCCAACTGCGGCTTGACCGCCACGCAGGCCGGAGCCACGGCGTCGATCAGCGCCCGGCAGTGCGCTAGCACCGCCTCGGCGGCGCCCGCGACCGGTGAACCAGGCCGCGTTGGCTCGCAGCCAGGCCACAGCGCGCCCGGGTCGGGGTCGAGTCCCAGCACTATCTGCGATTGGCGCGCGGACACGCGCGCGTGAAGCCGATCGCCGAAGGCGGGAGCGGACCGGGGCACGGTAGGACAGAATACGGCGCACGATGGAGCTCTCCCGCGTCGCCTGGATCGTCACCGTGTTGATCGCGCTCGTGACCGCGATCCTGCTGCTGCTCTCCGGCTACACCGGCTACGCCGCGCTCAGCGTCGCCGTCGGCTGCTCGGCGGCGATCAACCTGCTGTGAGCCAGTCGCGCAACGCGCGCACGGCGCGACCGCGGTGGCTGAGCTCGTCCTTGCGCTCGTCGCTCAGCTCAGCCGCCGTCAGCTCGGGGTGCTCGTCGGGCAGGAAGGCCGGGTCATAGCCAAAGCCGCGCTCGCCGCGCGGAGCGTCGGCCAGGCGACCGGTCCAGCGGCCTTCGAACAATCGCTCCTCGGCGCCGACGGGATCGACATAGGCAAGCGCGCACACATAGGCCAGGGCGCTGCCCGCCGGCGCCTCGGCCAGCAGCTTGGCCAGGTTCTGCTCGTCGCCGGCGTCCTCTCCCGCGTAGCGCGCCGAGCGCACGCCCGGCGCGCCACCAAGCGCAGCCGCTTCGATGCCGGAGTCATCGGCGATGCTGACGCGGCCGGTCGCGCTTGCGGCGGCGCGCGCCTTGCCCAGCGCGTTGGCCGCGAACGTGTCGCCGTCCTCGGGCGGCAGCCGCACGTCCTCGGGCAGCACGTCGACCTGGAAGCCCGGCAGCAGGCGCGCGAACTCGCGACGCTTGTGCTCGTTGCGCGTGGAGAGCAGCAGCTTCACGCGCCCAACGCCCGCTGCTGAGCGTCGCGCAGCCGCTCGATGCCCGCCTCCGCCAGCGCGAGCAGCTCGTCCAGGTGCGCGCGCGAAAGCGGAGTGCGCTCGGCGGTTGCCTGCACCTCGACCAGCCCCCCGTCACCGGTCATGACGACGTTGGCGTCGACCTCGGCGCGCGAGTCCTCCTTGTAGTCGAGGTCGAGCAGCGCGCGCCCGTCCACGACCCCACAGGAGACGGCCGCGACCGAGCCGGTCAGCGGCGAGCGCTGCAGCAGGCCCTTCTCGATCAGCGCGTCGCAGGCCAGCGCCAATGCCACATAGGCGCCGGTGATCGAGGCGCAGCGGGTGCCGCCGTCGGCCTGCAGCACGTCGCAGTCCAGGTAGATCGTGCGTTCGCCGAGCGCGTCGAGGTCGATCACGGCGCGCAGCGAGCGGCCGATCAGCCGCTGGATCTCGACCGAGCGGCCGTCGAGGCGGCCCTTGGCGATGTCGCGCTGCTTGCGATCGCCGGTGGAGGCCGGGAGCATGCCGTACTCGGCAGTCAGCCAGCCGCGCTCCCGCCCGGCCATCCAGCGCGGCACGCTCTCCTGCGCGGAGGCCGTGCAGATCACGCGCGTCTCGCCGGCGGAGATCAGCGCCGAGCCCGTCGCGGTGCGCACGAAGCCCGGCTCGATCTCGATCGGGCGCAGATCGGCCGACTCCCTGCCGTAGCTACGCGACTCGACAGTCCCATCCGACACGAGCAACACCCCCCTTTGGCGCTTTTTCGTTTTCGTAGAGAGCACCCCTACCCCTGTCCCTGTTCCTACCCCTACCCCTGGTCCTGCTCATGCCGCCACCCTACGCCTGCTTCTGATCCCGCTCCCACTCAAGCTCAAGCCGCCGCCCCCTCGCGCACCGCCACCTGCTCGATCTCCCCCAGCGGCATTTGCAGAAAGCGCGTGCCCAGCTCGCGGAACGCCTCCACGTCGCCGGTACAGAGGAAACGATAAGACCCCTCGCCATCGATCCGCGGGTTGCTCAACTCGCGCGTGGACAAAGCGTGCTCGACCTGGCGCGCCAAGGCGACGCCGGAGGAGACCAAGCGCACCGATGGGCCGAGCAAGCGCTGCAGCATCGGGGCGATCAGGGGGTAGTGGGTGCAGCCGAGGATCACCGTGTCGACAGCCGCAGCGCGCAGCGGCGCGCACGCCTCGCGCACGGAAGCGACCGCGCGCTCGTCGAACTGGCGGCCCTGTTGGATGATCGAGGCCAGCTCCGGGCAAGCCACCGCGTGCAGCGTGACGTGTGGGTCGACGGCGGCCACCGCGCGCTCGTAGCTGCCACTGGCGACCGTCGTCGGCGTCGCCAGCAGGCCGATGCGGCCGTTGCGGGTGCCGGCGACGGCGCGCAGCGCCTCCGGGCGCACGACGCCGAGCACGTCGACGCCAAGCGTCGTCTCCATCATCCGCCGCTCAAGCAGCGGCAGCGCCGCGGCCGTCGCCGAATTGCAGGCCACGACCAGCAGCTTGCAGCGACGGCGCAACAGCTCCTCGGCGATCTCGACGGCAAACTCGGCCAACTGCTCGGGAGTGCGTTCGCCGTACGGGAACCGGGCGGTATCGCCCAGGTAGACGTAATCCTCACGCGGCAGGCGCACTAGCAGCTCGTGCAGCACGGTCAGGCCGCCCACCCCCGAGTCGAACACTCCGATTGGGCTTTGGGCGTGCGAAGCGGCGCTCGTCACGCCTCCCATCATTTCAGAGCGCTACCGTCAGCGCCCGTGCGCGTACTGGTCGTCTCGAACATGCTGGGATGCAAGCAGCGGCCGGAGCGCGGCCGTTTCGTGCGCGACCAGGTGGCGGCGCTGCAAAGCCTGAACGGCTTGGACGTCGAGCTGTACGAGCTCGCCCCCGGCCCCCGAGCGCTGGCGCACGCAGCCGGCGAGCTGCACCGCCGCTACCGCGACCGGCGCTTTGACGTCGTTCACGCCCACTTCGGCCTGACCGCATGGCCGGCGCTTGCCGTCAAAGCGGTCGTGCGCGGCGTGACATTGCACGGCACCGATCTCGCACATCCCCGCACACGTGCCGCCACCCGCGCCGTGCTGCCGCTGATGGACCTGGTCGCGACCGCCTCGGAGGCGTTGATCGAACAAGTGCCGGGACGCGCGCGGCGGCGTGCGCAGGCGCTGCCGTGCGGCGTGGACACGGAGCGCTTCGTGCCGATCGAGCGAGCCACGACGCGCGCGGAGCTTGGCCTCGATCGAGAGTTGCCGCTGCTGCTGCTCGCGGCAGACCCGGCACGCCCGGAGAAGCGCGGCGACCGCGCCCAGCGGCTGGCCGACGCCTGCGACGCACGGCTGCTGACGCTCGGCGGCGTCGAGCCGGAGCGGGTTCCGCTGTACGTGAACGCCGCCAACGCCGTGCTTGTCCCCTCCGAGCGCGAGGGGTTCGGGCTGGCGGCGCTTGAGGCGCTGGCGTGCAACGTGCCGGTGCTGGCCACGCCCGTCGGAGTCCACCCGCGGGCGCTGGACGGGCTCGACGGCTGCCTGTGCGCGCCGTTTGACCTGGACGAATGGTCCCGGGCGCTCGCACCGCACCTGCAAACGCCCGATCCCCGCGTCGCCGGACGCGGGCGCGCCGAGCAGTTTTCAACGCATGCGATGGCCGAACGGATGGCAGGCGCATGGCGCACCGCCGTCGCTGATGCCGGATAGCATTGGGTTCGTGGCAGGTGAGGATCAGGCCGAGCGCACGCCGCCGGCCGCCGAGCAGACGACAGGCCAGGCCGCCCAGAGCCCGCAGGCCGAGCCGGCGACGGTTGCGGCGCCCGGCTTCGGCGAGCGCGGGCGCATGCGCCGCCGGGCGCGCTTCCTGCGCAAGGCGCGCGAGCTTGCCTACCGCGACCTCGGCGGGCTTGTCTATGACCTGCACCGCTTCGGCCAACGCAACGACCAGATCGTGCTGGCCAAGCTCGCCACGCTCGGCCACATCGACGCCGAGCTGCGTGCGTTGGAGGCCGCGCTGCACGAAATCAAGCCCGTCACGGTGCTGCACGAGGCCGGCATCGCCGCCTGCCCGCGCTGCGCCGCGATCCACGGCAACGAGGATCGCTTCTGCCCCGGTTGCGGCCTGGCGTTCGCCGCCGGTGCAGACCGGCCGCTGTCCACCGCGCCGGTGACGACACCAGTCACAGAGGCCGCGTCCGCGACTACCGGTCCGCCGGCCACCACCACAGAGCCCCCTGGGCGAACACCGTCACCTGCCACCACGACCTCTCCTCAGCCGGCCGCACAGGCCCCTACAGGCCCCGCCACTACGGCACCGGGCCCCACAGGCCCCGCCACCACAGCGCCCATTACGCAGACACCCGCACCGGCCACAAACGCGCGTCCCGCCGGCGAGCCGCTGACGACGATCGAGCGGCCGCCCGCGCCGGCGCTGAAAGCGACCGCGGCGCCCGTCGCGGCGCGGCCGGCGGTAGCGAACTCCGCCGGCGACGGCAACTCCACGGGTGAGAAAAGCGCCATGGGCGAGAAAAGCGCCACAGGCGAGCTAAACCCAGCGGGCGAGCAAAACCCAGCGGGCGAGCAAAACTCCGCGGGCGAGGAAAACTCTAAGGGCCAGGCCAAACCTGACGACGATGACCGCAAATCCAACCCCGAGCAGGAACCGACGCAGATCCTGCGTCCGCCCGTGGGGGGCGCGTGAGCGCGGCCGTGGCCGACGCCCAGGCCGCTCCGACGCCCGCGCCCATGAGCGAGCCGCAGGCGCTCACACGCGAGCTGTGCCCGCTGTGCGGCGGGCCGCTGCAAGCGGAGCAGGACTGGTGCCTGCGCTGCGGCGCCGCGGCGCGCACACGGCTGGCCGCGCCGCCGAAATGGAAGCTGCTCGTGTTCTCGCTGGTCGGTGTGATGGTGCTGGCGCTGGCGGTGCTGATCGCGGCGCTGGTCGAGCTCGCTGGGTGAGCGAGCGGTGAGAGGGCAGGCGGGCGGCGAGGCCGTCGACGTCTGCGTGGTCGGCGCCGGCGCGGCCGGGCTGTACGCGTCGCTGTGCGCGGCCCGCGCGGGAGCACGGGTCACGCTGCTCTCGGCGATGCCGTTGGCACAGACGGCCAGCTACTGGGCGCAAGGCGGGCTGGCAGCCGTGCTGACCGCCGACGATTCCGCCGAGCTGCACCTGGCCGACACCGAGCGGGCCGGGCGCGGCGCGGTGCGGACTTCCGCGGCGCGGGTGCTGGTCGATGAGGCGCCCGCCTGCGTGCGCGACCTGGAGGCGCTTGGCTTTCGCTTCGACGCCGATCGCCGCGGACGCCTGGCTCTGGGGCTTGAGGGGGGGCACTCGCTGCGGCGGATCGTGCACGCCGGCGGCAGCGCAACCGGGCGGCGGCTGCTGCGCGTGCTCTCGGCGTTGGTGGTCGAGCACGAGCGCGTGCGTGTGATCGAGGGGGCGCGCATGTCCGGGCTGCTGGTGGGAGACGGGCGCTGCCACGGCGTCGGCTACAGCACCAACGGCGATGCCGAGGCGCACACGATCCTCACCCGCGCCTCGATCCTCAGCACCGGCGGCGCCGCCGCGCTGTGGGGGCGCACGACCAATCCTCCCGGCTCGATCGGCCAAGGGCTGCTGCTCGCGCATCGAGCCGGGGCCGAGCTGGCCGACCTTGAGCTCATGCAGTTCCACCCCACCGCCGTGATCGGCGTGGCCGGACGCGAAGGGTTTCTGATCACCGAGGCGATCCGCGGCGAGGGGGCCACCCTGCACGATCGCGACGGCGAGCGCTTCGTCGACGAGCTGGCCCCGCGCGACGAGGTCTCGCGGGCGATCTGGGAGCGGCTGAGGCAGAGCGGCGAGAGCGCCGTCGCGTTGGACATGCGCGCGATCGATCCCGCTCTGTTCCCGAACGTGATCGGCGCCTTGCGCGAGGCCGGCCTGGACCCGACGCGCGAGTTGGTGCCGGTCGCGCCCGCCGCGCACTACACGATCGGCGGCGTCGTCTGCGACCTGCACGGGCGCACCGGCGTGGACGGGCTGTACGCGGTCGGCGAGACCGCCTGCACCGGGCTTCACGGCGCCAACCGGCTGGCGTCGAACTCGCTCAGCGAGTGCTTCGTGTTCGGTCGCCGGGCCGCGCTCGCGGCGCTCGACGAGCCGACCGCGAGCGGAGCTGAAATCGCCACACCCGCCGCGTCCGCCCTGCCCGCCGCGATCGCCGCGGTGTCCGAGCAGACCAGGCAGGCGCTGTGGCGGCACGCAGGGATCGAGCGGCTTCAGTCGGGGCTGAACGAGCTGCTGGAAGACCCCCATCCGCTGGCACGGATGGTCGGCCGCTGCGCGCTGCTGCGCCAGGAGACGCGCGGCACGCACAGCCGCAGCGACTATCCAGAACGTGACGAAAAGCTCGACCGGCAACACGCTGTCATCCCCACCGGCACAGAAATGCCCGACTGGCAAGGCTGGCAATAGCGCATAGTGCGCAAAAACCTAACCCGCGCTTAATGAATTACTTCGCTGCCGCTTAGGAACTCCACTGATACTGCTGGAAATCCGGTCCATCTGGCCACGACCGGTGTTGGAGCGAGTAGGACATGTATCAGTTCAGCCGAGCTATATACAGAGATTTGGCGCCGTACATCGATGACGCCGCCAACCACAAGCACGTCCTGGATGCGTGCGAGTCCGCGTTGCAGCGGCTGGCGACCGACCGCCACTACTTCGCCAAGCCCGCGCGCACGCTTTTCTGTGACATCAGGACCTATTTCCCGATGAGCGCGCAACAGCGCGTGTTGCACACGGTCGATCGCTACATGGCATTGGCTCAACGATTTTTGATCGAGAACCCGCTGGCTGCCCACGCCGCCTTCACCGACGAGCCGCCCACCTGCCGCGCCACCACCCGCAAGGGGTCGACCTGCCAGCGCATGCCGCTGCCGCACAACGGCTACTGCCCCTCCCACCAGCATCTCGCCGACACCGAGCACGGCGAGGAACTGGCCGCGGCCTGACGCGGACCGCCCCAGCCCGACGCCAACGCCGCGGGCTGACGCCGACGCCCGCACCTGACGCCAACGGCCACGCCTGACTCCGACCGCCCCGTAGGCTCTCGGGCATGCTGCTCGGGGTTGACGTCGGCGGAACCTTCACCGATGCCGTTGTAGTCGCACGCGACGGCCGCGTCGACAGCGCCAAGGTGCCTACCACGCCGGGGCGCGAGCAGGATGGAGTGCTGGCAGCGATCGACGCGGTCTTGGCGCGAGCCGGCGGCACGGCGGCCGAGGTGGTGCGGTTTGCCCACGGGATGACGGTGGCCACCAACGCGCTGCTGCAGATGTCGGAGGCCCGGCAACGACCGCGCACGGCGCTGATCGCGACCGAGGGGTTCACCGACGTGGTCGAGCTGGGACGGCAGGCGCGCGCGAGCCTGTACCGGTTGTGCGAGCGCCGGCCGGCGCCGCTGGCGCCTGCCGAGCTGCGCTTTGGCGCGCCCGAGCGCTGCACGCCCGAAGGCGTGTTGAAGCCGCTCCAAGACGCCGACGCGCACGATCTGATCGAGCTGCTCGCCGCCGAGCGGGTCGAGGCGGTCGCCGTGGTGCTGCTGCACTCCTACGCCCACCCCCAGCACGAGCAGCGGCTGGGAGAGCTGATCGCGCGACGGCTGCCGCACGTGCACGTGACGCTCTCACACGAGCTGGTCGGCACCTTCCGCGAGTACGAGCGAGCGAGCACAAGCGAGATCGACGCCGCCCTGTCGCCGCTGCTCGGCGACTATCTCGCCGAGCTGGAGCGCAGCGCTGCGGCGCGGGGGCTGCCGCCGGTGCAGGTGATGCAGTCCTCCGGCGGGCTTGCCGACGCCGCTCGCGCCGGTCGCCATGCCGCTCTGACCGTCCTGTCCGGGCCGGCCGGCGGCGTCGCCGGCGTGGCGCTGTTGGGGCGCAGCAGCGGCGAGCGCAACCTGCTCTGCTTTGACATGGGCGGCACCTCTTGCGACGTCTGCCTGATCGAGGATGGCGTGGTCGCCGAGACCGCCCAGCGCGAGATTGCCGGACGGGCGCTGGCGCTGCCGGCACTCGACATCCACACCGTCGGCGCCGGCGGCGGCTCGATCGCCTGGCTCGATCCCGGCGGGGCGCTGCGCGTCGGGCCGCAGTCGGCAGGCGCCTTTCCGGGGCCCGCCTGCTACGGACGGGGCGGGAGCGAAGCCACCGTCACCGACGCGAACCTGCTGCTCGGCCGCCTGCCAGCCGACCTGCCACTGGCAGGCGCCGTCAAGCTCGACCTCGACGCCGCGCGACAAGCCGTGACCAAGCTCGCCGACGCCGCCGGGCTGGAGCCGCTGGGGTGCGCGGAAGGGATCGTGCAGGTCGCCGAGACCGAGATGCGCAGGGCGCTGGGGGCGATGACCGTGCAGCGCGGCATCGACCCACGCGCATTTGCGCTGGTGCCGTTTGGCGGCGCCGGTGGGCTGCACGCGGTCGCGATGGCAGAGGAGATCGGGATCGCGCGAGTGCTGTGCCCGCGCGCGGGCGGCGTGCTGAGCGCGCTCGGGCTGGCAGCAGCCGCGCCACGGCGCGACGTGTCGACCAGTGCGATGCTTGCCGGCGGGCGCTTCAGCGCCGATCGCGTGCGCGACCTGGTGGCGGAGCTGCACGAGCGCGCGAGCGCCGAGTTGGAGGTCCCCGTCGCCGCCGTCGAGGTCCGCCACGAGCTTCGCTACGTCGGCCAATCGTTCGAGTTGAGCGTCCGCAGCGGCTCACACGAGCCCGAGTTGCTGCGCGAGCTGTTCGCCGCCGAGCACGAGCGCCGCTACGGCTACCGCGACCGGCACGGCGAGATCGAGCTGGTCAACGTGCGCCTGTCGGCACTGGGCGAGGCGCCGGTCGTGCGGCCGAGTGGCGCGGCGACGCAGGCTTGCGAGCGTGAAGCCACGCGCGTGGCCGTCGGCGGCGAGTGGCTGACAGCCGAGCTGTGGCGCGGCGAGCCGGAGCCGGGAACGCGCATCGAAGGGTGCGCGCTGTGCGCGCTGGCAGAGTCGACGTTGTTGATACCGCCCGGCTGGGCCGGGACGGTGGATCGGTTGGGGACGATCGTGCTGGAGCAGGTGTGACCGGCTCGCTTGACGCGATCGAATTGCAGGTGATCCTTGGCGCGCTGCGCGCCGCCTGCGAGGAGATGGGGGCGGCGCTGGTGCGCTCGGCCCACTCGCCCAACATCAAGGAGCGCCGCGACGCCTCGACCGCCCTGTTTGACGCGCGCGGGGAGATGGTGATGCAGGCCGAGCACATTCCCGTGCACCTCGGCTCGATGCCGGCCGCCGTCGCCGCCGTGCTCGATCGCGAGCAGCAGGCAGGGCTCTCGTGGGTGCTGAACGATCCCTTCGCCGGTGGCACCCATCTGCCGGACATCACCGTCATCACCCCCGTGTTCGACGCCGATCGCTCTTTGCTGGGCTTCGCCGCCAGCCGCGCGCACCACGCCGACGTCGGCGGGACCGTGCCCGGCTCGATGCCCGCCGACAGCCGCACACTGGCCGAAGAGGGGGTCGTGATCGCACCGCAGGCCCTGACCGAGCAGGCGATCGAGCGGTTGACGGCACAGATGCGCGATCCGCGCGAGCGCCGCGCCGACTTGAGCGCTCAGCTCGCGGCCAACCGCACCGGGGCGCGCAGGCTGCGCGAGCTGGCCCAGCGCGTCGGCAAAGCGCAAGTGCGCGAGGCGATGGCCGAGGTGCTCGACTACGCCGAGCGGCGCACCCGCGCCTGCATCGCCGAGCTGCCCGATGGCGTCTACGCAGCCCACGACGTGCTTGAGGCCGCTGAGGGGGACCTGGAGCTGAGGCTGCGCGCCGCCGTGGACGGCGAGCGGCTGACGCTTGACTTCAGCGGCTCGGCCGCCCGCCATGCCGGCAACCTCAACTGCCCGCTGGCGGTGACGCTGTCGGCCTGCTGGTTTGCGGTGCGGGTGCTGACCGACCCTGACATTCCCCCGTCGGCCGGTGCCTACAGGGCGGTCGAGGCGATCGTGCCCGCGGGCACGCTGCTGAACGCCCGACCGACCGCCAACGAGCCGGCGCCCGCGGTGGCCGCCGGCAACGTCGAGACCTCCTCGCGCGTCGCCGACCTGGTGCTGAGGGCGTTCGGACGAGCGCTCGGGCAAGGGACGATGAACAACCTCACGCTCGGCAACGACAGCTTCGCCTACTACGAGACGCTTGGCGGCGGCCAGGGCGCCTGCGCCGACGCGGACGGGCCGAGCGGGGTGCACGTCGCGATGAGCAACACGCTGAACACGCCGGTCGAGGCGCTGGAGCGCGAGCTGCCCGTGCGCGTGCGCGAGTACGGGCTGCGCCGCGGCTCCGGCGGCGATGGCCTGCACCGCGGCGGTGATGGGGTCGTGCGCGAGCTGGAAGCACTTGCCCCGATGAGCTTCTCTTTGATCGCCGAGCGCCGCCGCCATGCCCCACTGGGGGCCGCCGGCGGGCAACCCGGGCTGCCGGGGAGCGACACCTTGATCGCCGCCGACGGGCAGCGCCAACCGTTGCCCGGCAAGGCGACAGGTACGCTGCAGGCCGGTGAGCGACTTCGCATCGAAACGCCCGGGGGCGGTGGACATGGCAGCTGAGCGGATCGGCTTTCTCGGCCTGGGGATCATGGGCTCGCACATGGCCCGCAACGTGCGCCGGGCCGGCTACGAGCTGACGGTATGGACGCACAGCGAGGGCAAGGCCGAGCGCTGGGCCGCCGAGCACGACGCGGTCGCGGTCGCGACACCCGCCGACGTCGCCGCGCGCAGCGACATCGTGCTCAGCATGGTCGTGGACGGCACCCAGGTCGAGAGCGTGCTGTGCGGCGCAGGTGGAGTGAGCGAAAGCGGCCGCGAAGGGCTGTTGTGCATCGACATGTCGACGATCGCCCCCACCGACACCCGCCGCATCGCCGGCCGCTTGACCGAGGCCGGCATAGCGATGATCGACGCGCCCGTGACCGGATCGGCCCCGCGCGCCGAGGCGGGGACGCTGACGATCATGGTCGGCGGCGAACAGCAGCTGTTCGAGCGAGCCAAAGCGCTTCTGCGGACGATGGGCGAGCTGATCGTCCACGTCGGCGAGCTGGGGCAAGGCGAGATGTTGAAGCTGATCAACAACTCGCTCGGCGCCGCCAACGCCGCCGCGGTCGCCGAGGCGCTGATCCTGGCCGACGCGACCGGCATCGACCTCGACGCGCTCGTGCAGGTCACGCAGAGCGGCTCCGGAGCCTCAGCGCAGCTGCAGATGAAGTCCACGCCGATGCGCGAGCACGACTACACGACGCTGTTCAAGACCGAGCACCTGCTCAAGGACGTGCGGCTGTGCTTGGAGGAAGCCCAGTCGGCGGGCGTTCCCTTCCCCTCCGCGGGTCACGCGCGCGACCTGCTGGCGGCCACCGTCGGACGCGGGCACGGACAGCGGGACTACGCCTCGATGATCGAGTCAGCCGAGGGGTTTGCGGGCCGCAGATTGCAAAAATAGTGCCGATTTGCAGGCGATTTGGGATTATCGCTCGGATTTCGTATCTTTAAGCGCAGCAGCGCACCGCGCGCGAGCTTGTAAGGCCAGCGCGGACAGGTGTGTCGCGGCTACACGACGATCCCTCCGATTCAGGTCATCCCACTATGCCAATTGCTCTCAAGGAATGGGCGGTCACCGTCCGCGCTCTCGCCGAAGGCGAGCAGCTGATAACCCTGCGCAAGGGCGGCATCCGCGAGCCGGAAAAGCATTTCCAGCTTGAGCACGACCGCTTCTTCCTGTACCCGACGTTCGACCACCAGCGCAACGACCTCGTGCGCGAATCCCATCAGCCCGAGCTACGCCGCGCGCTTGAGGAAGGCGTCTGGAACGACGGCGAGCCACCCGTTCAGGCGTTCTCGGTCGAGGGCGGGATCTCTCAGCCCGAGCGCGTGCGCATCCGAGCCTGGGCCGAAGTCGCCGGGCACTTCACGATCTCCGACCCCCGCTGCGTGGACGCGCTCTCCCCGTTCTACGTGTGGACGCCCGACTACGCCGAGAAGCGGCTGGAATGGAAGCGCCGCCATCCCCTGCACGTGCTGCTGCTGCGCACCTACCGCATCCCCCGTCCCGTGACCGTCAAGGTCAAGGACGAGTATGGCGGCTGCAGCTCGTGGCTCCAGTTGCAGCGCGAGCTCCCGTTCGAGGGGACGCCCGTCCTCTCCGACAGCGAGTTCGAACGCGCCGCCGAGGAGATCGAGGCGATCACGCGCGAGGCCGTGGCGCCGATGGGCCAGCCGGTCCTCGTCTAGATCGTCCAGCTAACTAGCTGCATAACTATTCAGTAATGGGAAGCAATGGCCGCATGCGGCCATTGCCCGGAGGGTGCATGCACCCTCCGGCCGACCGGCGCATGCGCCGGTCGGAACAGCATCAGGCAAGCAGCTCCCTCGCCCGATCCGCTTGCGAGACCGGCACGAGGATGTCGCGGCCGCCCGCGGCGATGTAGTCGGGAATGTCAAAGGCCCCGTTGCGCATGACCATGCTCGGTATCCGCTCCTGGCGCAGCAGGCCCTGGATCAGTTCGGCCTCGGGCAGGTTTGACGCGTAGGCGACCTTGACCAGGCGCAGCTCGGCGTCGCGTGCGCTGTCCGCCGACAGCCCCGGCTCAGGCCGGGACCTGCTCCAGGGCCACCTCACGGATCGCCCCCTCCTCGACCAGGTAGGAACGCAGCTCGGGCGCCTCGGCGTCGGCGAGACCTACGATGATCCACTCCACCCCGGGCCAGTTGGCGGCGAAGTTGACGTCGGTTTGCGACGGGTACGGGGGGGTGTGGGTGTGCGAGTGGTAGATCGCGCCGATCTCCCAGCCTTGCGCTTCGAACTCACTGATCGCCGCCAGCACGTCGCGGCCGTCGATCTCAAAGCGCTTGGGTGAGGCGTGCAGGTTGCGCGCCGGCCTGACGCCCATCGCCCGCGCGCGCTCCTGGCCCACCTCCTCGCCGGCGACTGCCACCACCCCGCAGCACTCGTTCGGAGCCTCCGTGCGCGCGTGCGCGACGATCCGCTCCAGCAGCTCAGCGGAGATGTCCAGCGCCGCTCACCACCAGAGGGTGGCGTCGAGATTCTCGATCTCGTCCACCGGCAGCGTGTAAATGCCGCTTGAGAGGTACTTCCAGCCGTCATCGGCGACGATGAAGACGACGTTGCCCTCCTCCAGCTCGCCGGCGATGCGCACCGCCACGCGGGCGATCGCGCCGCTGGAGACGCCCGCGAACACGCTCTCCTCGTCCAGCAGCTTGCGCGTCCAGACGATCGCGTCGCGGTTGGTGACGAAGATCTTGCGGTCCAGCAGCGAGATGTCGATGATCGGCGGGATGAAGCCGTCGTCGAGCGAGCGCAGGCCCTGCACCGGCTCGCCCTGCATCGGCTCGGCCGCGACGATCTTGCAAGCGTCGCCGAAGGCCTCCTTCAGGCGCCGCCCGTTGCCCATCAGCGTGCCGCCCGTGCCCAGGCCGGCGACGAAAGCCGAGACCTCGTCCAGCTCCTCCAGGATCTCCAGAGCCGTGCCGTTGTAGTGGGCGTTCGGGTTGGCGACGTTGCCGTACTGGTAGGGCATGTAATACGAGGAGTCCTTCTCGGCCATCTCAAGCGCCTTCTCGACAGCGCCGTTGGATCCAAGCGAGCCCTCCGAGTAGACGATCTCGGCGCCGTACATGCGCAACAGCTGCGTGCGCTCCGCCGTCACGTTCTCGGGCATCACCACCTTCAGCGGGTAGCCCTTGCGAGCGCAGATCATCGCCAGCGAGATGCCCGTGTTGCCGGAGGTCGGCTCAAGGATCGTCTGCCCGGGCATGATCGCGCCCTGGGACTCCGCGTCCTCGATCAGCGCGCGGGCGACGCGGTCCTTGACCGAGCCGGTCGGGTTGCGCGACTCAAGCTTGGCCCAGATGCGCACGCCCGGCTTGGGCGAGAGGCGCGGCAGCTCGATCAGCGGCGTGTTGCCGATCGACTCGACGATGTCGCCGTAGCGCCCGCCGCAGGGCTTGTTCTTGACCCGCTCCGCCGCCATTACTTCACGGAATATAGCGCCACTTGCCGTAGCCGCCGAATCGCCAAACTGGCTGCGCAACCAATATGCTGCAAAGAGCATGAGCGAGGGATTCGACTACGACTGGCTGGTGATCGGTTCGGGCTTCGGCGGCAGCGTCTCCGCCCTGCGACTGACCGAGAAGGGCTACAAGGTCGGGGTGCTCGAGTGCGGGCGTCGCTTTGCCGACCACGAGTTCCCCGAGTCGACAAGCGATTACAAGCGCTACTTCTGGCGGCCGAAGATCGGTTGGAAGGGGATCTTTCGCCTGACCACTTTCAGAGACGTGTCCGTCGTCAGCGGCTGCGGCGTAGGCGGCGGCAGCCTTGGCTACGCCAACACGCTGTACGTGCCGCCGAAGCCCTTCTTCGAGGATCCCCAGTGGGCGGAGATGACCGACTGGGAGGCAGAGCTCGCGCCCCACTACGAGGAAGCGCAGCGGATGCTCGGGGTGACGATGAACCCCTACGACGACCCCGCCGACGCGCTGCTGCGCGAGTTGGGCGAGGAGCTCGGTGTCTCTGACACCTACAAAAAGACTCCTGTCGGCGTTTACTTCGGCGAGCCGGGCGCGGCCCGCGCCGAGGGCGCAGATGGCGACGAAGGTGTCGCCGGCGCCGTTCGCGATCCCTTCTTCGGCGGCGAGGGGCCCGATCGCACGCCGTGCTCGCTGTGCGGACGCTGCATGGTCGGCTGCCCGCACGGCTCCAAGAACACGCTGGTCAAGAACTATCTGTTCCTGGCCGAGAAGCGCGGCGCCAGGGTCAGCCCGGAACGGACCGTGATCGACATCCGGCCGCTCGGCGCGGGCGACGGCTCGGAGGGGTATGAGGTGGAAAGCATCCGCTCCGGCGCCTGGGTGCGCCGCGAACGCCAGGTCCAGCGTGCGCGTGGCGTAGTCGTCTCAGCCGGGCCGCTGGGAACCAACACGCTGTTGCAGCGCTGCCGCTTGGGCGGGTCGCTGCCGCGCATCTCCTCGCGACTGGGCGAGCTGGTGCGCACCAACAGCGAGGCGATCCTCGCGGTGACTGTGCCCGAGGACTACCCGGAGAGCCTGATCAAGCGCGTGGCGATCAGCTCCAGCATCTATCCCGATCCCTACACCCACATCGAGACCGTCACCTACGGCAACGACGGCGATTCGATGCACCGGCTCAACACGCTGCTCACAGGCGACGGGACGCGCGTGACGAGGCCGCTGAAGCTGCTCGGCCAGATCGTCCGCCACCCGGGGCGCTTCATGCAGGTGGTCCGCCCCAAGAACTGGTCGCGGCGGACGATCATCATCCTCGTGATGCAGACGCTTGACAACGCGATCGCCCTGCGCCCCAAACAGGGACCGCTGAAAACGCTGTGGCTGAGCACCGAACAGGACCCCGAGCGCCCGATTCCCACTTTCATCCCGGTTGCCAACAAGGCGGCCGAATGGTTCGCGCAGCGCACCGGCGGTGTGGCGCAGAGCTCGATCACCGAGGCGGTCTTCAACATCCCAACCACCGCACACATCCTCGGCGGCGCGGTGATCGGCTCAGACGCCTCGCGCGGCGTCGTGGACGCCCACCAGCGCGTGTTCGGCTACGAGAACCTGCTCGTCTGCGACGGAGCGGCGATACCCGCCAACGTCGGCGTCAACCCGAGCCTGACGATCACAGCGCTGGCCGAGCACGCGATGAGCCACGTGCCGGCACGCGGACTAGGCGCGGTAGCGCACGATCACGACGTGCTTGCAGCCCACTAGCTTCCACGGGCGGTTCTGCGGCAGATAGCGCATCACCAGGGTCTTCAGGCCCGGGCCGTTGCAGTCCACGACCCCTGAGCCGTAAACGAGCGCGACGTGGTCGTTGCCGGCACCGGTCCAGATGTGGTTGTAGCCGTGGCTGGAATAGAGCCAGTCTTCGCCGGGGCCGCCGTGCAGCTCGTCGTGCTGGCCTGACGGGTTGTAGTCGGCGTGCGAGTCGCCCCAGATCACATCGCCCATCTTGCCGGCGTAGATATTGTCGTTGCCGGCCCCACCGAGCAGCATGTTGTGGACGTCGCCCCAGCCGCGCATCGTGCCGCTTTCGTTGTTGGGATGGCCTTTGTGGTGGCCGATCTGCGGCCAGCCGGTGTGGTCGGCCATGCCCAACGCCAGCGCCGCGTAGACGAGCGTCGCCGTCACCGCGAGCAGCGGTGCTATCGCCGTCGCAAGACGGCGTGGGGACAGCAAGATGTGAGGGCGTGGTCTCATCGTCTCTCCATCTATCGGCAGCACGCCGACAGGCCAATACAGCGCTCTGTCACGTGTGGCGTGCCAGCGTGGCGGGCGGGGCACGCTACCTGTAACTCTCCTCAAGCGCTGCTAAAGCGGCGCAAATTGCGGAGAAAACTTGAGCCGGGCTAGCGCCCGCCGGCCATCGCCGGCAGGATCACGACCGTGTCGCCGTCGCCAACCGCCGTGTCCAGGCCGTCGAGCACGCGCACGTCCTCGTCGTTGAGGTAGACGTTGACGTAGCGATTTAGCTCGCCCTCCTCGGAGAAGAGCTGCGAAGCGGTGGCCGGGTGCGCGTCGGCCAGGTCGCGCAGCACCGCGCCGACGTTCTCGCCGACGGCGCTGACCTCGCGCTCGCCGCCTACGGAGGCCCGCAGGACCGGTGGGATCTTGATTGTCGCCATCGAGTGGGGAAGGCTACCCGGCCGCGGCGCAAAACGCCTCGTAGTCGGGGAACACGCCCATCTCCTCGTCGGAGATCTGATCCGGCGGCCGCGAGCAGATCGGGCACTCCGGGTCGCGGTGGACCTTGACCTCTGAGAGCGTCGCCGCCAGCGCGTCGTAGAGCAGCAGGCGCCCGATCGCCGGGTCGCCGACGCCGACGATCAGCTTGACGACCTCCGTGGCCTGCAACAGGCCCATCGTGCCGGGCAGCACGCCGAGCACGCCGTTGGCCCCGCAGGACGGCGCCAGCTCGGCCGGCGGCGGCTCGCGGAACAGGCAGCGATAGCAGGGACCCTCATATGGCGCGAACACCGACAGCTGGCCGTCGAAGCCGAGGATCGACGCCGAGACGACCGGGATCTTCAGGCGCACACTGGCGTCGTTGAGCAGGTAGCGCGTCGGGAAGTTGTCCACGCCGTCGACGATCACGTCGTAGCCGGCGATGATCTCCATGATGTTGGAGGCGTCCAGGCGCACCGGGTACTTGACGACGTTGACGTCGGGGTTGAGCCCGTGGATCGTCTCCTCGGCCGAGTCCACCTTGGGGATGCCGATCCGTTGCGTGGAGTGGATCACCTGGCGCTGCAGGTTTGACAGGTCCACCTCGTCGTCGTCGACGATCCCGAGCGTGCCGACGCCGGCCGCGGCCAGGTACAACGCCGTCGGCGAGCCCAGCCCGCCGGCGCCGAGCAACAGCACCTTGGCGTCGAGCAGCTTCTGCTGGCCCTCAGCGCCGATCTCGGGGATCAGCAGGTGGCGCGAGTAGCGATCGCGCTGCTCGGCGCTCAGCGTGCGCGGGACGTCGACCTCATAGCCGCGGTCCTTCCACAGCGTGATGCCGCCCTTCATCGACTGCACCTGCTCATAGCCCATGTCCTCGCGCAGCGTGCGCGCGCCATAGGCAGAGCGATTGCCCGACGCGCAGTAGAGGATCACGTGCGCGGAGCGGTCGGGGACGAGATTCTCGATGCGGGTCTCCAGATAGGAGCGCGGGACGTGCTTGGCTCCCGGCAGCAGGCCCGAGGCAAGCTCCTCGGTCTCGCGGACGTCGACGATCACCGCCCCCTCCTGCAGCAGCTCCTTGACCTCGGACGGGTCGATCTCCGAGATTTCGCTCTTGACCTTGCGCAGCAGCTCGGCGCTGGACGTGCTCATCGCAAAACTCCTGAATGGCGGTCGGGATTCATGACTTCAGTAAGTGTAGCGGCCTGGGCGACCGTGCCAAGGCCCCGCATTGCATACGCTGCGCTCGTGCCGAGAGCCCCTGCCGTCGCCATGGTCGCGACCATCGCCTTGGCCGTGGCCGGTTGCGGCGGGAGCCACGGTTCGGGCACAACCGCCGCCGTTGCGAGCTTCGACGGCGCAACCTATCCCGCGGGTGTGCGGGCGCCGGACTTCGTCCTGCCGGACCTGAGCGGTCAGACCGTCTCGCTCTCCAGCCAGCGCGGCCGCGTGGTCGCCCTGGTGTTTCTGCCCGGCGACTGCCGCACGTGCGTGCTGGTCGCGCAGCAGCTGAGAGGGGCACTGGACGAACTCGGCCGCTCCGCGAACGTGCGCGCCATCCTCATCAGTACGGCGCCGGACGGGGACAGTCGTGCACGAGCGCGGGCGTTCCTGACCAAGACTGCCCTGCTCGGCCGCGCCTCCTATCTGCTCGCGAGCGAAGCGCGGCTGCGGCCGGTCTGGCGCGCCTACCACGTGACGCCGCCGCGAATCGCCGGCCAAGCGGCCGCCGAAGACGCGATCACGGTACTGCTGATCGACCCGCGCGGGCTACAGCGGGTCGGCTTCGGGATCGAACAGATCACCCCGGAAGCGCTCAGCCACGACATCCGACTGCTGTCGGATGGAGAAACGTGACGGTGGCAGCGCTTCCCACCCGCTGAGCGCGCTCACCGCCTCGCTGTCCGGCCACGGCGAGCGGCCTTGCCGACCTTTTTGTGCTTGGCCTTGTGCTTCGTTGCCTTGTGCTTCGGGCAGCCGGTTACGACGATCGGCGTGTTCTGTTTGACGGCGGCGCCGTTCTGGCCCGTGAAGGCCGTCGGCATCGCGAGCTTGGCGGCACAGAGGTTGCCGATCGCCGCCAAGGCGCTGTTCGGTCCTTGCGGCAGGCTCAGTTCGAAGCTCGTGACCGGCTGGTCGGGGACGGTGCGGAAGGTGCTCGAGGTGATGTTGGTGTGTTCGTTGATGAACGTTTCCCCGTGCAGCTGGATAGTGATGCCATAGCCCTGCAACACGATCACGAGTTCCGGGAACTTAGCCCCGCCGTGCGAGACGAAATACGCCGGGCCCGTCAACGGCACCGGCAGTATCGGTGTCACCGCTGTGGCGGTGCCGACCTTCGACGCTGCCGGGCAGCCAGCAGGGTTTGCTTCGAACTGGCGCGCAGTGCACGCCTTCTGCAGGGTAGTGAGCCGCGAGGGCAGCTGTTTGGGCAGATTGACCTTGACGGCGCGGATGTTGGCGTCTTTGCCGAGCGCGTCCTTGGGATAGGTGAGCTTGACTTTCAGGCTCGCCCCGTTGCGGCGGTTGTTTTTGCCGCTAACGGAGACCTTGAAGGTCGGTTTAAAAGCAAGGCTCGCGCAATCCGCCGCCTGGAAGCGCCCGCTGAGCGGGGTCGGCACGTCGTCGGCCGATGATGCGAAGCTCTGGCCGGAGCCGACGACCGTCGCGCCGATGCTCATCGGCGCACAGCTGGTCGGGTTGAGCGTGAAGTCGGGCCTGTCGACGTAGACGCGGATGTCACGCAGGTGGATCACGATCCCCTTGATGATGTGCGGAATCTGGTCCGCCGGCCCCGCCGGTATCGAGACCTGAGCCGTGATCGGGTCGATCCGCAACGGCAGGTGGACGACGACGGTGCCGAGGTCGAACGGCCCGACCTTCGCGCTCGTGACGTCTACCACGGAGAACGAAGCGCCTTCGAACGGGCCGGCCAGGTACAGCTTGCCGGGCGTCTGCGCGAGCACCGCCCCGACCCCGGCTTCGGCGACCGTATGACCGATCTGGCTCGCGGCAGGACAGGCGGAGCTTGTTTCCGCTTCGCTGCCGGACTGCTGTTCGGCCCGCTTGATTTCCGCTTCGCCACAGAACGGGATGCCGGACAGGTTGCCGCTGAGGCCGGGCGGCAGCTGCGTGGCAAAACCCGTGATCTCCTGTTCGCCGTCCTTGCGTTCGACGCTCAGGCCGAGCGTGCTGTAGGCGCCGGCGGCGTTGTTCACCGTCCCGGCGGCCATCGAGGGATCAAACGGAGGTGCGCCGCCTGCCGGACACGTCCCGCCCTGCACGCCGTGTTCGATCTGGAAGTAGGAGTCGACCTCATACGCCTGGGCCGGGTTTGAGAACGGCGTGAGCTTGGACACGGTCTTGTAGCTCCCGCAGCCGGGCGGGGTGACCAGCAGCGACCGAGCTCCTTCGCGGAAGCGCAGCGTGAATCCGGAGTAAGGCAGCGGCGGCAGACCTTCGAAGGTCGTGACCAGCTGACCCGTTACCGGGTCGGGGATCACGCGGCCGGCCTGCTTGATTAGCACGCCGCGTTCGGCCGCTCGGGCGACAACGTAGAGGCCGACTAGCGTTTTCGACGGGTTGGCGTACGGCGTCGCCATGTACAGCGCGCCTTCGATCGGTTCTTCCAGCAGCGGGCTGTGCGCGACGATCGAGCCGATCTTCGACGCTTCCGGGCACCCCTGGCCGGCGGCTGTGTCGATCGCTTCGGCGTGGAACTGCGCTTCGCTGCAGCCGACCAGGCCGACCGCGGCGGACGGGTTGGCGGTGATTCCTTCGGGCAACGCCACTTCTATCTTCTCGGGCTCGGTTTCCGTGATCCCGTTCGGGCTCAGCAGGCCTTCGTTGGGCAAGCCCAGCGTGAATTCCAGGCCGGTCGGGTTTCCCGCGTTGCGGCCCGTCGGAGCAGCGGACACCCGCGGCGAGAACGGCACCGCGCCGCAACCCACGAGCGCGGTCTGCTGTCCGCCCGCGTCGAGCGAATAGGCCGTTTCGGAGACAAAGTGGCCCGGATCGAGCTTGGAGTCCACCGACACCGTCGTCGCGAGCGGCGCCGTGCATTCAGCCGGCAGCGTGAGGAAGGGCAACACCGGCGCATCGGTCGGTTCTTCCGCGCCTGGTTTGCCGAAAGCCCTACCACGTTCGCCGTTGTGACCAGGGCTGGCCGGCACTCCCCAGATCGTCGCGGTGATCTTGGTGACTTCCAGCGGCACGCTGTTGGTCGTGATTCGCAGTCCGTAGCCTTCTTCGGTGCGCGGTGTGCCGTCCTCCAAAGCAACGAAGCCGCTGCCGCTGAAGCCCAGCTGGGCGGCCACGCCCGGGGGCGGCACCATGTTGTAAATCGGCCCGGTCGCGATAGCGTGAATTTCTGGCAGCGACACCCTGAGGATCCCGACCTGCGTCGAGGGCGAACATTGTGGTTCCAAGCCTTCGAAGTCCTGCCTGGAGCAGCGCGGCACCGCCAACGGATCGCCCACGAAGCCCCGCGGCAAGTCGACCAGGACGTCCCGCAGTTCTCCACCCACCGACCGGGCTTCCGCGTTTGTGTTCAAAGCGAAAGAGACGGTGTAGGTGAACGGGTGCGAGGACGCCTGGCTGTCAATAGTGCCATCTGCGTTCAATGCAGTCGTGCTCACCGAGCCTGGTTCGACGCCGAACGAGGCGCCCACCGCCGAAGCGACAAAGGAAAGGCAAACTGAGAGAGCGAGGATCGAACTCACAACCAAGCGCCTGAACGGCAGCGATCCACGATCGTCCATTCTCACCACAGCTCCTTCCACGTTTCCTTGCATCCTTGGAAAGCCCAGATCGCGACCGACACCCATCACCCTTTCCTCCCCCGCTTCGCGGCACGGCGCGCCTTGCGCATGGGCTTGCGCGCCTTCGCCTTCTTCACGCACCTGCCGCTCCGCTTGACCTTGCCCTTCGGGCACTTCTTGGACCTTGGCTGAGGTTTGGGCGCCGCCGCCATGCCGTTGCCGGCGCCCTGGAACGACGCAGAGGCGAACGTCATCGCCGCAGGAGGTTCCACAACCGACTGGCACGCTTCCCCCTGGCATTCGCGATGCTGCGTTTCCGTTTCCGCGGCGAACCCGCCACCTTCCCGCGCGTCATAGAGATCGATCGACTCATCGTGGTCGGCCGGCGAAAGCTGTTCGCGCGTTGTGAAGAACACGTTCTTACCCGTGCGATCGGCCGCAAGAAAGTTCGAATCCACGCTTCCCGTACCGGATGAGATCAGGAAAGCGCACCCTTCCGAGCCGCCGCAGCTGCCAACCCCGTCAGGCTCGTGCTCGTAAACGTCTTCGATGCTGCCGTCGACGTCGAGCGGGGACAGCCGGTCCTGGCTGTCGAAGTACAAGCGACCTGTGTCGGTCAGATATCTCAACTGACCCAGCCACGGCCAACTCGACCCGCCATTGATCACAGGCAGATTCGATTTGCCGAGCGGCGTTTCCCCGGTCGGATTGCAAGAAGCGCATGTCAACCGACCATCGGAGGCGTCATATAGGAACACCTCATCGCAGTTTCCGGGGATTCGTTCACCAAATCCGTTCAGGTTGCAGGCCGGTCCGCCGTTGTCATAGCCCGTCAACGACGCCCGTGAGGCGAACGTCAGCCACTGCCCGTCGGAGCTCGCCTCAGCGGTCCTTCTGTTGGGAGCCGTAGCCCAATCGTTGCTTCCTTCTTCATTCGCGCTCAAGATCGCGATGAACCGCGTCGCTCCACCTTCTTCCCAAAGGTAGAGATTGTCCTCTCCGGCTTGTGCGTTTTCGTCGCGTTCGTTTTCACCGGAGCCGGGCAGCACCTTCGTGTCAACAAAATAGATACGAGAAAGATCTTCGCTTTGTCCCAAGAGTCCCGTGAAGCCGCCCTGCCCAGAGGTCACGTCAGTGCACGATTCTCCTTCGAGCGAATACAGACACCCATCGCCGACGAGCACCAGCGAACCGTCCGCGGAAGCGCTCACAAACGTCCCGGAATGCGTGAGCTGGCGTGTAACGGTACCGCCTTCGCGGACATAGAGCGTCGAGCCGACGCTGAAGAACACCCGCGACCCGTCGCTGGATATCGCATGCAGGTCGGGGCTCGCAGAGGCGAATTCCGCGCCAGCCGCTGCCGACGTGTTCCCGGGCAGCACGTTCAGAAGCGACAGGGTGCCTTCGTGCCATTCGTACAAATCGCGGGACACCTGGCCTGGATCGGCTGGCGCCGGCGCCACACTGGTGGCCTGTGTGAGTGCATCGTTTGCGGCGAAGAACTGCCGCGAGAAATCAGCCGAATGCCCGGCGTACTCAAGCGTGAAGCCGGCTTCGGTGCGATTCGGGGGCCGCACCGTGACAAGCGCTCGTAGCTGCGTGGGGTCAGCCGTGCGCTGTAGATAAAAGTTTGCGAATCCGACAGGAGCTTCCGGGCTCAACGTCACCGCGGCCGCCGCATTCACTCCTGGATGCTGCAAAATCAATCCCTCTTCCAGCGAACTGTCATAGGCCACTGTCGCGCCGGCCCTGGTCGACAACAGCGCCGGCGAGGTCGCCGTCGTCTGCCACCCTGACGACCCGCGCTGGGAGACGTAGGAATTGAACACCGGCGAACCTTCACTGGTCGAGAACGGATATCCCATGTACGCCACAGCTTCGCCGTCAGATGTGCTCTGCATCGGAAAAACGGTGATGAAATTGGAATAGGGTGGCTTGCATTCCACGCAGCTGCCCACTCCCGGATTGGGCGGGAAGACCTCGCCATTTCCCTTAAAGGGTGGCGAGACGAGCTCGAACTCGCGACCGTCCGGCAAGCCTGACACCACGCGATAGGTATCGAAAAACGCAGCTTGCCCGTCAGTCACGCACGGCGGCCCGCCAGCGCCTTCACATTCGCTCGTCGCGACGACCCTAAACGCATAGCCCGTGCCGGGCGAGAGCCCCGGCACAGCAGCCACGGCAACACCAATGCCACCGCCACTGATCGCAGCGCCACCCGCCGGCGCCTGCGGCGCTCCTGCAAACGCTGCGTCTTCAGCTGCCTGACCGCTCTTGCCTTCGCCTTCGGCCACCGACAACGCCAACCGATATTCAGCTTCGCTCAAATACTGAAACAGATAGCGAGTCCCAAATCCGTGCGGGTCGATTTCCGCGCGCAACACGCTCGATGAGGTACCGGTATCGGACACGGACTCGGAGGCCACGGCCGGCGCCAACACGACGGCGGGGACGAAGATGTCACCCGTACCAGCTTCTTCGTTGTCCACGCCATACAACACCCCTGATGGACGCAAAGCGCCCCAAACCGACCCTGGATCGAACGCCAATGCATAGATGTCCCTTGTCTGTGGCTGCGCCAGGACCCCTTCCTGTAGCACTTCGAACTTCCCCGTCGCCTTGTCACACGCGCCAAGGCGATACATCCGGTCATCTTCACTTGAAAAGTAAAAGACTTCACCCGTTACAGGATCGGTGGTCATACCACGCGTTCCACCCGGTGTGACCACGTCATTGCACACCGGCGAGCCGCCTTCTCCGAGCACGTACTCTTGAATTCGTTCTCTGCTCGAAGCAACGAGACGTCCTCCGTCCACCAGCGAAACCCGTGTAAATCGCTGTGCCGTCGACGTAGTGATGTCCCTACCCTGCCCGCAGTAACGGTAGTCTTCGTAGCTTCCCGCGATTTCGGGCTCGAAACACATCAGCCGAGCCTCGCCTGGGGGGGTTGAAATATTCTGGTAGTCGTGATCCGTCACATACACCGTGCCTGTATCGTCAACCGCCAAGCTGTCCTGTTCGGGAAAATTGAGCTCGTGCAGCTTTTCCGGGCTTTCCGAGATCGATTCGCCCGGGGCTGGAAACTCCCTGGTAGCGTCGCCAAACCCTTCCCCCACCGGCGTGCCGGTGGCAGTGAAAATCTCGATCAAATGATGCTTACGATCGTTGCCACCGGTATTGAGGACGTACACATCCCCCGTCGCCTGGTCGACCGCCACGCCACCTAGCCCAGTGAAATTACCGACCTGTTCGCCGCCTTCAGGGCCAAACCGGTTCGCGGGCTCGCAGTTCGCAGGTTCTTTCAACTCTTCTTCCACCGCCGGCCCACAGCGTTGAAATTCTTCGGCTTCGTTGCGAACGCCCCACCCCCACGCTTCCCGAAAAGCCGGTTCTTGACCTTCCTTGCCCGGCCCATAGCGCACCACACGCGAGTTTCGTCCAACCACATAAAAACTGCCTGCTTCTCCCGCCAGCAACCCGACTCCGCTCGAGTTCACTGCGATCGCGTATCCGTTCCCAAGCTGCTGACCTTCACCGTTGGTTCCGAAATGCTCGAATACACCACCAGACTGTGCCTGTTCGTAGTCCGCATACGCCACAGCGGGCAACAATGCCAGTGTCGTCGTCGCTGCGACGACACCGCACGCTATAGAGCCGCGAACCTTCAATCGGCGCCGCAAGCCCACGTGGAACGGGTTCAGTACCTTGTTCATCGGTTGCCTCGCAATTGGTGACTCTGTCTTTGCATGTTGCTCCTTGCGGCCCACCGTCCGGCTACCCGGCATGCGCCGTGACCTCTACGGGCCCTCTCCTCGCACGAGGACGGCAGAGAAAGCCGAAACGCCGCGGCCCCGGAGTCACGGTCAGGGCGCCGTAATCGCCCAACTCCCAAACGCGCTTACCGTCGCGGGTTCGACCTCTGTTCCTTCCAGGGTGATCCCAGTCAGCACCACGCCGGACTTGGCGTACCCTTTCGGGAGCCCACCGACCGCCTGGGTGACGAGCGTTGCTTTAGCGTGTTCCAACTTTTCACCTTGCGTGTAGACACATAGCTTGCCCGCAGGCGCGCTGGGCGACGCGGCGCTGCCTTCGCACCCGCTGGTGCCGAATTCTTTGTTTTTAGTCTGTTCAGCGGTAAACACGAACGCGGTCCCGATGGAGCCGGCTGCTTGGAGGGGTATCGGGAAGGAAATAGATGCATCGCCGCCTTCGAGCGCACCCGAGCGATTGGCGCCTGCGATAGCGATGTTCCACGCCCCGGTCTCGGTCTTGCCCGACGGCAGGGTTCCGCCCGCAGTCCACGGCGAGCCGTTGCATATCGTTTTCTTGGTCGCGGCTTCTCCTTCAACTTCGGCCGTAACGCCGCCTTCTTTGCATTCGCCGCTGGTCGCCACGCCGAGGATCACACTCTTGCCAGTAGCGCCGACTTCACCCGTGGCGCCGTTCGTGCCGTCTTTGCCGTTCAAACCGTCTTTGCCGTTCAAGCCGTCTTTGCCGTTCGCGCCGGCAGCGCCCTGCGCGCCGACAGCTCCCGTTACACCCTTCGGCCCCGGCTTGCCCTTGAGCTGACTGAGCACACGAGGACTGATCTGCTTGGTAGAAGTGATCAGGTATTTCTTAGCGGCGTAGGCACCGCCCGTCATCGCGAACACGAGCACGAGCGTCAAAACGACATTCGCCCATGTCACTCGCTTGCGGATTGCTCTCAACATCCCGAAGTTCCTCCCATGGTGTTTTTCTTGTTCCTCCAAGGCGAGCTCACCGCCGCCCCTGCCTTCTCGTCGAAAGCCATTGATCTGCGTTCCCGCTGTCGGCGTGGAGGACGATGCCGTCGGTCATGCGCCGGCCCTCCTTGGTCAACACCCAGGAGTTAGGAGCGCCCTGACCCGACTTGTCGTACGTGTTCTCAATCAACCCGAGCCGCTGCAAACGCGCCAGCAGCTTCGACGCCTGGCCCTGGTCCTCGATGCCGGCGGCACGACCGATCACACGATTGGAGACTCCGTCGCGCTCGCCGATAGCCATCAGCACCCGCATAGTGCGATACGTCAAGCGCATCCCGGCGACTTTGAACGGGTCGCGCGCCAACGGCCCACGCGACATGCCGAACACCGGCGACTCAACCGGCAAGCCGAGCTCGCGCCGAGCGGCCGTGGGACCCAGGTACGGCAGCACGATCATGCTCATCAGGGAGTTGGTCAGCTCCAGCATGCTCCCCTCGCCTGCCTGCGAGACGTGCCGCTGCAGCACCATCAGCACGCCGCCGAGAACACCCTCTCCCAGCAGCGGCAGCGACGCCGCGCTGCGCTGGGCGCGAACGCGACCGCCTTCCACTATCTGCGTCAGTTGCTCCAGCAACTCACTGCGACGGGCCAACACCGGCCGCCCACCCGACAACGACTCGCACACCAGCACCTGGGCCAGTCGCGGCTCGTCGTCGAACAAGGCGAGCATTGCCACCAGGCCGGCACGAACGGCCTTACGCCAGCTCTTCTGGGACTCGTACGCCGGCACCACGCGGTCAGCTGCATAGACAAGCGCCTGATCGAACGCGGCCAGAAAACACTCGTCACGATCGGCGAACAACTCATAGAAGGTGCGACGGCTCACACCCGAGCGCTCGACCACCTGTGCAATCGTGGTGTTGGCCGCCCCCCGTTCACACGCGACGTCGAGCATGCCGCTGACGATCCGCAAACGCTGCAAGTCGGCCAACGATGCGCGACTGCTCGCACCCCCGAAGCCGGCCGCGTGAAAAGGGCTGCGACTGTCACTGTTGCGAGTCGCCAGGACGTGGGGACGAGCAGCGGCCGTCAACTTGGACTCCCCACACATGCGAGCAGCTCAAATCCCCCACCCGCACACCGGCGGGGCAGCCACGGCAAACGGCCGTGGCGAAGTCGCCTAGCGCTTACAGAAGCGCCGGACCAGAGAGAGAGAGAGAGAGAGAGACGCGTCAGCGCCGCTGACGCGTCCTATAACGGACACGTCCTGCGCACACGACTCCTCAACTGCGCCATTCCCCAAGAAAACCACGCGACTACGACTCCCTCTCAACTTGCGACCCGGTCCCTCTCCCAGGGCCCCGCCCTAAAAAGGTTGAAGTCGACCAGCAAGACCGACCCCCAAACCCGATCATATGTTTCCATCGCTCAACTGCACGACGGTACGGTCAGAGTACATCACAGTCAATGGTGTTGTCAAGACCATACACATAGATTCAAATCGATCATGCCCACGGGCACCATTGAACACCGGAGTTCGGGCCCTGCGGGACCAGGAGGCCGATCCGACGCTGGCCGGCTGATAACCTAGCTGTCAGGTAGGTATTCAGACGATGATGTTCTCGACAAAGGCCGAGTACGGCGTGCGCGTGATGGTCGAGCTGGCCCGCCGGGCCGGCGAGAGCGCCGACGGCGCAGGGCACGTCGTGCCGCTGGCGGAGATCGCCGAGCACGACGGCATGCCGCTGGCGTATCTGGAGCACCTGGTCGCGCGTCTGCGCAAGGCCGGGCTGATCGACAGCCGCCGCGGCTCGCGTGGCGGTTACATGCTGGCGCGTCCGGCCGAGCAGATCACCGCGGCTGAGATCGTCGAGGCGCTGGAGGGGTCGATCGCCCCGATCGAGTGCATCTCCCAAAGTCCCGACGGAGCGATCGTCTGCTCGCGCGAGTCCGATCCGGGCCACATCTGCCCCACCAAGCTGCTATGGACGAAGGTGCGCTTCGCGATCGTCGGAGCCCTGCAAGGCACGACGCTCGCCGACCTCGTTCCCTCCCCCGTCACCGCCTAGAAAAGGAAGCAATGGCCGATCTGGAAATCACCAACCTGCACGTCCGCACCGAGGACCGCGAGATCCTGCGCGGCGTCGACCTCTCGATCGACCGCGGCGAGGTCCACGCCCTGATGGGGCCGAACGGCTCCGGCAAGTCGACGCTGGCCAACACGCTGCTCGGACACCCCTCCTATGAGGTGACCGAGGGCAGGATCGTCTTCAAGGGGCAGGACATCACCGAGGCCGAGCCGCACGAGCGGGCCAAGTCCGGCCTGTTCCTGGCCTTCCAATACCCGGTCTCGATCCCTGGGGTGTCGGTGGCCAACTTCCTGCGCATGGCGATCAACGCCAAGCGCGAGGAGCCGATTCGCGTCAAGGAGTTCGGCGAGAAGCTCCAGCAGGCGATCGACCTGCTCGACGTCGACCGCGCCTTCACCTCGCGCCACCTCAACGACGGCTTCTCCGGTGGTGAGAAGAAGCGGGCGGAGATCCTGCAGATGGCGATGCTCTCGCCCGACGTGGCGATCCTCGACGAGACCGACTCGGGCCTTGACATCGACGCGCTGCGCACCGTCGCCGAGGGGGTGCAGAAGCTGCACGACCAGCAGGGGGTCGGCGCGCTGATCATCACCCACTACCAGCGCATCCTGCACTACGTAAAGCCGGAGTTTGTGCACATCCTGATGGATGGCCGGATCGTGCTTGAGGGCGGCGTCGAGCTGGTCGAGCGGCTGGAGCGCGAGGGCTACGACCAGATCCGCCAGGAGGTCGGCGCCGGTGCCGCCTGAGGTTGCAGTCAAGCCTGGGCGCCACCGCGAGGCGTCCCTCTACCACGCGCTGCACGGCGCCGGCGCGGGCGACGGCCGGACGCTCGACGAGTTGCGCGCGGCCGCGCGCGAGGCCTACGAAGACAGCGAGCTGCCGATCTGGCGACGCTCGGGCTTCTGGACGACCAGCTTCGCCGAGCTGGACCTGGACGCACTCGGCCCCGGCGAGGAGCAGGCCCAGGGCACGCCCGAGTTCGTGAGCGCGGCACTCCCCGATCGAGCGCACGCCGGGAGGATCGTGCAGCTCGACAACGTCATCGCATCGGTCGAGCTGGACCCCGACCTTGCCGCTAAGGGCGTTGTCCTCTGCTCGCTGCAGGACGCCGCCGAGCGCCACCCCGAGCTGTTCGCGCAGTGGTTCTCCAAGCGCCTGACGATCGACCGCCACAAGCTGGAGGCCGCCAACGCCGCCTTCTGGAGCGCCGGCGCGTTCCTGTACGTGCCCGACGGCGTTGTGGTGGAGCACCCGTTCGAGGTCGTCTATGCGATCTCCGGGCCCGGCGTGGCGCAGTACGGGCGCACGCTGGCGATCGGCGGCAAGCACAGTGAGTTCAAGCTGCACGAGCACAATCTGGCCGAGGACTTCGAGCAAGGACAGTCGCTGCACGCCGGCGCGTTTGAGCTGTACCTGCAGGACGGCGCCCGTTGCCGCCTTGCCCAGGTGATGGATTGGAGTCCCGCCCACCCCGGCAACGTGTTTGACGCCTCCACTCGCTTCGTCGGCGTCGGCCGCGACGCTTACTGCCACTGGCTTCCCGCCCTGCTCGGCGGGCACCTGGTGCGCCACCACCTGGAGCTGGCGGTGTCAGAGCCCGGCGGCGACATGGCCTTTCGCGGGCTGTTCTTCACCGAGCACGACGAGCAACTGGACACCTTTGCCGTGGACCTACACCAGACCGGCCCTTCCGGCGGGGACGTGCACTGGCGAGGCGCCGCGACCGGGCAGAGCCGTGCCAGCTTCGAGGGGCTGATCCAGATCGATCCCGGCTCCCAGCAGACGCACACCTACCTGCAGATCCACACGATGATGCTCTCGCCGAAGGCGCGGCTGGACGCGATTCCCTCGGTATTGGTCTCCGCCGATGATGTGTCGGCCTCGCACGGAGGCACCGTCGGCGAGCTGGACGAGAGCTCGATCTTCTACATGCAGTCGCGTGGCCTGGACCGCGCCACGGCGGTGAAGGTGCTGGTCGAAGGGTTCTTCGAGCCGGTGCTCGGACAGCTCCAGGACGAGCCGCTGGAAGAGCTGGTGCGCGAGAAGCTCGCGGCCAAGCTCGCGCGGGCAAGAGACGACATTGAGGCGTACGCGACCGCCAGATGAGCGCCACCACGATGCAAACGCTCGACGTGCGCGCGGATTTCCCGATCTTGGCGCGCACGTTCGACGGCCGGCGGCTCGCCTACCTGGACTCGGGGGCGACCTCGCAGAAGCCCAACGCGGTGATCGCGGCGATGGACCGCTACTACCGTGAGCACAACGCCAACGTCCATCGCGGCGTCTACGCGCTCGCCCAGGAGGCCGACGCCGCCTACGACCAAGCCCGGCGCAAGGTCGCCGCGTTCGCCGGCTGGGAGGCCCAGACGACGATCTTCACCAAGAACGTAACCGAGGCGATCAACCTTGTCGCCTACGCCTGGGGGCGCAGCAACGTCCGCGCCGGCGACGCTGTGCTCACGACGCAGATGGAGCATCACGCCAACATCGTGCCCTGGCAACAGCTTTGTCGCGAGACCGGGGCCGAGCTTCGCTACCTGGAGGTGGACAAGCACGGCGAGCTGTCGCTCGACCAGCTGGACGCCGAGCTGGCCAAGGGGGACGTCAAGCTGGTGGCCTTCGCCCACGTCTCCAATGTGCTCGGCACGATCGTGCCGGTGGCGAAGATGACCGAGCGCATCCGCGCGGCCGGCGCGCTGTCGCTGGTTGACGGCGCCCAGGCGGTCCCGCACATGCCCGTCGACGCTTCGGCGCTCGGGGCCGACTTCTATGCGTGGACGGGGCACAAGGCGTGCGGCCCGACGGGCATCGGCGTGCTGCACGGGCGTCGCGAGCTGCTCGAAGCGATGCCCCCCTTCCTGACCGGCGGCGACATGATCGCCTCCGTCGACTTCCAGCAGAGCAGCTGGAACGAGCTGCCGTTCAAGTTCGAGGCCGGCACGCCGCCGATCGCCGAGGCGATCGGCCTCGGCGCCGCGGTCGGCTATCTGAGCGCGCTTGGGATGGAGCGCGTGCGCGAGCACGAGCGCGAGCTGACCGCCTACGCGCTGGAGCGCTTGGGAGAGGTGCCCGGGCTGAGCTGGTACGGGCCCTCGCAAGCCGAGCGCCGCGGCGGGATCGTCTCGTTTGCGATCGAGGGCATGCACCCCCACGACGTCGCCGAGCTCGCCGACCGCAGCGGCGTCTGCATCCGCGCCGGACACCACTGCGCGCAACCACTGATGCGCTGCCTGGGGGTCGCCGCGACCACTCGCGCGAGCCTTGGCGTCTACAGCGAGCGCGAGGACGTCGATGCGCTGATCGACGCGCTGCAGGCCGGCCGGGAGGTGTTCGGGCTGTGAGCGACGACCTCTACCGCGACTACATCCTTGAGCACTACAAGCGCCCCCGCAACTTCGGCGAGGACCTGGAGCCCCATGACCTGCAGGCGCTTGAGCACAATCCCCTATGCGGCGACGAGCTGGAAGTGCAGATCCGCATAAAGGACGGGCGCATCGACGACCTGCGCTTCAACGGCCACGGCTGCGCGATATCCCAAGCCGCGGCGTCGATCGCCTCGGAGGAGCTGAAGGGGATGGCGCTGGAGGAGGTCGGCCGCCTGGATGCCGATTGGGCGATCGATCTGCTGGGCATACCTGTCTCGGCAACACGTCGCAAGTGCGCGCTACTGGGCCTGAAGGTCGTCAAGGGCGCCGTCACCGGCGATAACAGCTGGCCCGTCAGCGGGCAGGCTGGTCCTCGATACAATTCCTAGTTCAGAGCACAGGATTCACAAAGGGAGCCACATGGCCACACTGGACCGCACCAAGATCGCAAAGCCCTCACCAATCGTCGAGGACGAGCAGGGCCAACTGCTCGCACGCCAAGGCATCTCGCGCGAGGTGGTCCAGGAGCTGTCCAAGATCAAGGGCGAGCCGGCTTGGATGGCCGAGAAGCGGCTGAAGTCGCTTGAGATCTTCGAACGCAAGCCGATTCCCAAGTGGGGGCCGGACCTGAGCGGGCTGAACCTGGACGAGCTGGTGCTGTACTCACCACCCACTGCAGGACGCTTCAACAGCTGGGACGACGTGCCGGAGGAGATGAAGCAGACCTATGAGGACGTCGGCATCCCCCAGGCCGAGCGCGAGCACCTCGCCGGTGTCGTCGGCGTCTGGCGCCAGGAGCCGGTCTATGAGGGGCTGAAGGAGGAGTACGCCAAGCTCGGGATCCTGTTCTGCTCCATGGACACCGCCATCAGCGAGTACCCCGAGTTGGTTCAGAAATACTTCATGAACAAGTGCGTGCCCGCCCAGGACAACAAGTTCAGCGCGCTGCACGGCGCGGTCTGGTCGGGCGGGTCGTTCCTGTACGTGCCAAAGGGGGTCAAGGTCGACCTGCCGCTGCAGGCCTACTTCCGCATGGAGGGCGCCGGCGAGGGCACCTTCGAGCACACGCTGATCGTGGCCGACGAGGGCTCGGACGTGAACTACATCGAGGGGTGCACCGCGCAGACATACAGCGTCAACTCGATGCACTCGGCAGTGGTCGAGATCTTCGTGCACGAGGGGGCCAAGGCCCGCTACACGACCGTGCAGAACTGGTCCAAGGACGTCTACAACCTCAACACCAAGCGCGCGGTCGTCGACGCCGAGGGCACGGTGGAGTGGGTCGGCGGCTCGATGGGCGCCAAGTACGTGATGCTCTACCCCGGCTCCTACCTGATGGGCGAGGGCGCGCGTGCCGACCACCTCAACGTCGGCGTCGCCGGCAAGGGCGTGCACAAGGACACCGGGGCCAAGGTCGTGCACCTGGCGCCGAACACGACCTCGAACATCCTCGCCAAGTCGATCTCCAAGGACGGCGGCATCATGGGGTACCGCGGCCTGGTCAAGATGGGCAACAACTCGCAGGGGTCCAAGGCGCGCGTGCAGTGCGACGGGTTGATGATGGACGGGGAGTCCCGTTCTGACACCTGGCCGGACATCCAGATCCAGAACCCCAACGTCGCCGTGGCGCACGAGGCGACCGTCGGGCGCATCTCTGATGACCAGCTGTTCTACATGGGCTCGCGCGGCTTCACCGAGGACGAGGCCGCGGCGATGATCGTCAACGGCTTCATCGAGCCCGTCACCAAGGAGCTGCCGATGGAGTACGCGGTCGAGCTCAACCGCCTCATACAGCTGGAGATGGTCGGAAGCATCGGCTAGCGCTTGCGCGCACCCGTAGACACGATCGCCGCACCCCTCTTTCCCACGAAGCTCCCGTGGGTGAACGCCAAAGGCGGCAAGGAAAGCACCCTGCAGCGCGGGCGGCCGATGCTGGTCGAGTTCTGGGACTGCTGCCGTCCCAACTCGATCCGCACGCTCCCCTACGTGAAGGCCTGGCACGAGCGCTACGCCGAGCACGGCCTGCGTGTGATCGGCGTGCACTGTCCGGGCTTTGAGTGCTCGCGCGACGAGCAGACGGTACGCGACGCGGTGCGACGGCTGCGGATCGAGCATCCCGTGCTGATCGACAG
>DASUIH010000040.1:0-10753 GCA_036279855.1 Solirubrobacteraceae bacterium | reverse complement strand
TGTTTTGGCTGGACAGGCCTTCTGCAACGTCGTCAGCCTGGACGGCAGTTGTTTGGGCAGGTCGACCTTCACGCTCTTGACGTTGGATTGGATCGATGCTTGGTTTTCGCCGAATGGGCCTTTGGGATAAGTGATCTTCGCATCCAAGCTCGCACCGTTCGCTCGTGATGTTTTCGCGCTGGTACTGACCTTGAACACTGGTTTGAACGCTAGGCTCCTGCACGACCCCATCTGGAAATGACTACTAATGCTCGCTGTGGCTCCTTGGCTGCTTGTCGCGGCGCCGGAGAAGCTGGATGACTCACAACCGGTTGGGTTGAACATGAACCCGGGCCGATCGATCACCGCATCGATCGCCCTCAAGTCAGCAGGCACACCAGCAATGATCTGCGGTAGCGCATCGGTCGTGACCGTCAGTTCGGTCGTCCTTGGATCGACTTCGATCTTCGCCCGTACCACCTGTGTCGGTAGCACGAACGGACCGACATGCAACGGCACGACTATCGACAGGCCGTACGGTGCGCCCTTATAGCCACCAGTCAGATAGATCGGTGCTGGTGGTTGTCCTGGCTGTGGAACCACCAGCGGGTACGGGCCGGGACCGGCCTCAACGACCGTATGCCCAATCTGCGACGCGCTGGAGCACGTTCCAGCGTTTGCCTGAGCTTCCCCACACAATGGGACCTTGCCGATCATTCCCAGCAGGCCCTCTGGTGTCTTGAACCGCAACGAGCCGATCCGCTGCTGATCGTCAGGCCTTGTCAACAACAGCGAGAAGTCCGTGAAACCGCCAGCCTGATCGGTAGTCGAACCAGCGATCATCGACGGACCAAACGGCAACGGGCTTGCCGGACACGGTCCACCATTCGGGCCTGCTGCGATCACGAAGCTGCTGGACGGGAACGCATCCTGCTCAAACGGGCTGCTCCACGGCATGAAATCACTCGTCGTGGTGTACGCCCCACACTGCGTCGGCGTGCTCAACGCTGCCTGCGCACCGCCACTGAAAGACAGCTTGAAGTCGGTGAACGGCAACTCCGGCGTCTTTTCAAACGTCGTAGTCAACCTGCCCGTCGCTTCGTCCAGATCGACTTTCGCGACGAGCTTTACGAACACGCCTTCGCCTTCGGCGGTCACCAGCAGCTTCACGTGCGGCGGGTTGGAAGGCAGTACATACACGCCGCCTTTCAACGGTTTGCTCAACAGGGGCGTTTCGATTTCATCCGTGCCGACCTTCGACGCGTTCGGACAATGCGCGGGACCATCATCTTCTTTAGCTTCAGCTTCTTCAGCAGGCGTCGTCAAGCCATCTTCGCCAGAACCACACGCACCCAAACCAGCAGCCTGACCCGGATTGATCGCCACACCTTCAGGCAACACCACAGTCGTATCCTTGATATTCGCCGTCGCGACACCTTCGCCACGACTCAAACCTTCCTGAGGCATTTTCACATCCGCGGTCAGACCAGCTGGCGTATCCGCATACGACGTATCCGGAGACACACTCAACGACGGCGAAAACGCCAAGTGTTCACAACCTGTCAAACCAACCGAGGCACCGGTCTGGTCATGCGTCACGAAGCTTTCGCTCGCCGACCCCAAGCTCTTGTCCCAACTGTCGATCGTCAGATTCGTCGTCAACGGGCCTTCACACGAGGTGGGCAAGGTCAACAACGGCAAGGGCGTCGCTTCAGTCCCCTTATAGCCACACGCCACTGCGACGTTGGGCTGATTGAGCGGACCCTCGCCACACCGTTCGGGATCGTGAGCCGATTCCCCCGGCACTCCCCACAGGGTGACCGTGTTGAAGACCGCCCTGAAGCCCACGTTGCGCGAGACCGTCGTGATGCCATAGTCCGAGCCGCTGCGCACACTCGCGTCTATCAACACGGTTGAGCCGAATATGGTGAAGGCGAACTCCGCCGGAATGCCGGCCGGCGGCACCATGTTGTACACGGGCACGAGCACGTCAAAGTCAGCTTCCCCACTGGACGCTGAATTACCCCTAGACGCTTCGTCGATCCCGACAGCACTGTTCACAGGGCAACTGCCCGCCGACGATTTGAAGAGCTGTTGGCGAGTGCACTGAGCGGTCGCGTGCGGATCGCCCACGATGCCGCGTGGTAGAGCTATCTCTATGTCACGCATCGCCCCGCTTGCTGCCTCTTGGAAAACGTTCAACCCGAAGCTGAGCGTCAGGTCGAATGGGTGTGAGCCCGCCTGCGTGTCGATGGTGCCCGCCCCGGTGGAGAACCAGCCGTCGAATTCCCCAGCCAGGCCGAAGGCCGCCGGCGTTTCGCTGATCGTGAAGTCGTCGGTGGCTTCCGCGGGGCCGGAAGCCCCCCCGCCTGCGACCGTCACGTGGTTTTCGACCACACCAGGCCCGCCCACGGCCTTCACCTTGATGCCGACGCGGCCCCGGTAGCCAGGTCTGATCGGCCGTTCGATGCCGCCATATCCGGGCACAGTGGTACAGGCCACCGTCGTCGTGCCTTCGCATTTCCACACCCGGGGCTGAGATTGAGGAGTCGTGACCTTACCCAAGGCCTGTTCTTCTTCCTTTTTGGCATACGTCTTTTCCCTACTTTCGAGGGAGGACTTGCTTATCGCGCCAAGTTCGGTCACAGGCCCCGCCGACACCGCTTCCAGCCCTGACGGCAGCGCATCTGTCAGCGTGACAGGCCCCGTGGTCGTACCCGCGCCGACGTTGTAGACCTCGACGACCACCGTTCCTTCCGAGCCCGGCGCCAGATGCGTTGGGTACATGCGGGAAGTCGCCTCCCAGCCCGGCGCCGGCGCGGCGTGCGCCACACCCGTCGAAGCCAGTGACGCCGCCACGATCGCGGTCGCCATCGACGACCTCGGCACCAGCCCGCGCCACCGTTTGGGCATTTGCTTGAAAGAGCGCTTGCTCACGACCGTCCCCCCCTTGCTCCAGCACGCGCCACGCGCACGCTCTTCGATGTTCTCGACCGCTTGGCTGTGTGTGTACGACCCTTCTTCTTGCGCTTCTTCTTGTGCTTTGGCTTCGGCCTCTTCTTCGGCTTCGGCTTGGCCTTGGGTTCCTTCGCCGGCGCAGCGAAGTTCCCGACGCCTTCAAACGTCACGCTCGAAGGCGTGGCGAAGATCGGCGACGCGGACGGCAAGCCCTGACAGCCGGTGCCCGTACACGCGGGCGGTGCCGGCCGTTCCTGGCCCGCACGCACGTCATAGACGTCCGCCAAACCGTCTTCGTCGCTGCCGACGAGGTTCGCGCGCGTGACGATGAACACGTCTTCGCCGCTTTCGCTTGCGTCCAGGAACGCGGTGTGCCCCACGCTCGTGCCGCCCGAGAGCAGGTAGAGACACCCGCCGGGTTCCGCGCAGCCGCCGGCGCCGGCACGCTCCCATTCGTAGACGTCCTGGGTTTCGTTGGTGTCCTGAGGCACGAGGCCTTCGCGGCTGACGAAGAACACGTGGGCACCGTTGGCTGTCATCCACCGCGGCTGGTAGACGTTCTCAGCGTTGGTGATGGGGAGACGGCCCAACGTGCCGGTTGACGTGCAGGACACGCAGTGCAGCGTTCCAGTTTCGGCTTCGTACACCTCGACCTTTTGAACGTAATTCGTTTCATCGATAATCGGATAGAACTTTGATTCTTCCAGCGTGAAAACGATGCTATGGCCGTTGGGGGTGACCTCGGCGGTCATCGGTTCACTTGAAAGCCTGATTGGAACGGACGTGATGGGGCTCGAAGCCCCAGCGTGCCACAGGGCGAGCTTCTTGCCTTCGGTCAGGTAATAGAGGTATTCGCCATTTTCGCTCGATCCCACGACCCCTTCGACAGTCACGCCCGGCGTCAGGTCGGTCGTGTGGCCGCTTGCCACTTCGTAGGCGTACAGGTCACCATTGGTGTAGAAGGCGATCGAGCCGTCCGCGCTCGCCGTCTGATATGTGCCCTGTGAGCTTATTTCCACTGTTCTCGCGCCGTTTTCGCGCATGTAGATGTGACCTGTGCTGAGGTCGGTCCAGAAGACGCGCGAACCGTCGGCGGAGATCACGCGGCTGAGGACGGCGCGCTTTTCGGAAGACGGCCCGAATGTTTCGACAGCTCCGAAGGTCGCGTTGGCGTGCGTCGTGCCATTCGGCAGGACGTTCACCAGTCGCAGCCGACCGTCGACCGACTCGTACAGGTTGTCCTCGGTTTCGAATTGGGGTTCTTCACCGCCTTCGGCTGCCGGTCTGCCTTCGGCGGCTTCCGTCAATGCATCGTTTGCCGCGAACAGCAAGTGCGTGTAATCGGCGGACATGCCCTCAAGCGCCAAGAACCTTTTGCCTTCGCGATGCGCGTTCAGGCCCGCAACCGGTTCTCTATGAGGCCCGGCCGTGCCGAAGAGGCCCATGGCGCGGTACGGTGGCTTGGTCGAGAAGAGCGGAGCGAGCTCGTCGCCTTCCGTGCTCGCCGAATAGAGCACGTCATAGAATCCGGGGGCCAGCGCTGACAACGGCGTCTGTGCGTCAACGATAGCCGTGGTGAGGTCTGGCGAAAATACCTGGAAGACGGAATCGGGAGCTTTTTCCGGCGAGAGGACCAGGTTTGACCAGCCACCGCTCGACGAGCGCCTCGCCAGATACTCGTTGCCGCCGCGTAGACCTCCGTTTTCGTTGCCGCCCACCGTCGGAGCGGCTACGTAAGCGATGCCACTGCCATCGGCCGCCGCCTGAAACGTGAATTCGGTTTCGAGCGTGGATTCGGCTTCCTTGGACTGTTTGACCTGGCCCTCCTCGTATTGGTCACTCCAGACCGGCGGCGTATAGACGTCGCTCCCGTACTTTTCCTCCGGTGTCACCTGTTCATAGAAACGGCCATCGGGCAGCGTGCTGGCACTCGCCGAGGCCGCGAACATGTATACACCCATCATCGCGCACAGCAACCCGACCACCCAAACGGAAACCCTGCGAGCACTCATCGAACCCTCCCATCCCCGGGCAGCAGCACGTGCGCGCCCTGTCGAAACACACCAACACGACGCGCACGCGCGTTACACGCGTGCGAGTAACCAATCCGAGCGAGTCGTTCGGAGCGCCGCCGGCCGATGCCGTGGCGAAAAGCCCTAGCGCCTAGACCAGCGCCAGCGCAGAGAGAGAGAGAGAGAGAGAGAGACGCGTCAGCGGCGCTGACGCGTCCTATAACGGACCCGCCGTCGACCCAACGACTCTCCAACACGTCAGCCCCCAAAGAAGACACGTGAAAACAGCTCCCTCTCAAGCACGATGCGGTCCCTCTCCCAAGGTCCCCGTCAAAAACAAGTTGGCGTCGACCACGAAGACCGACCCCTTACCGACCTTTATGTAGGCGTCACACCCGTGACGGGTGAGAGCACGTAGCCACTATAGACCGCAATGATACAAGTTGTCAAGTGGTCTGCAATAGACCGCTACTGAGCGAGTTATCGCTCCCACGCCGGGCAGGCGATCCGGTAGTCGCACAGCGCGCAAGTGGCCGGAGCCGGCGTCGGCTCAAAACGCTCGGCCATGATCGCCGCGCCCACCTCCTGCACCACTCGGGTGATCCAGTCAGGGTCCATCTCCGCCGAGGGGACCGGGACCTTGACGTCGTCGAGCACGTAGTAGTAGGAGAGCTTCTCGGCTTGCACCTGCCAGGACTCGCGCGCGCCGAGCGCGTACAGCGAGAGCTGGACGTCATCGTGCAGCTGCTCGGCCGACTTCGGGCGCGAGGTCTTGTAGTCGATCATCTCGTAGGCCCCGTCGGCCAGCCGATCGACCCGATCGACACGGCCGCGCAGGTGGTGGGGGCCGAGCTTGAACGAGAAGGAACGCTCGAACCAAACCGGCTCGGCCTCGTGGTTTTCAAGGTGGCGGTGGTAGAGAACCAGGGCGGCCCGCGCCTTGCCGTGCAACTCAAGCTCTCGCGGCGTCTCACCAAAGCCGCCGCGCCGCCAGCAGCTCTCGAACTGCTCCAGCATCTGCCCGACGGTCGTGTGCTCGGACGCGTGGTAACGCTCCAGGGCCTGGTGCACGGCGATGCCAAAGCGCTGGTGCAGCGTCTGCGGCGAGGGCACTTTGAGAACGCGGGCGAACTTGTAGCGCAGCGGACAGGCGCGGTAGGTATCGATGTCCGAGGCCGACAGCACAAGCCCCTCGCCGCGGCGCGGCACGAACGCCAGCAGCGAGGGCTCGTCACGATGAGCGAAGGCCTCGCCGGCGCCCTCGATGACAGCGGGCCTGGGGGCGGCCGCGTCGGGATCGCCACGCTCAGCCGCCAGCAGCGTGCGGTCCAGCGACGAGCTGTTGAAAATCTCGCGCTGCAGGGGTGTGCAGGCGGCAAGCAGCCGCTGGTTGACGTCCGCCAGCGCGTCCTGCAGGCTCTGGCCGGACGGGCGCTCCTTCAGCGCGTTCAGCTTGACCAGCTCCAGGTAGCGCACGACGCCGTGGGAGATGTCGAGATCGGTGTCCAGACGCAGCTCGCCAAGCCTGCCGGCGATTCGCTGCGCCCCGTCGAGCACCTGCTCGCGCATCAGCTCGATCGTTTCCGCCAACGTCTGCGCGCGCGCCTCGCGGACCCCTTCGCCGGTGAGCGCCGCCGCCTCCGAGGCAGCGGTCAATTCCGCCGCAAGCTCGCGCGGCGAGCCCTGCAGGCGCGGCAGCAATGCCTCGAAAGCAAGCCGCGCCTCGCTGTGAAGGGCCTGGAAGCGTTCGATCCGCTCGCGCGCCTCGGGCGGCATCCCGGGCGACTCGATCGCCGGCGAGAGCGCGCCGATCAGGTCGAGCTTGGCCTTGCGCGCCACCTGCACCACTCGGGCGAGGTCGACCTGGCGCAGCTCGATCGGCGAGCGCGACAGCACCCGCACCACAGCGGCTGCGTCGCCGGGGTCGGCCAGCAGCCGCAGCCAGGCGATCGCGTCGCGTGCCGCCGCGCGCTCGAACAGCCCGCCGGCTCCGGCCGGCGCGCCCGTCTCGCTCCCAGACGACACAGGAGCGGTTCCAGAGAGGGGCATTCGGGCAAGCATACGAGCGGGAGCGAGGAAGCGCGTACGCTGAGTGGATGGACACTCCATCCGGGGCACGCAGCGGAATCGACTGGAGCGTCGCCCAGCGCGTCGGCGAGATGTTGAGCGGTGGCGCCCCCTACGTGTCCACCGGCGCCGGCGGCGTGCAAGGGCTGGCCGAGGACTTCGCCGCGCGCGTGTCCGCCTACACGGCCCTGCCGCTGAACGGCGGCATCCCCAAGATCGAGTCGATCGACCGGCCTCGCTGGATCGAAGCCAACATCGCCACGATGCGCCCGTTGCTGGACCCGCTCACGCGGCGAGTCGGCAAGGGGTCGGGACCACTGGCGCCGGCGTTGCGCTCGACCACGCAGCTGCTGCTCGGCGTGCAGGTGGGGGCCGTCACCGGGATGCTTTCCCAGCGCGTACTGGGCCAGTACGACATCGCATTGCTGGACGCAGAGCAACCGCCGCGACTGTTGCTGCTGGCTCCGAACATCGCGCAGGCGGCGCGCAACCTGCAGCTCGACCGCGAGCAGTTCACGAGCTGGGTGGCGATCCACGAGGTCACCCACGCCGTCCAGTTCTCGGGCGCGCCGTGGCTGCGCGGCTACCTCGGCGGGATGCTGCGCGAGCTGCTCGACGGCATGCAGGTCGGCGTTCGCGTCAGTGGGCTGCCAAGCCTGCCGAGCGCCGGCGACCTGCGCACTCTGGTCGAGCGTCTGCGCGCCGGGGAGCTGCTGCGGGTCGGCCTCGGCGAGGAGCGCTGGGCGCTGGTCGAGCGCATGCAGGCAACCATGTCGCTGATCGAGGGCCACGCCGAGCATGTGATGGATGCCGTCGGCGCCGAGGTCCTGCCAACGCTTGAGCGCATGCGCACGGCGATGACGCGGCGTCGAAGCGGCCGCGCCTGGCCGTGGCGGATTCTGGAGCGGCTGCTCGGGCTGGAGATGAAGATGCGCCAGTACGAGGTCGGGCGCTCGTTCTGCGACGAGGTGGTCAAGGCGGGCGGCCCGGAGCGGCTGGCCCATGTATGGAGCTCGTCCTGGTCGCTGCCGAGCACGGCCGAGCTGAGCGAGCCGCAGCTGTGGCTGGAGCGAACAAACGTTCCATCTGTTACAAGCTGACGGGATCCCTACAGCTTCTTTACAGGCTGTTCACCCTGCCTTGAGGTTTGGGTGTAACTATCTCTCCAGAGCGGGTTAGGAACATGTGTTCGGTGCTATCGTGGCACCACACCAGAACAAACGTACGCCTACGCGACAGGAGACCCCCTCCCGATGCCAACAAGCCAGACCACAGCCGCAAGCGGCGCCAAGACCAAGCGCGCCGCCTCGACAGCCGCCAAGAGCAGTGCGCGCAAGACGGCCGCCAAGCGCGCCGCCTCGACACGCTCGAACGCCTCAAGCAGCCGTTCCACCGCTGCCGTCAAGGACAGCTCGCTCGGCGCCTACGCCGAGCGTGCCGTGCTGATCCCGGTCGGCGCCGCGCTGATTGCCCGCGAGCGCGTGCTTGCCGGCGTCAACGACACATTCGACACCTATTCGACCGCCGCCAAGGCCAACGCGCAGCTGCGCCGTTTCGAGCGACGCGGCAACACGGCGCGTAACCGCGTCGAGCGCGAGCTACGCAAGACGCGCGTGCGCGTCGAGCGCGAGGTGCGCCAGACCCGCAGCCGCGTCGAGCGCGAGGTCAAGCAGCGCCGCCGCGACGGCGAAGATCTCGCCGGCCGCGTCCAGGAGCGCCTGCTGAATCTCGTCTAGGCCAGACCCGACCCACTTACCCCGCCCTGGGCCGGAGAGGCCGGGAGCGGGCGAGTCTGCCGGCCTCATATCCCTGCCGGCAGTAGCAGCACCCTCTCCTCCCTCGCCGCCGGGCGGTCCCCCTACCGCCCGGCGGCTTTTTATTTACGTGCGAGAATGGACGCCATGACCGATCCCGAGCAGATAACCGAGGCCCTGAAGTCCGTCATCGACCCCGAGCTGCGCCGCTCAATCGTAGAGCTGGGGATGGTGCGCTCGATCGACATCTCCGACAACGGCGTGGTCGACGTGACCGTCTCGCTGACGACGGCCGGCTGCCCGATCCGCGGGCACTTCCAAACCTCGGTCGCGCAGGCCGTGCAAGCGCTCGACGGCGTTACCCACGTCAACGTCTATTTCGACGTGCTCTCAGACGCCGAGAAGACGGCGCTGCAGCAGAAGCTCGGCCGCGGCGGGCTGCCCGACGGCGCGCTCGCGCAGGTCGCAAACGTTATTTGCATCGGCTCGGGCAAGGGGGGCGTAGGCAAGTCGACCTTGACCGCCAACCTCGCTGCCGCGCTCGCGGCAGAAGGCAAGCGCGTCGGCATCCTCGACGCCGACGTGTGGGGCTATTCGATCCCGCGCATGTACGGCCTCGGCGCCACGCGACCGGCCGTGTCGGCGCAGCGCAAGATCGTTCCGCTGGAGGCCCACGGCGTGAAGATCATGTCGATCGGCTTCTTCGTCGAGGAAGACGCGGCTGTCGTCTGGCGCGGGCCGATGCTGCACAAGGCGCTCAACCAGTTCCTGCAGGACGTCGAATGGGGCGTGCTCGACTACCTCTTGATCGACCTGCCGCCCGGCACCGGCGACGTCTCGATGACGCTCGCCCAGCTGCTGCCGCAGGCTCAGTTCGCGATCGTGACCACTCCGCAAGCCACCGCACAGAAGGTGGCGCGCCGCTCGGCTGAGATGGCCAACAAGGTCAACCTGGAGATCTGCGGCGTGATCGAGAACATGACCGCGTTCGCGACGCCGACGGGCGAGCGCTATGCGATCTTCGGCGAAGGCGGCGGCCAAGAGCTGGCCGACGAGCTCGACGTGCCGTTGCTCGGCAAGGTGCCGCTGACGATGCCGCTGCGCGAGCACGCCGACAGCGGCCTGCCGCTCGTGCTCAAGGACCCCGACGACCCGGCGGCACAGGCGATCCGCCAAGCCGCGCGCGGGCTGATAGCACTGGCGCCGATCGAGCTGCCGACTCTGCCGACGCTTCAGGTCACGCAGGTCGCACCGACGACCCCCGCGAGCCCCAAGCCCGCGGGTATGTCGCTGCCGATGGCCTAGCCAACGCGCTACTTGGCGTTGCGCTACTTGGCGTTGGCGAAGTACTCGGCGTTGATCTGCGCGTACTTCTGCCACTCGTCAGGCAGCTGATCCTCGGCGAAGCAGGCGTCGACCGGGCAGGCCTCGACGCAAGCATCGCAGTCGATGCATTCGTCGGGATCGATGTAGAGCTGCTCGACGCTCTCGTAGTCGGCCTCGTCGGGCGTCGGGTGGATGCAGTCGACCGGACACACCTCGACGCACGAGTTGTCCTTCTGGCCGATGCACGGCTCTGCGATCACGTAGGCCATTGACGGGCGATCATATCGACGCCGCTTTTCCGGCCTACTTTGCGGAATTTGGGTCGATCGAGCGGCGGACCGTAGACTCGGCCGGTGCCCGATCCGCGCGGCCTGAGCGGGCCGCCTGACCCCTTCTACGACACCTTCGTGCTGCCCCTCGCGGGCCGTGCCGTGCTGGCCGCGGTCGGGCTCGGGGTGTTCGATTCGCTGGCCGCTGAGCCGTCCGGGGCGGCGGTGCTCGCCGAGCGCCTCAGGCTCGATCCGACGGGCATGGCGGCGCTATGCGAGGCGCTCGTCTCGCTCGGATACCTCCGGGTCGAGGGAGATCGGCTGCAGGTGGTGGAAACCGTGGCTCCGCTCGTGACACGCGATTCCGACAGCTCGATCGCCACCTTCG
>DASUIH010000039.1:0-39520 GCA_036279855.1 Solirubrobacteraceae bacterium | reverse complement strand
TCGCGCCGGCGTTCGTGGACTGGGCGTACCAGCGCTTGATCTCGCTCATCGTCCCGTCCAGGTAGTCCTCGCGCTCGGTGCTGAGCACGCCGCGCGAGTCGGCTCCGACGATATCGCTCACTCCCGCCGCCAACAGGATCTTGGTCACGGCGACGCCTGCGGCGCCAAGGCCGATCACGAGCACTTTCAGCTCGGCCAGGTCGCGGCCGGTCAGCTTGGCCGCGTTCAGCAGCGCCGCCATCACCACCACCGCCGTGCCGTGCTGGTCGTCGTGGAAGACCGGGATGTCGAGCTCCTGCTTGAGGCGTTCCTCGACCTCGAAGCAGCGCGGCGCGGAGATGTCCTCAAGGTTGATGCCGCCGAATGACGGCGCGATCAGCTTGACGGTGCGGACGATCTCGTCGGGGTCCTTGCTGTCCAGGCAGACCGGGAAGGCGTCGACGCCCGCGAACTCCTTGAACAGGCAGGCCTTGCCCTCCATCACCGGCATCGCCGCCGCCGGCCCGATGTCGCCGAGGCCGAGCACCGCCGTGCCGTCGGAGACGACGGCGACCGTGTTGCGCTTGATCGTGTACTGGAAGGCCTTGTCGGGATCGTCCTTGATCGCGGTGCAGACGCGGGCCACGCCGGGCGTGTAGGTCATCGACAGGTCGTCGCGGGTCTTCAGCGGGTGCTTGTTGTGCTGTTCGATCTTGCCGCCGACGTGCAGCAGAAACGTGCGATCGGTGGTGTCGATCACCTCTACGCCCGCCAGCGAGCCAAGGGCGGCGAGGATCCGGTTCCAGTGCTCGCGGCCCGACGCGTCCACGACGATGTCGCGCACGCTGTGCTCGGCGCTGGCCTCGACCAGGTCGACGGCGATGACCATGCCACCCTGCTCGCCGATCAGGTCCGTGACCGCGGCGAGCATGCCCTGGCGCTCGTCGATCTTGACGCGGATTGTCAGGCGGTACTGGGCGCTGGGGGTGAGGCTGGTCGGCATCGGGCTCCTGGGGTCGGCCGTGGGTGCGGCGGTGCGGCATCTTATTTTGCTTGCCGCCGCCGCGCGTACGCCCCCTGGTGGGCTGGCTAGAGTGCTCGTCACCGTGGAGCGCCGCCTGTTCCTGATCGATGGCCCCAGCCTCGTCTATCGCGCCTTCTATGCGCTGCCGGAGTCGATCGCCACCTCCACCGGCGAGCCGACCAACGCGATCTTCGGGTTCGCCTCGATGCTGGTGAAGATCGTCACCGATCACGGCGTGCAGCCGACGATCGTCGCCTGGGACGCAGGCAGCTCCGGCCGCACCGAGATCTTCCCCGAGTACAAGGCCGGTCGGCGCTCGCGGCCCGACCTGCTCAAGCAGCAGTGGCCGCAGATGGAGCCCCTGGTCGAGGCGTTTGGCTATGCCAACGTCAAGCTTGAGGGCTATGAGGCCGACGACGTGATCGCCACGTTGGCCGAGCAGGCCCGCACCACCGGCGTGCCCGTCACGATCGTCACCGGCGACCGCGATGTCTTCCAACTGATTGATGAGCGGGGGCTCGTGCAGGTGATGGCCACGGCTCGCGGTATCACCGAGACCAAGCTGTACGACCGGCAGGCGGTGATCGACCGCTATGGCCTGCCGCCCGAGTCGATCCCCGACTTCTATGGGCTGAAGGGGGACACCTCCGACAACATCCCCGGCATCCCCGGCATCGGCGAGAAGACCGCCAGCGAGCTGATCGGCAGGTACGGGACGCTTGAGGGGGTGCTCTCGCACGTGCGAGAGATCGGCGGGCCCAAGCGCCGTCAGAACCTGATCGACCATGCTGACGACGCGCGCGTCTCCAAGGAGCTCGCGACCGTCAAGCGCGACCTGCCGCTGCAGGTCGACCTGCAGGCCGAGTCCGCACGTGAGCCCGATCGCTCGCGGCTGCGCGAGGTGTTCCGCAAGCACGAGCTGCGCGACCCGTTGCGACGCCTGGAAGAGGCTCTTGGCGAGCAGGAGCTGACGGCCGCGCCGTCAGCGGAGGAGGTCACGTTGAGCGCGCGCACGCGCACAGGCTCGACCGCCGACATCGCGGCGCTGAAAGCCACGGCGGCGGCCGACACGGAGGAGGAGATCTGTGTTGCGGTTGGTGCCTCCGAGGTCCCCGAGGGCGAGCTGTTCGCCGAGGGGGCGCCTTGGCGATTCGCGGCCTGCGTGGTGGCGCCGGCGCCGGAGGGCGGCAACGCCGGCAACGCGTCCGCCCGTCCCACTGTGCTCGTCGGCGACTGCCAGAGCCCTGAGCAGGTGGTGCTTGCCTGCGGCGAGCGGCCGGTCGTCGCCCACGACGCCAAGACGCTCGGCAAGGTCCCGCCGACGCTAGTGCACGACACCCTGTTGGGTGCCTATCTGCTTGAGCCGGCGCGGCGCGGCTATCCGTTCGCCGAGCTGTGCGAAGAGCGCGGCCTGAGCGCGAACACAGAGGACCCGCTCGCCGCCGACGCGCTGCTGCTGGCGGCGCTGACGGCCTGGCAGCGCGAGCAGATCGTCGAGCGCGGCTTGGAGGGCCTGCTGCGCGACGTCGAGCTGCCGCTGGTGGCGGTGTTGCGCGAGATGGAGCTCGTCGGCGTGCGTCTGAACGTCGAGCGGCTGGAGGGGATCACGACCCGCGTGCGCGAGGAGATCGCGGAGCTTGAACGGCGCATCTACGAGCTGGCCGGCGAGGAGTTCACGATCGGCTCGCCGCAGCAGCTGGGGGAGATCCTGTTCGTCAAGCTCGGGCTCTCGCGCAAGCGTCGCGGCAAGACCGGCTTCTCCACCGACGCGCGCGTGCTGCAGGCGATCCGCGACGAGCACGAGATCGTTGCGCAGATCGAGCGCTGGCGCGAGCTCTCGACATTGATCAAGACCTACATCGACGTGCTGCCGCAGCTGGTGGACGAGCGTTCGCGCATCCACACGACGTTCTTGCAGGCGGGGGCGCAGACCGGGCGGCTGGCCTCGACCAACCCGAACATGCAGAACGTCCCGATCCGCACCGAGCTCGGCCGCGAGATCCGCGGCTGCTTCGAGGCCGAGCCGGGCAAGCTGCTGGTCTCCGCCGACTACTCGCAGATCGAGCTGCGCGTGTTGGCACACGCGGCCGGCGAGCCCGTGCTGGAAAAGATCTTCGAGCGGGGCGAAGACGTCCACACCGCCACCGCCTCGCAGGTCTTCGCGGTCGCACCGGACCAGATCGATCCCGGGATGCGCTCGAAGTCGAAGATGATCAACTACGGCATCGTCTACGGCCTGTCGGACTTCGGCCTGGCCGACCGCCTGAACATACCCTTGGAGGAGGCCAAAGAGTTCCGCGACGCCTACCTGGAGCGCTTCCCGCGCGTGGCGGCGTTCATGGCCGAGACGATCGAGGCCGCCACCGACCAGGGGTATGTCAAGACGCTGTGGGGGCGGCGCCGGCAGATCCCCGAGCTGCGCGCGCGCAACTTCCAGGTGCGCTCTCTGGGCGAGCGGCTGGCCGTCAACACCGTCATCCAGGGGACCGCCGCCGACGTGATCAAGCTGGCGATGGTGCGCTGCCACGACGCGCTGCGCGACGGGGGCTTTGAGACCAAGCAGATCCTCACGATCCACGACGAGCTGCTGTTCGAGGCGCCGCCCGCCGAGGTTGACGCGGCGCGGGTCTTGATCGAGGAGGAGATGTGCGGCGTGTGGGGGCACACGCCGCCGATGGCGGTGGAGATCGGCGTCGGCGAGAACTGGCTGGCGGCCAAGTGACGCGCACGCTGGCGATCGCCATCACCGCGGTCGCGGGGGTGCTCGTCGGCATCCAGGCGCCGGTCAACTCACGGCTGGGCAGGACGATCGGCAGCGTGCAGGCGGCGACGTTCTCGTTTGTGGTCGGCACGGTCGCGCTGGCGCTGGTGGCGGCGCTGTTCTACGGCGGGCTCGGCAGCTTCGGCCAGGCCCCGAAAGCGCCGGCGTGGGCTTGGATCGGTGGGCTGCTCGGGGCGACCTACGTGACGGTGGCGATCCTGACGGTGCGCACGCTCGGCGTCAGCGGGCTGACCGCGCTGGTGATCTGCGGGCAGCTGACGGCCGCTGTCGCGATCGACCGCTTCGGGCTGTTCGGGATCGCCAAGCAGTCGATTGGGGCGACTCGGGTCGTTGGGCTGGTGCTGCTGGTGGTTGGGGCGTTGCTGGTCGTGCGACGGTAACTTGGTGTATGCTCTACACATGGCACGCACCAATGTTGAGATAGACGAGCCGCTGGTCAAGCGGGTGATGAGCCGCTACAGCCTGAAGACGAAGCGAGCGGCGATCGACTTGGCTCTACGCAGGCTGGACATGGAGCCGATGAGCACAAGCGAAGCGCTGGAATTGCACGGGAGCGGGTGGGAGGGCGACCTGGGCGAGCAACGCTCAGGTTGGCTGCCTCAGGCGTCGTGATCCTCGTTGACAGCTCGGCTTGGATCGAGTATCTCCGTGCCACCGATAGTGACGTAGACCGCTGCCTTCGAACCCTGCTGAAGACGCAGGGCTCGCTCGCCACCACCGGCGTCATTGTGCTTGAGGTGCTTGCCGGCGCACGTGAGGAGTCACACGCCCGCAAGCTCGCCCGTTTGCTCGGTCGCTGCGAGTTGCTGCTTGTCCAGGAACCGTCGGATCACGAGGCAGCGGCCGCGCTGTACCGCGCCTGCCGCAGCAGGGGCGTCACGATTCGCCGGCCACCAGACCTTTTGATTGCCACCGTCGCGATTCGCACGAATACTCCGGTCCTACATCGCGATGCAGACTTCGAGGCGATTGCGACCCAGATGCCGCTGCGCTTGATCGACCCTGTTCGCGGTCAAGTCGACTGAAGAGAAGGGCGGCCGCGACGCGACTGACTCACGCCGGTAGCAGCTGCCACGTCCGCCAGCAGCCGCACCCCCTGCTCGATCGCCGGCTCGGCCATCGCCGCATAGCCGAGCAGCAGTCCCGGCTCGTCGGTTGCGCTGTAGCGGTGCGTGGCAAGGCCCTCGACGCCGATCCCGCGCTGCGCGGCCGCGCGCACCAGCGCCGCCTCGTCGGCGCCCGCCGGCAGCCGCACCAGCTCGAACAGGCCGGCGCTCGCACGGCTCGGCACGGCCTGGGGCAGCCAGCGCGCCAGTGCCGACAGCAGTGCCTCGCGCCGGCGCTCGTAGCGAAGGCGCGTGCGGCGGATGTGGCGGTCGAGCTCGCCGCGGGCGATGAAGTCGGCCAGCGCCAGCTGGCCGAGCACCTCCGAGCCGCCGTCCTCGACCGTCTTGCACGCGCTCAGCTCCCACGTCAGCCACGAGGGCGCGAGCATCCAACCGAGGCGCATGGCCGGCGCCAGCCGCTTGCTGGCCGAGCCGACATAGGCGACGTGCTCGGGCGCAAGGCCCTGCAGCGCGCCGACCGCGACGCGGTCGTAGCGGTACTCGGAGTCGTAGTCGTCCTCGATCACCAGCCGCTCCTCCTCGGCCCATTCGATCAGCGCGGCGCGACGCTCGGGCCCCAGCACGACGCCTGTGGGGAACTGGTGAGCCGGAGTCACGATCACGGCCGCGGCGTCGCTTTCGGCCAGCGCGTCGATGCGCAGGCCACCGCCGTCCACCGGCACGACCACGACCTCCAGGCCGGACTGCTCGACGATCAGGCGGTGCGTGTGCCAACCCGGCTCCTCGACGGCGATGCGCTCGACGCCGTGCGCCCGCAGCGCGCGGCACAGCAACGACAGGCCCTGCATGAAGCCGGTGCAGACGACGACGTGCTCGGGCTCGGCGTCGGCGCCGCGCACGCGTCCGAGATAGCCGGCGAGCGCTTCGCGCAGCTCCGGCGCGCCGCGCGGGTCGGGGTAGCCGAGCGCGGCCAGCGGCGAGTCGCGCACGGCGACGCGCAGCGAACGCAGCCACGCCTCGCGCGGAAAGCCGGCCAGGTCGGGCTGGTCTGCTCGGAAGTCGTAGGGGAAGCTCCGCGCCAGCGAGGTCGCCGCCGGTCGCGCCGCCGCCGCGCGCACGGCGGTCGCGACGCGGACCGGGGCGCCCTGGCTTGTCGTCAAGTAGCCCTCGGCCGCCAGCTGGCCGTAGGCCTCGGTCACAACGCCGCGCGAGACTCCAAGCTCGTCCGCCAGGCCGCGGGTGGAGGGCAACGCCGATCCCGGTTCGAGCCGGCCGCCGCGGATCTGCTCGCGCAGCGAACGCTCGATCTGCTCGTGCAGGGGAAGCTCGCTGGAGCGATCGAGGGCGACGAACAGCCCCGGCCCCGCAACTGGACCTTTCTCAGCGGTCATTACTGGAACTGTAATCCAGGCCAGTATCGGGATACCTTGGCGACTGGATCGAACGAGAGGCATTCGCCCATCAACCCCACAGGCCGCTTCCCCACGGCAGGAGGTTCGACATGAGCAGCAACCATCGCAACGGCAGCAATCGCGCCCAGATCACGATCGTCGGTGCCGGCATCGCCGGCATGGTCGCGGCGATCGCGTGCGCGGAGGAGGGGGTCGGCGTGCGGCTGGTCGAGGCGCACGAGCAGCTCGGCGGCCGCGCCCGCAGCACCGACGGGCCCTACAAGGCCAACCTTGGGCCGCACGCCGTCTACACCGGGCCGTTCTGGAGCTGGATGAGCGAGCGCCAGTTGCTGCCGGCGCATGTCTCGCCGCGCCTGACCGGGGCACGCCTGCGCATCGGCGGCGCGCTGCGCCGCACGTTCCCGCTGGGCGCGCTGCCCTCGGTGCTGCGACTGCGCGGGCGCGAAGCGCCGGTTGACGCCGATTTCCGCGGCTGGGCGGCCTCGCACACCGACGAGCAGACAGCCGACCTGCTCTCGTCCGCCGCCGGTGTCTACACCTTCTTTCACGACCCGGGATCGCTCTCGGCCGCGTTCGTGTGGCCGCGCAGCGTGCGCCTGCTGATGAGCGTTCCCTCTTGCGTGCGCTATCCGGTCGGCGGCTGGAGCGCGCTGGTGGCAACGCTTGAGCAGCGCGTGCGGACGCTTGAGAACGTGCGTGTGGAAACCTCGACGCGGATCGACTCGCTGCCCTGCACGCCGACGATCCTCGCCACCGAGCTGGAGCAGGCGCGCGAGCTGCTCGGCGACGGGCAGCTGCGCTGGCACAGCGGCAACACGGTCTGCCTCGACGTCGGGCTGCGTCACCGCCGCGGCGATCCCTCGATCGTCTCGGACATGGACGAGGCCGGCTGGATCGGCCGCTACTCGACTACCAACCCCTCGATCGCGCCGCCCGGCGAGGAGTTGGTGCAGGCGCAGATGCCGATCCGGCCCGGGGAGAGCGCCGAGCAGGCCGGCCTGCGCCTGGAGCGGCTGCTCGATGTCGGCCTGGCCGACTGGCGTGGGCGCGAGACGTGGCGGCGCCGTCAGGTGATGGACGCCCGCTCGGGGGCGCTTGACCTGCCCGGCGCCAGCTGGCGCGATCGCCCTGCCGTGGATCGCGGCGACGGCGTGTTCGTCGCCGGCGACATGATGGCCGCCCCGGGCCTGCTGGCCGAGGTCTCCTGGGCCAGTGCGCTGGAGGCGGCAAAAGGAGCGGTGCAGGCGCTGCGAGGCGCCGCGCGCCCGCGGCCGGCATTGCAAGAGGTCGCCTGAGCTCAGGCGGCTGCAGCGACGGTGGTCGTCCGGCGCGAGCGCGGGCGGCCGCCTGTCGCGAAACGCGGCGGTGCGATCTCCAAATAGTTGTTGAAGGCCCAGGCGCAGAAGCGATCGTTGGCCATCGCCTTGGCCATCGCCGCGATCGCGCGCGTCGGCGTCAGCTGGCCGACCGCCCGCTGGGTGTTCAGTAGCCAACGGAACTTGCGCTCGTGCGCGTCGGAGAAGGCGCTGTAGCGCTTCAGCGCTGCCGCGGCTGTCGTCTCGCCCGAGAGGGCTTGGCGCAGCTCGCGGCCGCAGGCCAGCCCGAAGTACAGCGCCGTGCGAATGCCCTCGGCGGTCAGCGGCAGGCAATGGCCGGCCGAGTCGCCCACGAAGTAGACGTCGTCCTCGACGGCGGCTCGCAGCTGGTGGGGGATCCAGTTGCCCTGGTAGCCATTGGCGGGCAGGCCAAGGTCGGCGGCCAAGCGCACCGTCGGCTCCTTGACGTGGCGGCTTGGCCAGAACGAGCCGACTCCCACCCGCAGCTCGTCGCGAGCCGGGAAGCTCCAGCCGTAGCCGGCGCGAGCGTACTTGGGGTCGATCCACAGCTCAAGCTCATCTCCCGTGCCGTCTGGATGCACCTCAAGGCCCCGCGACAGGCGTGCGTTTGGCGGCTGGATCGTCGGGCCGTCGGACAGCACCCGCCGCCAGCCAAGCGCGTCGATGATGTGAGGGGCGCTGAGGTCGCCACGGTCGGTGTGGACGGTCCGGCCGCTACGGCCCGACACCGTCGCGGTCTCAAAGCTCGCCTCTGAGCGGTCTGACTGTTCCCACAGCAGCGCGCACAGCTCGCGGTAGTCAAAGGTGGAGAACGTCCACGGCAGCCGCCAGCGCGCCGTCGTGTGGCGCGTGTGCACGACCAGCTCGCCGAAGCTCTGGCGCAGCGAGGCCTGCAGGTCCAGCGCCTGCAGCCACGTGGTCGGTATGCCGCACGCGGAGGTTTGCCGCTCGCCGATCTCATAGCGGTCGATCACGAGCACGCGCGCGCCGCTGCCGGCCAGCTCGCGCGCGACCGCCAGGCCGGCAAAGGACGCGCCGCAGATGAGAACGTCGCAGTCGCTTGAGAGCGGCGTGCGCTCGGCGCCGCGCTTTGTGGCTCTAACCGGCATGCAACCGAATCATAGGTGTGGGGCGGCGCCCGTCGGTCCGTAAGACTTCGCTACGCTTCGCCCGGTGGAGACCGTAATCGAGAACTCCCCGGCCCATGTGGTCGAGGGATCCAATGGGCTGCTGCTGGAAATCGACGGGCAGATAGTTCCCAACTACGACGCGACGATGCAGCCCTTCGAGGAGGGCGAGGTAGTGACCGGGCACGTGGTGCGGATCGACAAGGACGAGGTCCTGGTCGACATCGGCTACAAGTCCGAGGGGGTCATCCCCGCGGGCGAGCTTTCGATCCGCAAGTCGGTCGATCCTCACGACGAGGTTCAGCTCGGCGAGGAGGTGGACGCGATGGTCCTCACCAAGGAGGACCAGGACGGCCGCCTGATCATGTCCAAGAAGCGCGCCCGCTTCGAGAAGGCCTGGCGCCGGATCGAGGGTGCCGCCGAGTCCGGCGAGCCGGTGATCGGCTCGGTGATCGAGGTGGTCAAGGGCGGGCTGATCATCGACCTCGGGGTACGCGGCTTCCTGCCCGCCTCGCTGGTGGACATCCGCCGCGTTCCAAACCTGGACGAGTACCTCGGAACGCAGATCGAGACGAAGGTGATCGAGCTCAACCGCTCGCGCAACAACGTCGTGCTCTCGCGTCGAGCCGTGCTTGAGGAGGAGCGCAAGGAGGTGCGCCAGCAGATCCTCGACCGGCTGCAGCCCGGCCTTGTAGTCGAGGGGCAGATCTCCAACATCGTCGACTTCGGCGCGTTCGTGGATCTTGACGGGATCGACGGGCTGATCCACATCTCAGAGCTTTCCTGGTCGCACGTCAACCATCCCTCAGAGATTCTCAACATCGGCGACACCGTTCAGGTCAAGGTGCTCGACATCGACCGTGACCGTCAGCGTATCTCGCTTGGCCTCAAGCAGACCCAGGAAGATCCCTGGCAGCGGATCGTCGACACCTACAACGTCAACGATGAGTTGGCCGGCAAGGTCACCAAGGTCGTGACGTTCGGAGCGTTCGTGGAGGTGCTCGACGGGGTTGAGGGGCTCGTGCACATATCCGAGCTGGCCGCCCATCACGTTGAGAGCCCGCGTGAGATTGTCCATCCCGACGATGAGATTCGCGTGAAGATCCTTGAGATCGACTCTGAGCGCAGGCGCCTGTCGCTGTCGGCCAAGCGCGTCGAGGACCAGATCCTGCCGGTCAAGCGCGCGGACGGCGATTCGGCCCCGGCCGCGGAAGCGCCGACGATGGGCGAGGAGCCCGCGGTCGAGCAGGCGGCCGAGCAGGCTGAGCAGCCGGTTGAGCCGCAGGCGCAAGCGGCGGTCCAAGAGCCCGCCGAGCAAGAAGTGGTGGAGGCGGCGCCGGTCGAGGAGACACAGGCGGCTGCCGAGGTGGAGCAGCCGCAAGCTGAGCCAGAGCCAGCGGACGAGCCAGAGCCAGAGCCAGCCGGCGCGGCGGAGCCAGAGTCAGATGCAGAGCCGGCCGGCTTGGCTGAGTCGCCGACCGACGGCGAAGGCGCTGAGCCTGAAGTCGCCGCCGAGGCGGAGGCCGAGCCCGAGGCCGAGGCGCAGCCGGCCGAGCAGCCGCAAGGCTGAGCGCCGAGCAGCGAAGACGAAGACGATGCCGGGGGTGCCGTTCGTCGGGCTTACCGGCGGCATGGGCGCCGGCAAGTCGACCGCGCTGAAGCAGCTAGAAGAGCTCGGGGCGCGGGGGCTCTCGACCGATGCCGTCGTGCACGAGCTGTACGGCGATGAGCGCGTGCGCGACGCGGTCGTTGAGCGCTGGGGCGATCGGGTCGCTCCCGGCGGCACGGTCGACCGTGCCGCTGTAGCCGCCAAGGCCTTTGCCGGCAGCGATGAGCAGCGGCACTGGCTTGAGGGGCTGCTGTGGCCGCTCGTGGGCGCTCGCATCGCCGCCTGGCTTGAGCACGTACGCGCGCTCGTGCCGGCACCGACGGCCGCCGTGGTCGAGGTGCCGCTGCTGTTCGAGGCCGGGATGGAGCGGGGGTTCGACGCGACTATCGCCGTCGTCGCCGAGGAGCAGACGCGACGGCAGCGGGCCGACGGGCGTGGGCACGCGCTCGCCGACGAGCGAGCGGCGCGACAGCTCTCGCAGAGCGAAAAGGCGCAACGTGCGACATTTACGGTCCACAACGACGGCAGCGTCGAGGACTTGCGGCGCGAGCTGGCCGGAGTCCTTGCCAAGCTGTCCGGGTGAGCGCTCAACGCAGCGCATACAGGTCGAGCGCGCGCACTGCCGGCAGCAGCAGTAGGCGCGCACGGCCCTCGCCCGGCCGTTCGCTGCCGCGAATGCTGCTGGCCGTTGGCGCGATCGTCGTGCTGGTCGCGATCGTCGTCACGCGCGTCCAGCACGATCGTGTCAGCGGTGGGCTGCCACTGACAGACGCCTCGGTGATCCGCGAACAGGCGACTGAGAAGCACCTCGACCCGGCGCTGATCGCCGCCGTCATCTACGCGGAGACCAAGTTCGAACCGCGCACTTCGGCGAAGGGGGCGCTTGGGCTGATGCAGCTGGAGCCGGAAACGGCGGAATACATCGCGCGCCTCTCCGGCGGCTACCGCTTCAACACCGGTGACCTAGCGACGCCGAAGATCAACGTCGCCTACGGCAGCTGGTACCTGCGCTATCTGCTCGACCACTACGAAGGCGACGAGATGCTCGCCGTCGCCGCATACAACGCTGGCTTGGCGAACGTCGACGCTTGGGTTGCGAAGGCACGCAGCGAAGGCACTCATCTGAGCGTCTCACAAATCCCCTTCCCCGAGACCAAGGCGTACGTCGAGCGCGTACTGCGCGCCCAGCGCGAGTACCGGGCCACATACCCGCACGCGCTCGGGCTCTAGTCGGTCGGGCGCGTGTAGGGGCCGTGCTGAGCTGATGCGCTCGCGGCGTGGCTGCTCGCCGCGCCTTTTCCGGCCGCGCCGCCGTATCGGCGCTCGGCTCTAGCTCTGCACTGAGCACGCTTGTTTTGCGGCTCGCGTTTGCAGTGCGCGAGCGCCTTTGCCAGCAGCGCTTTCCGGCGTTTGGCAGCGGCTTCTTGCTTCTGAGCCTTCTCGATCGCTTTGAGCTGAGCGCTCAGTCTTTCCTCGCGTCGCCTGTCGGCCGCCGCTTCTTCGCGGAGCTTGGCGATCGTGGCTTAGAGCGTCTTGATTTCGCCTTGACGGGCCTTTTCAGCTTCTTCTCGCTGTTTGGCTTCTATTTCTGCGCTTGTAACCGCCTTGACCTCGACCGGTGCGCTGGTATGGACGGTGAAGGTCGCTTCGACGCCGGTGGATGCCGGCTGGTGCGTGCCGCGGATGCCGGTGGGGAGAGCGAGGTGCTTTTGGCCGTCCGCGCTTTCGTATTCGTTAGGCGTCTGTACGCCGTGGGACTCGCTGAGCGCGAGCGTGAACGACATCGTTTCCTTGTCGATCGGGGAGCCGGGGGCAAGGAACGGCCCTTCCGCTACGACCGATTCGCCCCCGCACTCGAACTCCATGTAGACGCCGCCGTGCGGGTCGAGCAGCATGCCGACTTCGTCTCTGGCCTGGTCGATGAAGACTGGTTCCGCTTCGACTTGTTCGGAAAGGATTTCTCCTGTGGCGGCGCCTTCGGACTTACAGCTGGCGTTGAGGCTGCTGCCTTTCGCGGCGCAGCCCGTGAATGTGTATTCCGACATGGTCGAATGCGGTCCCGTGATCTCGCCTTCGCCCTGAGAGGTCGTGCAGGTCACCACGCTTTCAAAGCCCGCCAGTTCGGCCTTCACTTCGCCGCTTTCGGTCGTGAATGCGACCGGGAAAGCGTTGCCGGGCGTCGCGAATTCGAGCACCGGCGAACTTGCGGTCGCGCTGGCTGCGCCCGCCGCGAGTAGCAGCCCCATCGTCGCCACCGCCACGAGCGCCGTAGCGACGCTGCGGGCGCTGCGACGTCGAGTAACCGTTGACCCCATCTTGTGACCTCCCTCTCCTCGGCCTCAGTAGGCCCTATCGTAGACGCGGTGCCTGCCTTCCGTCTAGACACGGCCTTCACCCCGACGGCCGACCAGCCGCGCGCGATCGCCGAGCTCGCGGATGGCGTCCTCTCCAAAGAGCGCTTCCAGACTCTGCTCGGAGCCACCGGCACCGGCAAGACGATGACGATGGCCGGAGTGATCGAGCAGGTGCAGAAGCCCGCGCTTGTGATCGCGCACAACAAGACGCTCGCGGCGCAGCTGTGCAACGAGTTCCGCACGTTCTTCCCTGAGAACGCCGTCGAGTATTTCGTCTCCTATTACGACTACTACCAGCCCGAGGCCTACGTGCCCTCGCGCGACCTGTACATCGAGAAGGACTCGGCGATCAACCAGGAGGTCGACCGGCTCAGGCACGCGGCCACCGCCGCGGTGTTCGCCCGCCGCGACGTGATCGTCGTCGCTTCCGTGTCCTGCATCTACGGGCTCGGCTCGCCCGAGACCTACGAGATGAACATGCAGATCCTCAAACGCGGCGAGGAGATAGACCGCGACACGCTGCTGCGCAAGCTCGTCTCGATCCAGTACACCCGCAACGACTCGGTGCTCGCGCGCGGCTCCTTCCGCGTCAAGGGGGAGACGCTTGAGGTCTTTCCCGCCTATGCGGAGACCGCCTTTCGCGCGATGCTGTTCGGCGATGAAGTCGAGCGGCTGCAGCACTTCGATCCGCTCACCGGCGAGCTGATCGAGGACGACCTTGAGCACGTCGCGATCTGGCCGGCGACGCACTACAACGTCAAGGAGGGGACGATCGACGGCGCGGTCGCCGCCATCGGGCAGGAGCTCAGCGAGCGCTGCGCGGAGCTGGAGTCCGACGGCAAGCAGTTGGAGTCTCACCGCCTGCGGCAGCGCACCCAGTACGACATGGAGATGCTGCGCGAGATGGGGTTCTGCTCGGGAATCGAGAACTACTCGCGCATCCTCGATGGGCGCAAGCCCGGCGATCGGCCCTACTGCCTGATCGACTACTTCCCTGAGGACTTCGTCTGCTTCATCGACGAGTCGCACCAGACCGTTCCCCAGATCGGCGGGATGTTCGAGGGCGATCGCTCGCGCAAGCGCACGCTCGTGGACTACGGCTTCCGGCTGCCGAGCGCGATGGACAACCGGCCGCAGACCTTCGACGAGTTCCTCTCGATCACGCCGCAGCTGGTGTTCGTCTCGGCGACCCCGGGCGAGTACGAGCGCACACGCTCGCAACGAACCGTCGAGCAGATCGTGCGCCCGACGGGCATCGTCGACCCCGAGGTGCACGTGCGCGAGACCAGGAACCAGATCGACGACCTGATGAACGAGATTCGCAAGCGCGTGGACGTGGACGAGCGCGTGCTCGTCACCACCCTCACCAAGAAGATGAGCGAGGACCTCTCCCAGTACCTGGCCGAGATGGGGTTCAAGGTGCGCTACCTGCACTCGGAAATCGACACGCTGGAGCGCATCCAGATCATCCGCGACCTGCGCTTGGGGGAATACGACGTGCTTGTCGGCGTCAACCTGCTGCGCGAGGGCCTCGATCTGCCGGAGGTGTCGCTGGTGGCGATCCTCGACGCCGACAAGGAGGGGTTCCTGCGCGGCGAGACTTCGCTGATCCAGACGATCGGGCGAGCCGCCCGCAACGTCAACGGCTTCGTGCTGATGTACGCCGACAAGGAGACCGCCGCGATGCGCTCGGCGATCGAGGAGACCGACCGTCGCCGCGCGATCCAGCTGGCCTACAACGAGGAGCACGGGATCACCGCCGCCACGATCGTCAAGGGGATCTCAGACATCGCCGAGTTTCTGCAGGGCGAGTCGAAGGTGCCAAAGGGGCGCCGGCGGCGCTCGGGGAGGGCGGGATCGGCAGCGAAGGTAAAGGAGATGCCGGAGCACGAGCTGGAGCGAATGGTCGTGGAGCTTGAGGAGGAGATGATCGAAGCGGCGGACGACCTGCGCTTTGAGTACGCGGCGCAGTTGCGCGACGAGATTCGCGAGCTGCGGAGGGAGCTGCGCGAGCTGAACGAGACCGAGGCGCCCGCGCCGGGCTAAGCCATAAGATGGGCGCCGTGGAGATGGACCGTCAGGCGATCGAGCGACGCGACTTCCCGATCGTGCGGCGCGGCTACGACCCGGCCAGCGTCGATGCGCATTTGCGCAGCCTCGCCGCTGCCGTCGAAGAGCTGAGCCGTCAGGCCAGTGGCGCTGGGCGCGATTCGATCGCATCCGCCGCCGGCGCACAGGTGCAAGGCATCCTGGAGGCCGCCCAGGCGAGCGCGCAGGCGATCGAGGCCGAAGCCGCCGAGCACGCGCGCCGGCTGCGCGAGGAAGCCGGCTCAGAGGCGCAGCGCACACGCGAGCAGGCGATCGCCACAGCCCAAGAGCGCGTCACCGGCGTGACCGCCGCCACCGACGCGCTGCTGCAGCGGGTAGCGAGCATGGACGGGGAGACGCGGACGCTGGTCGAGAGCCTGCGTGGCGGCGCCGGCAGGCTGGTCGCCGACCTGGAAGCGCTTGGCGTGGAGATGGGGACGCTTTACGACGCGGCTGCAGGACGCGCGGGCGCCCCTGCAGAGGCTGTCGCCACCGAATCCGGTGGGGCCGAGCCGATCCCAGCGCCTCTCGTTGAGCCGGTCGCTCAAAACGGAGTGGCCGTGCCGCCGCCGGCGATAGCCGCTCAACCTGCGCCACAGCCACAGCCACAGTCACCGCCCCAACCCGAGCCGGCCGCTGTCGCGCCGGCGGCTGCCCCCGCGAACGAGCATGCCGCTCCCGCCACGCAGGACGTGGACGGCGCCAGGCTGGTCGCGTTGAACATGGCGCTTAACGGCGATTCGCGCGAGGCGACAGGTCGCTATCTGAGCGACCACTTTGACATCGCCGAGCCGCAGCAGCTGCTCGACGAGGTCTACGCGGCAATCGAAGGCTGAAGAGCCGCATCCGGCGGCCTGCACCGATGCGACTGATCGACCTCTGCCATCTCGGTCACGAGCGCGTGATCGGCTCCTGGCTGATCGGCGACGTGCTGATCGACCCGGGGCCGGAGAGCTGCCTGGAGCGGCTGCTGGACGGGCTCGACGGGGTGGAGCCGCGCGTGATCGCGCTGACGCACATCCACCTGGACCACGCGGGCGCGGCCGGCACGCTCGTGCGTCGCTTTCCAAGCGCCGAGGTATGGGTGCACGAGCGCGGGGCACGTCACCTGATCGACCCGGCCAAGCTGCTCGCGAGCGCCGGGCGGCTGTACGGCGATGACATGGAGCGGCTGTGGGGCGAGGTGCTGCCGGTCCCGGCCGAGCGCGTCCGTCAGCTGCAGGGGGGTGAGACGCTCGATACCCCATCCACGGCACACGGTGGCCTGCGCGTCGCCTATACGCCCGGCCATGCCTCCCACCACGTCGCCTACCTGCACGAGGACAGCGGCACCGTCTTCAGCGGCGACGTCGGCGGCGTGCGCGTCGCCCAAGCGGGGCCTGTGCTGGCGCCGACGCCGCCGCCCGACATCGACCTGGCGGCCTGGCGGGCGTCGCTCGACCAGATCGAAGCGTGGCGCCCGAGCGCGATCGTGCCGACCCACTTCGGGCGCTACGAGAACGTCGCCGAGCACGTCGCGCAGCTGCGCGAACGGCTGGGGGAATGGCAGCGGCTGGCGGCCGGCGGCGATGAGGCGGAGTTCATCCGCGTGCTCGGCGAGCGGATGCGGATCGACGGCGACCCCGAGGCCGCCGTGGCCTACCAGCAGGCGATGCCGGCGGATCAGAGCTATGCGGGGATGCGGCGGTATCTGGAGAAGGCCGGTTGAGCGCGGCGGCGCGCTCAATACTTCCCTGACACGAGATCCCACGCGCGCCGCAGCTTGTTGGACAGCGCCGAACTCGAATCTGCTGGATCGTCGCGCATCACCGCCGGGTTGGGGCTGGGCGGTGGCAGCTCGCGGCAGGAGCGCGTGTCGAGCTTGAGACGCAGGCCGCGCTCGTGGATGTCGGCGATCTGGTCGGCGTCGACGAAGCGATGCCCGCCGGGTCCCTCACGCTCGTCGATCACGACACCGTCGAAGACGTCCTCGGAGGAGTCTGCGAGCACGTGTGTGACGTTGCCGATGTGCTCGTCTTCGCTGCTGTAGACGGGCGTGCCCGGATCGAGGACCTCGTAGGAGATAGCGGCGCCGAGGTCTTGCATGCTCAAGCAGGATATACAGCCGGGGCTGATACGAGTCACTGTCTCGCGGCCGTGAGCAGATCTGCCACGTTCAGCGGTGGTAGTTGCAGCGCTTGCGCTTCAACCCGACCGTCGCCAGGGACAGCGACGATTGACTGGTAGCTGTCGTCCTCGGGGTTGCGGTGCACAACGAGGCGGCCGTTTTCGATATCCGCCACCCAATATTCCGGCACGCCTGCACGCGCGTAGAGGAACGGCTTTTGGCGGAGGTCTCGACAATGCGAGGAGACCGTCACCTCGATAACGAGTACGGCGGTGCTTGGGTGGTACGGGCGAGGAGCATCGCGCGACAGGACGGTGAAATCAGGCTCTGGCTCGGATTCGGACTCGACCAGCGTGAGTGACGTTTGCACCCCCACCTCGTACTGACTCGAATCGACGGCCAGCACCAGCCATCGCGTCAGCCATCTGATGGCGTTCTCATGCTCGCGCGTCTTGATGCTCATGTCGACGAGGACGCCTTCGATCAGCTCGGCGCGAAAATCGTCGTCGAAGCCGCCGCGCTCGATGATTCGGTGGTACTGGTCCAGTGAGAAGCGGTGCACCTGACGGGCCTCGCGGCCAAAATCGATCGCCATGCCGTCTGTCGCCATGTTCTCGCCATTGTAAGTCCGCTCTCGGGTCGTAAGCATCTAACGCAGACAACTGTACTATGCAACTCGGATGGAATCCGAACACGCGTTCGCGTCAATACAATGCGTCGAGCATGCCAGCCCGCCGAGCCGCCGCCACCACGCCCGCCAACGAGATCGTCGTCTCGGGCGCGCGCGAGCACAACCTCAAGGACGTCTCGCTGACCCTGCCCCGCGACGCGCTGGTCGTCATCACCGGCCTCTCCGGCTCGGGCAAGTCATCGCTCGCCTTCGACACGATCTACGCCGAGGGGCAGCGCCGCTACGTCGAGTCGCTTTCCGCCTACGCGCGCCAGTTCCTCGGCCAGATGGACAAGCCCGACGTCGACTCGATCGAGGGGCTCTCACCCGCCATCTCGATCGACCAGAAGACGACCTCGCGCAATCCCCGCTCGACCGTCGGCACCGTCACCGAGATCTACGACTACCTGCGGCTGCTGTGGGCGCGCGTGGGCAAGCCGCACTGCCCGATCTGCGGGCGGCCGATCACGGGGCAATCGGCAGAGCAGATCATCGATCAGACGATGGAGCTGGCCGAGGGGACGCGCTTCATGGTGCTGGCGCCGGTCGTGCGCGGGCGCAAGGGGGAGTACGGCAAGCTGCTGGAGGAGTGCCGCGCCGACGGCTTCGCGCGCGTGAAGATCGACGGGCGCATCCGCATGCTGGAGGAGTCGATCGTGCTCGACAAGCGCTACAAGCACGACATCGCCGTCGTGGTCGACCGCCTCGCGATGCGCCATGACGTGCGCAAGCGGCTGGCCGACTCGATTGAGACGGCAGTTGGACTGGCTGATGGCCTTGTCGAGATCGAGGTCGTTGGAAAGACAGCTTCCAATTCGGATGGGGCCGCCCTTCCGGGCGGCCAGTCTGGGACGGCCGAGGCGTCAAATGGCCGTGCCCACTCATCCGGGGCCCTTGGCGTCAAGGCCGCCAACACTCAGATCGTGCCCGGTGCCAAGCCGCAGGATGGCACCGTCTACACCTTCTCCGAGAAGTTCGCCTGCCCCGAGCACGGGCCGTCGCTGGTCGAGCTGGAGCCGCGGATCTTCTCTTTCAACTCGCCGCACGGCGCCTGCGAGCGCTGCACCGGGCTGGGGTCGCAGATGGTGATCGACCCCGACCTGGTCGTGCCCGACCCCTCGCTGTCGGTCGGCGAAGGCGCGATCGCGCCCTGGGCCAACAGCGCCTCCAACTACTACGAGCAGGTCTCCGAGGCAATCGCCAAGCGCTACAAGGTCGACCTGTTCGCCCCCTGGGAGGAGTTGCCCGACGAGCACCGTGAGCTGTTCTTGAACGGGACGAACGGGGAGCCGCTGCAGATCACCTACAAGAACCGCTTCGGCCGCTCGCGCTCCTACGCCACGCGCTTTGAGGGGGTCCTGGCAAATCTCCAGCGCCGCTACCGCGAGACGGACTCGGAGTGGACGCGCGAGAAGATCGAGGAGTTCATGTCCTTGCGCGCCTGCCCCGAGTGCGGCGGCGCGCGGCTTAGGCCCGAGTCGCGTGCCGTGCTGGTCGCCGGCACGCGGATCGAGGACTTCTGCGCGCTGTCGGCGCGGCGGGCTTTGCAATGGATTCGCGAGATCGACTTGTCCGAGACCGACCGCCACGTCGCGCGGCTGATCCTGCGCGAGATCGACGAGCGGCTGCAGTTCCTGGAGAACGTCGGCATCGGCTATCTGTCGATGGATCGCGCCGCCTCGACGCTGTCCGGCGGCGAGGCGCAGCGGATACGGCTGGCGACGCAGATCGGCTCGTCGCTGGTCGGCGTGCTGTACATCCTCGACGAGCCCTCGATCGGGCTGCACCAGCGCGACAACGAGAAGCTGATCGCGACGCTGGAGCGGCTGCGCGACCTCGGCAACACCGTGATCGTGGTCGAGCACGACGAGCAGACGATGCGCAGCGCCGACCACCTGGTGGACCTCGGTCCCGGCGCCGGCGAGCACGGGGGGTGGATAGTCGCGCAGGGGACCGCGGCGCAGGTGCAACGCGTGAAGGATTCGCTGACCGGGCAGTTCCTGGCCGGCACGCGCACGATCGACGTGCCCGAGAAGCGGCGCACTCCCTCTGGCTACGTTGAGATCCTCGGCGCGGCCGAACACAACCTTCGCGACGTGGACGTGCGCGTCCCGCTCGGCACGCTCACCTGCGTGACCGGCGTGTCGGGGTCGGGCAAGTCCACGCTCGTCAACGAAGTGCTGTACAAGGCGGTCGCCAACAAGCTGCACCGCGCCCGCCAGCGGCCCGGCAGGCACCGCGCGATCAAGGGGCTTGAGGAGCTCGACAAGATCATCGCCGTCGACCAGTCGCCGATTGGGCGCACGCCGCGCTCCAATCCCGCCACCTACACCGGGCTGTTCGACGTGATCCGCGACCTGTTCTCAAAGACCCAGGAGGCGCGCGCGCGCGGGTACAAGCCCGGGCGCTTCTCCTTCAACGTCAAGGGGGGGCGCTGCGAGGTCTGCCGCGGCGACGGGCAGATCAAGATCGAGATGCACTTCCTGCCCGACGTGTACGTGCCCTGCGAGCAGTGCGACGGGCGGCGCTACAACAAGGAGACGCTGGAGGTGAAGTTCAAGGGGCGCTCGATCGCCGAGGTGCTGAACATGCCCGTCGAGGACGCCCTGAAGTTCTTCGAGCACATCCCGAAGATCCGCCGCCGGCTGGAGACGCTGGATGCCGTCGGGCTCGGCTACATCCGTCTTGGCCAGCCCGCCACCACGCTCTCCGGCGGCGAGGCGCAGCGCGTCAAGCTAGCCACCGAGCTGTCGAAGGTCGCGACCGGGCGCACGCTGTACATCCTCGACGAGCCGACGACCGGGCTGCACTTCGCCGACGTGCAGCGGCTGCTTGAGGTGCTGCAGCGACTGGTGGACGCCGGCAACAGCATCGTTGTGATCGAGCACAACCTCGACGTGATCAAGTGCGCCGACCGACTGATCGACATGGGGCCGGAGGGCGGCGAGGAAGGCGGGATGGTGATCGCCGCGGGCACGCCCGAGGAGGTCGCCGTCGAGCGCGACTCGCACACAGGGGCCTTTCTGCGCGAGTTGCTCGACGTCAAGCCCAAGGCCAAGCGCAGGCCGCCGCAGCAGCGCAAGCGGCGGGCCAAGGCCGCGGCGTGACTTTTCCCACCGCTCCCTCCCTCATCGCCAGATGAGGGAGGAAGTTCACAGAGCGAAGCTGTGGTGGGCCAAGTGGCGCTGGTACGAGCGCAACTCGCTGCCGTGGAGACGCCTTGCCATCCACCGCGAGATGGCAAAGCGCGAAGCGTTTGTGCGCTGGCCAGTCCACGGCAACGTGCTGGAGGCGCTGCGCGAGGGACGGCTTCAGATCGGCGCGCAGGCCCTGCTGGAGCCGAACGTGTGGATCACCGCGCCCGGCGACGCGCGCGTGCGCATCGGCGCGGGCAGCTTCCTGAACATGGGGGTGATGATCGCGGCGCAGGAGCTGGTTGAGATCGGCGATCACTGCATGCTCGCCAACGGCTGCTTCGTCTCGGACTCCTCACACCGCTACGACGATCCCGCCAAGCCGATCACCTGGCAGGGGTTTCAGAGCAAGGGGCCGACCAGGATCGGTGAGAACTGCTGGCTCGGCGCGCACGCCGTCGTCACCAGCGGCGTCACGATCGGCGAGCGCTGCGTGATCGGCGCGGGCAGCGTCGTCAGCAAAGACGTCGAGCCCTATTCGATCGTCGCCGGCGCGCCGGCCAAGCTGATCCGGCGGATCGACTACGCCAGCAGCTCGTGAAGCTCGGCCAGCTCCTCGGCCTCGATTTTGTAGCCGTGCTCGGGGCCTGGATAGCGGCGCGTGCGCACGTCCTCGGCGTACGCAGCCACGCCTGAGTTCATCTCTTCCTGGATGTTCGCGTAGCGCTTGACAAAGCGCGGGCCGAGGCCGTCGCGGATGCCGAGCAGGTCGTGGAAGACGAGCACCTGGCCGTCGGTGTCCGGGCCGGCGCCGATGCCGATCACCGGCACCTCGACGTGGGCCATCAGCTCCTTGGTGACAGCCGAGGGGATCGCCTCGAACACGACCGAGAAGCAGCCAGACCCCTGCAGCGCCAGTGCCTCCGCGCCGATCCTGGCAGCTGCCTTGGCGTTGCGGCCCTGTGCCTTCCAACCGCCGAGCGCGGTCGAGCTCTGCGGCGTCAGGCCGACGTGGCCCATCACCGGGATGCCGGCCTGCACGATCGCGCGCGCACGTGAAGCTGAGGCCGGGCCGCCGCCCTCCAGCTTGACCGCGTCGCAACCCGCCTCCTTGACCATCCGCACCGCGCTCGCGATCGCCTGCTCGTCGCTTATCTCATAAGAGCCAAACGGCAGGTCGCCGATCATCAGCGGCGTCTTCAGGCCACGCCGCACAGCCCTGGCAAGCACGAGCATGTCGTCCAGGTCGACCGGTGTGGTCGAGGAGTAGCCAAGGATCGTGGTCGCGGCCGAGTCGCCGACGAGCACCAGGTCGACGCCCGCCGCCTCGGCAGCACGGGCGCTCGGGTAGTCGTAGGCCGTGACCATCACGATCGGCTCGCCCAAGCGCTTCTTCTCGGCGAGCAGCGGGAGGGTCATCGGCAGCCGGCCGGGGTCGGGTGGGGCACCGGCGGCTGTGGCGATAGAGCCGGTCTGGGGAGTGTCGGGGTGACTGGACATGGGTGTTTCCTCTCTGACCCGGTTGACGGACGCTCTAACTGAGCAGGGTCGCCACCGCGTCGTCGACGGTGATGATGCGATTTGTGCCTGCCTCGACGTGCACGACGCGAGGCTCGTAGTGCTCCATCTCCTCGCGCGCGTACTGCGCGTAGGAGATGACGATGATCGTGTCGCCGCGGTGCACGAGCCGGGCGGCGGCGCCGTTGACCTTGATCTCGCCCGAGCCTGGCTCGCCTCCGATCGTGTACGTCTCAAAGCGGGCGCCGTTGTCGATGTCGACGACGTGCACCTGCTCGTGTTCGAGGATGTCGGCGGCTTCCAGCAGCTCCGGGTCGATCGTGATCGAGCCGACGTAGTGCAGGTCGCAGTCGGTGACCGTGGCCCGGTGGATCTTCGACTTGAGCATCGTGCGCTGCATGTTTGACTACCTGCTCTCCTTGTTTTGGGACTGGGGGGGTTGGAGGATGAAGTTGTCGATCAGCCTGGTCTCGCCGATGCGCGCCGCGACCGCGAGCAGGGCCGGCCGCGTCAGCTCCGCCACTGGCTCCAGCGTGGTCGGATCGACCAGCTCCAGGTACTCGGGCTCAATTTCGTAACCGTTCATGACCGCGCGCGCGCGGCTGGCCAGCTCGGCTGCTGAGCGCTCGCCGTCGGCGGCAGCCATGCGAGCGGCCTGGAGCCCGGCATGGAGAGCGACGGCGCGCTCGCGCTCGCGCGGCTCCAGTCGCGCGTTGCGGCTGGACATCGCCAAGCCGTCGGGCTCGCGCACGGTCGGGCAGGTCTCGATCGCCACCGGCAGGTTCAGGTCGCGCACCAGCCTGCGGATCACGATCGCCTGCTGCGCGTCCTTCTGGCCGAAGTAGGCGACGTCGGGGGAGACCATGTTCAACAGCTTCGTGACGACCGTGGCGACGCCACGGAAGTGCGCGGCCCCACGCACTTTGCCCTCCAGCCGGTCGGTCAGGCCGAACACCTCGACGGCGGTGGCAAAGCCCTCCGGGTAGACGTCCTGCACGCCGGGCGCGAACAGCAGGTCCGCGCCGGCCGCTTCGGCCAGCTCCAGGTCGCGCTGCTCGTCGCGCGGGTAGCGCTCAAGGTCCGCGTGCTCGTCGAACTGCGACGGGTTTACGAACAGCGAGACGACTACCACGTCGCACGCTTGGCGCGCTCGTTCGATCAGCGAGAGATGGCCGACGTGCAAGGCGCCCATCGTCGCCACCAGGCCGATCGCCAGGTCTTCTCGGCGGGAGGGCTCAAGCGTCGCGCGCAGCTCGGCCACTGAGCGCACGACCCTCGTGCGTCCAAGGTTCTCGACGCCACGCGCCGTCAAGGTGGTGGAAGGCCCTGTCATCGGTTCGGTCCAGTTCCCTGCGGGATACCGGTCGCGACTGCTTCTCATAGTAACGGCTGATCGGCGTGCCGACTAGATTGAGCGAAGAGGGGCCCGCCGAAGCCGGTGGACACTCGCCTTCGGCTCGCATCCCCGTTTCGGCCAGCCGGCCCTCGGCCGGCTGCGCCACCCTCTAAGGTTGCGCGCGATGGGCTCCCCCGAGCAGGCGCTGTCGCCCGAGCAGCGGCGCGAGGCGCTCAAGCAGGTGTTCGCGCAGGCGCAGACGTGCGTGCGCTGCCAGGAGCTGGCCGCTACCCGCAAGAACGTCGTGTTCGGCGCCGGCAACGCCGACGCCGACCTGATGTTCGTCGGCGAGGCGCCCGGCGCCAGCGAGGACGAGCGCGGGCTGCCGTTCGTCGGGCGTGCGGGCAAGCTGCTCGACACGCTGCTTGAGGAGATCGGGCTCGCGCGCGCGGACGTGTTCATCGCGAACACGCTCAAGTGCAGGCCTCCAGGCAACCGCGACCCGCTGCCAATCGAGATCGAGAACTGCCGCGACTACCTCTATCGCCAGGTCGAGTTGATCCAGCCGCGTGTGATCTGCTCGCTGGGAAACTTCTCCACCAAGCTGCTGCGCGGCGACCCGACCGGCATCACCCGCCTGCACGGCCGCGCCGAGGAGCTGACGCTCGGGGCGCGCACCGTGCGCCTGTACCCGATCTTCCATCCGGCGGCGGCGCTGTACACGCCGCGCATGCTCCAGACGCTGAGAGAGGACTTCGCGGGACTTCCCGAGTTGCTGGCGATGCCCGCGCCGCCGCAACCCGAGTCCGCGCCTGAGCCCGAGCCCGAGCCACCCGGGCATAACGAGGTCGATGCCACTGCCGACCAAGTCGAAGCAGTCGATCAGCTCGGGCTCTTCTGAAAAGATCCGTGCATCCAAATCGGGTGCGCCTACGTATAGGTAGTTGAACGCGCTCGTGCAGCCGCTAAAGCATGCACGGCGGCGTGCCGAGAAGAGAAGCATCTCCATCCTCCCAAGCAGTACGGCCGGCTCGCGCTTCCTCTCCCGCGAGCCGGCCGTTTTTTTGGGGTTGGGCGAGAGTTGACTACGCTTGTCGCGTGCCGAAACGGATCGTGCAGACCTCGGGTCCAGGCGAGACCGAGGCGCTGGGGGCGCAGCTTGCCACCGGGCTCAGCTCGGGCGACATCGTGCTCGTGCGGGGCGAGCTGGGGGCGGGCAAGACAACGCTCGTGCGCGGAGCCGCGCAGGCGCTCGGGGTGACCGACGCCGTCACCAGCCCGACCTTCTCGATCGCGCACCGCTACCGCGCCAACAGGACCACCGTCACACACCTCGACCTGTACCGGCTGGCAGGGTTGCGGGACGAGGAGCCAGACCTGCTAGAGGACTACCTTGGCCCGGGCCGGATCGCGTTTGTGGAGTGGCCGCAACAGGGCGCGCCCGAGCTGAGCGAGCCGCGCATGGTCGTGACGATCGCGCACTCCGGCGGCGACGCCCGCCGGATCGAGGTGAGCGAGCCGTGATCGTGCTCGGCATCGACACCGCCACTGTGGCGACGGTGGTCGGCCTGCGTGGCATCGACGGGGTTGTGCTCCAAGCCCGCGACGATCCGCGCCCCGGCGAACGCCCCGGGCATTCCACGCGGCTGCTGGGGCTGGCGGCTGAGCTGCTGGACCGAGCCGGCCTGCGCTGGAACGATCTCCAGCGGATCGCCGTAGGCGTCGGTCCCGGCACGTTCACCGGGCTGCGCGTCGGGCTGGCCAGCGCGCACGGCCTTGCGCTTTCGTCGAGCGCCGAGCTGGTGGGCGTCTCCAGCCTGCGCGCGCTGAGCCTGAACGCGCGCGAGCAGCCGCGTGTGCTGGCGGCGGTCGACGCTCGCCGTGGCGAGTTGTTCGTCGCCGGGTATCAGCAGGGGATGGAGTCGATCGCCCCACGCGCCGTGGCACCGGACGCGCTTGGCGAACTGCTCGCCGGCGCGGACTGGCTTGCGCTCGGCGATGGTGCTCGGCTCTACCGCGACGAGCTGGAAGACGCCGGCGCAAGCGTGCCGCGGGACAGCTCGGAGCTTCACCTGATCGGCGGCAGCTCATTGTGCGAGTTGGGGCTGGGCGCCGAGATTGCCGACGAGCCGCTCGTGCCCGACTATCTGCGCCATCCCGACGCGACGCTCGCATTGCAGGGAGCGGGCCGCTGATGGCCTCGGTCGCGCCGTCGCGGGCCGAGGGCTCCGCCTCGATCCACGTGCGCAATCTCGCCTACGCCGACCTGCCGCGTGTGATCGCGATCGAGCGCCGTGCCTTTCCCACGCCCTGGTCGCTGGCGATGTTCGTGCTGGAGCTGTCGAAGTCCTCGGGCATATGCCTTGCGGCGGTCGAGGGCCGGCGCCTGGTCGGCTATCTGATCTGCTCGCGCTACGACACCGTCTGGCACGTCATGAACGTGGCCGTCGACGTCGAGCGCCAGCACCGCGGCGTCGCCTCGGCTCTGCTGGCGCAGCTGTTCGGGCGCGTCGGCGACCGCGACGCGCGCTATACGCTGGAGGTGCGGCGCTCAAATCACGTCGCCATCCATTTGTACGAGCGCGAAGGGTTTCGTGCCGCCGGCCTGCGCCGCCGCTACTACCAGGACAACGGTGAGGACGCGCTGGTGATGTGGCGCACGCCCGCGACGCTGGCCGGCAGCTTCGACGACGTGCCCAATCCCGCGCCCGTATGACGCCCGCATGACGATCCTGGCGGTGGAGACCAGCTGCGACGACACCTGCGTCGCGGTGATCGACGGCGACGGCGCGATCCGCTCGAATGTGATCTCCTCGCAGCGCGCGCACGACCGCTTCGGCGGGGTTGTGCCCGAGATCGCCTCGCGCCATCACCTGGAGCTGATCGATGCGGTCGCTGAGCAGGCGCTGGGCGAGGCGGGCGTAGGGCTTGACGATCTCGACCTGGTTGGCGCCACCCAAGGCCCAGGGCTGATCGGCGCGCTGCTGGTCGGCTTCTCGGTCGCCAAGGGCATTGCCGCGGCCCGCGAGCTGCCGTTCGCGGCTGTCGACCACATCCAGGGGCACGTCGCCGCCAACTTCCTGCTGGGGGATTCGGTCCCGCCCACCCCTGCGCTGGAGCCACCGTTTCTTTGCCTGGTCGCGAGCGGTGGGCACACGCTGCTGGCACACGTGCGAGATCACCATGGCTTTGAGGAGATCGGGCGGACGCTCGACGACGCCGCCGGCGAGGCGTTCGACAAGGGCGCGCGCATGCTCGGCCTCGGCTATCCCGGCGGTCCCGCCCTGGAGCGCCTCTCCGCGGAGGGGGATCCCGACGCTTTCGAGTTTCCGGCGTCCGGCTCGCGCTCGCGCGGCGGGCGTGGAGGCTCGCGCGAGTTCGGGCGCAGCCTCGACTTCTCCTTCGCCGGGCTGAAGACCTCGCTGCTGTACCGAACGCGTGAGCTTGGGCCAGGGGAGTTGGAGCGCCGCGGGGCCGACCTGGCCGCCTCCTACCAGTCAGCGATCGTCGACCATCTGCTGCTGCGTTGCGAGCAGGCGCTGGAGCGCACCGGCCTTGAGCGCCTGGCTATCGGCGGCGGCGTCGCTGCCAACGGCGAGCTGCGGCGGCGCCTGGCCAAGCTCGGCGTCGAGCTGCGTTTGCCGCCAATGGCTCTGTGCACCGACAACGCCGCGATGATCGCCTCGGCCGCTCGCTACGCGCTGCCGCTGCGCTACCCCGACTATCTCGGCTTGGACGCGTACGCGACCGGCGAACGACCGCGCTAGAGCACGATGGCTCAGATCACGCTGTACACGAGCCCAGGCTGTCACCTGTGCGAGCAGGCCCGAGCCACGCTGATCGAGATCGGAGGAGATCACCCATTCGAGCTGGTGGAGTACGACATCACCGGCGACGAGGCGCTTCACCGCGCCTACTTCGAGCGGATTCCGGTGATCGCGCTCGACGGCGAGGAGCTGTTCGACTTCTTTGTCGATGAGCGCGAGCTGCGGGCTCGCCTGGCGGGCCTGCACTAGAGTCAGGGCGATGGCTGTCGATCAGCTGACCGATACCGCTCACTCGCAATACGAAGACGGCGCCGCTGGCTCCGAGCGCCTGTCGCTGGGCGTCGCTGCGCGCCTCTCGCGCTACCTGCAGGTGCTCACCCAGGCCAAGAAGATGGGCAAGGAGACGATCTCCTCGCAGGAGCTCTCCGACTACACCCATGTCAACTCGACCCAGATTCGTCGCGACCTGTCCGGCTTCGGCAAGTTCGGCAAGCGCGGCGTCGGCTACAACGTCGAGTCGCTGGTGTCGCAGATCCGCAAGATCCTGCGCACGGCCGGCCAGCACAACATCGCGCTGCTCGGCGCCGGGCACCTCGGCAAGGCGATCGCCTCTTCGGACATCTTCGCCGACCACGGCTTTCGCATAGTCGCGATCTTCGACGTCGACCCGGCCAAGGTCGGCACGCAGGTTGGCAGCCATGCCGTGCGCCATACCGACGAGCTGCGGCGGCTGGTGGAGGAAGAGGAAATCGTCGTCGGTGTGCTGGCGGTGCCGGGCGTGGCGGCGCAAGGGCTGGCCGACGAGCTGGTCGCGGCCGGGGTGAAGATCATCTTCAACTACTCCGAGTCGCTGCTGGCGGTGCCGCCGGAGGTGACGGTGCACACCTCCAGTCCCGCCGTCGACCTGCTGTATGCGCTGTACTTCTATCTGACCTGAGCGGGCGCGCAAGTGACGGTGGATCTCGACAAGGCAGTTGAAACGTTTGCCGAGGCGACGGACCTGACGGTGGGGATCGAGGAGGAGTTCGCGTTGCTCGATCCCGCCACGCACGACCTCGTCCCGCGCTTCCAGCAGACGCTGGCGCGAGCGCGCGAGCGCGATCCGGTGCTGGCCGATGCGATCACCGGCGAGCTGATCTGCTCGGAGATCGAGATCATCTCCGGTCGCGGCGAGACGTTCGCCGACGCGCTCGCCCAGCAGCGCGACCGCCGCCGCCGCCTGTTCGCTTTGGCGGGCGCGGAGTCGCTGGCGCTGGCGGCGACCGGCACGCATCCCTGGGCCGACTACCGCGAGCAGGAGATCATCGACACCGAGCACTACAAACGCGTCGAGGACGGGCTGAAGTACGTGGCCTGGCGCAACAACACCTTCAGCCTGCACGTACACGTCGGCGTCCGCGACATCGACCGCGCCGTACGCGTCTGTGACCGGTTGCGGCCGCTGTTGCCGCTGTTGCTGGCCGTGTCGGCCAACTCGCCCTACCTGGACGGACGCGACTCGGGGCTTCATTCCGCGCGCACGCAGAGCTTCACGCGCAACTTCCCGCGCTGTGGGGTGCCCGACGCCTTCGGTGGCTGGAGCGCCTACCGTCAATACATAGAGCTGTTGCTGCGCACGCGCTCGATCGTCGAGTTCACGCAGGTGTGGTGGTCGGTGCGGCCGCACTTCCAGTTCGGCACCGTCGAGGTGCGCATCTGCGACGCGCAGAGCAGCGCCGCCGAGTCGGAGGCGTTGGCGGCGCTGATCGTCGCCTGCGTCGCGCAGGCAGCACGCGACGTCGATGAATGCGTGCCGTTCGTCGATCCGCCGCCACGACTGATCGAGGAGAACATGTGGCGTGCGATCCGCTACGGCCAGGATGGGCAGATGATCGACGTCGACTCCGAGCGGGAGTATCCGGCCGCGGAGATCGCCGAGCGCCTGGCGCGCTGGAGCGAGCCGGTGCGCGGCGAGATCGGCCTTGACCCGGCCTTCCCCGAGCGCAACGGCGCTCAGCGCCAGCGTCGGCTGATCGACGCGGGCGAGCCGGCCGCGGAGGTGTTCGCCGCCAGCGTGCGCGAGACGCGTCAGACCTACTCTCAGGAGGTGACCGTATGAGCGAGACGACAACCAGCACTGGGCAGCAGGCGCAGCCGAGCGAGGACGAGTTGCGCGCTGCCTACGAGGCCGAGCTGAGCAGGATCAGGAGCTCCGACCTGATCCTGCAGACGGCCGCTTCGCTGCTCAACCTTGGCGCCCGCCGCCTCGGCCTCACCGGCGCGCCCGAGGCCGAGCGCGATCTTGAGCAGGTGCGCGACGCGATCGACGGGGTGCGTGGGCTGATGCCGATCCTTGAGCGGCGCACGAGCGCCGCCGAGCTGGCGCCGCTGCGCGATGCGCTCTCCCAACTGCAGATGGCCTACGCGCAGCAAGCGCCGCGCCCTGCCGCTGAGCAGGCGGCCGGCGAGGCGAAACCACCCGAGCCGCCCTCCGCCGCTGAGCAGCCGGGACAGTCGCGGGGTCCCGGGCCGGCCGAGGCCAGCGGGCGGCTGTGGGTGCCGGGGCGCTGACCGCAAGCCGTTCCGCCCCGTCGCACGATAGACTGCGCCCGCTTTCAGGCCGGGCAGAGCGCTCATAGGGAGCGGCCCGTTCAAGACCTGTGCGCGCGATCATCCTCGCGCGGCACGCCAAACACACCGCGGAGGATTTCTGTTGAGCAGCTTTCTGACGAACCACGGGGTCGTCGTCGCCCTGGTATGCGCCGCCTGTGCGGTCGCGTATGGGCTGTTGACCACGCGTACGCTCCTGGCGCTCTCGCCGGGCAACGAGCGGATGCAGAGCATCTCGCGCGCCGTCCAGGAAGGTGCGCGCGCCTATCTGAACCGCCAGTACACGACGATCGCCATGGTCGGCGTGGTGCTGTTCGTCGCCCTGATCTTCGTGCAGAACATCGCCGTCGCGTGCGGCTTTGCGATCGGCGGCATTCTGTCGGGGTCGGCCGGCTACATCGGCATGAACGTGTCGGTGCGAGCCAACGCACGCGTGGCGGAGGCCGCTCGTGGCGGCGTCTCGCCGGCGCTCAGCGTCGCCTTCCGCGGCGGTGCGATCACCGGCATGCTCGTCGCCGGCCTCGCGCTGTTCGGCCTCGCCGGCTACTACGGGCTGCTCACCGCCGTCTTCAACGACAGCCAGAAGACCGCCGTTGACGCGCTGATCGGGCTCGGCTTCGGCGGCTCGCTGATCTCCGTGTTCGCCCGCCTGGGCGGTGGCATCTTCACCAAGGCCGCCGACGTCGGCGCCGACATCGTCGGCAAGATCGAGGCCGGCATCCCCGAGGACGACCCGCGCAATCCCGCGGTTATCGCCGATAACGTCGGCGATAACGTCGGCGATTGCGCCGGCATGGCCGCGGACCTGTTCGAGACCTACGCGGTCACGGCCGTCGCGGTGATGCTGCTGGGCGTGCTGACCTTCCACGAGGCGACCCAGGTCGTGATGTTCCCGTTGATTATCGGCGGCGTCGCGATCATCGCGTCGATCATCGGCACCTTTGCCGTGCGCTCGCGTGCCGGCAAGGTCGAGCGCGCGCTCTACCAGGGCCTGGCTCTATCGGCTGTGATTGCCGCCGGCGCGTTCGCGCCAGTCACCTACTGGCTGATGAAAGACCTCACCTTCGCGCAGGTCGGAAATGCTGTGAACACGCCCTCCTGGGGCAAGTTCTACCTGTGCGCGCTGATCGGCATCGCCGTCACGGCGCTGCTGTTCGTGATCACCGACTACTACACCTCCACCCGCTTCTCGCCGGTCCGCAAGACTGCCAAGGCCTCCGAGACAGGGCACGCGACCAACATCATCCAGGGCTTCGGCTCGGGCCTGCAGGCCACCGCGCTGCCGGCGCTCGTGCTCGTGCTCGGCATCCTTGGCGCCTGGAAGCTCGCGGGTGGTGGCACCACCGGCATCTATGGGATTGGCGTGGCTGTGATGGGACAGCTCTCGCTGACCGGGCTGATCGTCGCGCTTGACGCGTTCGGGCCGATCACCGACAACGCCGGCGGCATCGCCGAGATGGCCGAGCTGCCCCAGGAGGTTCGCGATGTCACCGACCCACTGGACGCGGTTGGCAACACGACCAAGGCTGTCACCAAGGGCTACGCGATCGGCTCGGCGGTGCTCGCTGCCGTGGTCCTGTTCGCCGGCTTCCAGCAGGAGCTGGCCGACAAGTCAAACGGCAACTTCATCGCCTTCGGCATCAACGAACCGCCGGTCCTGATCGGGCTGCTGCTCGGTGGGCTGATGGTGTGCCTGTTCGCCTCGCTCTCGATGGAGGCGGTCGGCCGCGCCGGTGGCGCCGTCGTCGAGGAGGTGCGCCGCCAGTTCAAAGAGCACCCCGGGATCATGGAGGGCAGCGAAGAGCCCGACTACGCCACCTGCGTTGACATCGTGACCCGCACCGCTCAGCGCGAGATGATCCTGCCGTCGCTGCTGCCGATCGGGCTGCCGGTGATCGTCGGCCTGATCGACCAGAAGGCGCTCGGCGGGCTGTTGATCGGCGTGATCGTGGTCGGCTTCTTCTTTGCCGTGCTGATGACAGCCGGCGGCGGGGCCTGGGACAACGCCAAGAAGCTGATCGAGGACGGCGCCTTCGGCGGCAAGGGGTCTGAGGCCCACGCCGCGTCGGTGACCGGCGACACAGTCGGCGATCCGTTCAAGGACACCGCTGGGCCGGCGATCAACCCGATGATCAAGGTCGCGAACATCGTCGCGATCCTGATCATTCCGCTCATCACTTGATCTACAGGGCCTAAGCTCATCGCAGAGAACAGATGAGCGGCAGGCAAGTTCACCGCACCGGCACCTGGGTGCTGTCGATCGCGATGCTCGCGGTTGGCATCGCCCTAGCCGTCGAGGCGATCGCCGGCGCCGGTGGGGTGATCTCGATGCGGCTGCTGTTGGCCCTGCTGTTTCTGGCAGCCGGCAGCGGACGCATCTATGTGGAGGTTCGGCGGGGCGGGCGCGCATGAGCACGCCCGCCGCCCGCGACGGGCGGCTGCAGGCAGCCGAGCTGGGGGAGGGCGCACGCACGACGCTGCGCCACAGCCTTGGCTCGCCGATCCTGTTCGCGGTCGTCTACACGTCGCTGGCCAGCGCCGTGTTCTTCTCGCTCGGCGTCGTCGCCGATCACGCGCTCGGGTTGACGCCCGCGGTGTTCCTGATCGCAGCGGTGATGTTCGGCGTGACCGCGATGAGCTATGTCGAGGGGGCCTCGCTGCACCCAGAACCCGGTGGCTCGACCGTGTTCGCCCGCTACGCCTTCAACGAGCTGGTCAGCTTCATCGCCGGCTGGGCGATGCTGCTCGACTACGTGATCCTGATCGCGGTCACGGCGTTCGCGGCAACCCAGTACCTGGCGGTGTTCTGGGCGCCGCTGGGCAACAGCGGCGAGTCGCTGCTGCTCTCGTTCGCGATCATCGCTTTTGTCGTCTTCACCTCGATCCGGGGGTTCGCGTGGCGGCGCGAGTACCGGATCGGCTTGATCGTGGTTGGAGCGCTCGTGTTCGAGCTGATCGCGATCGCGATCGGGCTCGGGCAGTTCTTCGAGTTCAAAAAGATCTCCGCGCAGGTCCACCTCGGCAGCTATCCGAGCTGGTCGAGCCTGATCTTCGCGCTGACGGTCACGACGATCGCCTTCACCAGCGTCGAGTCGGCCTCCGGCATGGCCGGCGAGGTCTCGGCCGGGCGCGGCGCGCTGCGACGCCTGATCGCAAGCGGCACAGCGACCGTGGTGATCGCCTTCGTGGGCATCGCGGTCGTGGCGGTCAGCGCGCTGCCGCTGCCGGGACCGTCGACCACCGGACACGACTTCAGCGACGCGCCCGTGATCGACGTGATGCGGCAGTTTCATCCCCACGCCCTCTCGCAGCTGTTCGTGTACGTGATCGGCGCCGTTGCCGCCGGCACGCTGGTGGCGGCCGCCGACTCGGCGATGCTCGGCCTCTCGCGGCTGGCCTACTCGTTGTCGGTCAACCGCCAGATCCCGAGCGGGCTGGGACGCCTGCACCCGCAACGCTCGACGCCCTATGTGCTGATCCTGCTGGCGGGGCTGATCGCCTGCGCGCTGGTGGTCCCGGAGAGCCTTGACTTCCTGATCGGCATCTACGCGTTCGGGGCGATGCTCGCCTTCACGATCGCCCACGTCTCGGTCGTGAAGATGCGCTACTCCGAGCCTTTGGGCAAGCGGCCCTACCGAACTCCGTTCTCGGTGCGGCTGCGTGGCGGCGACCTGCCGCTGCTGGCCGTGTTCGGCGCGCTTGCCTGCAGCGCCGGCTGGGTGGCGACGATGGTGGTGCACGAACCGGCCCGCTACGTCGGCCTCGGCTGGATGCTGGCCGGGCTGGTGCTGTACGTGATCTACCGACGGGCTGACGAAACCTCGCTGTTCAAGCGTGTGACGGTGCCAGTCGAGGCGCTGCGCGCCGAGCAGCTCGTCGAACGCGAGTACGGCTCGATCCTGGTGCCGTTGTCGGGCACGAGCCTTGACGAAGACATGATCCAAACGGCGGCGCTGCTGGCAGCGGGCGAGCCGACCGAAGACGAGGAGGTCTCTACGATCGAGGCGGTCTGGATCTTCGAGATGCCGATGTCCTTGCCGCTTGACGCTCGGCTGCCCGACGCGCAGGTCAAACACGCGCGCCAGTCGCTTGCGCGAGCCAAGGCGATCGGCGAGGAGTACACCGGCGTGCAGGTCGCCACAGCGACGATACGCGCCCGTCGCGTGGGCCAGGCGATCCTTGAGGAGGCGCGCCGGCGCGGCGTCGAAGCGATCGTGCTCGGCGCGGAGGAGCCGACGCGGATCCGCGGCGGCGCTCGCTTCGGCGGTCGTGGCGGGCCGATGGAGAACTTTGTGGGGGATGCGATCAAGCAGGTCGTCAGCAAGGCGAAATGCCGTGTGATCGTCACCGCGCCGCCGGCGCGTGAAGCTTCGGCGGCGAACGGACGCGAGGACGGCGTCCTCGCCGAGGGCCCGGGGGATCGCATCCTTTAAGCTCCGCTGGACATGTTCGTCCTGATCGTCGGAGCCGGCCGTGTGGGGTCGGCGATAGCCAAGTCGGCGCTTGCGTCCGGCCACGAAGTCTCGGTGCTCGACGATGACCAGCTTTCGCACGAGCACCTGGACGCCGGGCAATCGCGCAGCTGGGAGGAATCGGACGGCATGTTCACGCTCGGCACGGCGCTTGAGACCGACGCGCTGATCCAGGCGGGGATCGAGCGCGCGGACGTGTTCATCGCCTCCACCGACGGCGACAACACCAACCTGATCATCGCCCAGATCGCCCAGCGCCGCTTCGGCGTCAAGAAGGTGCTGGTGCGGGTGATGGACCCCGCTCGCGCCGCCTGGTACGGCGAGCAAGGGCTGCACACGATCTCACCGACCAAGCACGCGATCGAGATGTTCGAGCGCGCGCTTGCCGTCGATCCGTCCTGAGCTTGCGATGAGAGACGAGGTGGCAGCGTGTACTTGATCATCGTCGGAGCCGGCAAGGTCGGCCGCAACCTCGCGCGCGAGCTGCTGACCAAGGGCAACGAGGTGACGCTGATCGAGTCCTCGCGGCCACGCTACCTCGCGCTCGAAGAAGAGTTCGAGCACGCGCTGCAGTACGGCGACGCGACCGAGCTGTGGGTGCTTGAGCGAGCCGGCATCCAGCGCGCCGACCTGGTGATCGCCGTCACCGGCGATGACGAGGACAACATGCTCGTCTGCCAAGTGGCCAAGGAGAAGTACCTGTGCGAGCGGATCATCGCCCGCGTCAACAACCCGCGCAATTACGACCACTTCAAGCTGCTCGGCATCCAGCCGGCGATCTCCGCGACCGACCTGATCATGCGGCTGATCGAGCACGAGGTGCCGCGCTACGGCCTCGTGCACCTGTTGGCGCTGGAAGAGGAGCGCTTGGAGATCATTGAGCTGGAGGTGAGCGCCGACGCGCCGGTGGTGGGCCAGCGCGTCTCGGAGATCGACCTGCCCGAAGGCAGCCTCGTCATATCGGTGCTGCGCGGCGGCTCGGGCTTCGTGCCGAAGGCCGACACGGTGATCGAAGCGGGCGACGAGGTGCTGTTGGTGCTAGATCCGGGCCTGGAGACGGCGATTACGGCATTTTTCGCGCCAAGCGGGGCTCGGGCGGAGGCCTGACGGGCCGCAGGTCGGCTACTCCGCCAGGCGGAGCGCCTGGAAAGCCAAGACCTGCGTGAGCGTGTCGTAGTGGCGGTCGACGTGAAGAACCGACGCCTGATGTTGTTGTGCGCACGAGGCAATCAACAGATTGGGGATCGGCAGGCGGTGCAGGCCCCGCTCGCCCAGCTCGCGGTGGGCCGAGACGGCGATCCTGATCGTGTCGATGTCGATGCGCAGTTCGTGGAACGCGTCCAAATCGCTTTCGAGGCGGGAGTAGTCGGCCGTAGAACGAGCGCTGTGCAGCATCTCCAGCCGCGTAATCGCACAGATGCAGGGCTCGCCCATGCTCGTGTCGGGAACTTTCTTAGCCCGTACGAGCGCGGACTTGTCGAGTAGCAGCCAGCGCCTCGTTCAGGGCCGCGTAGCAGGCTTCCGTCGTCTCACGAGGTTGCGGCCGGCCCAATTGTCGGTCTGACCGTGGCAGTTGGCGCAGAGGATCTGCAGGTTGGCCAGACGGTTGTCATGCCGTTCGCCGTTGACGTGATGCAGGGAAAGCGGAATCGGGCGCCCTCTCCACTCGTTCAGGCCGCACGTCTCGCAGCGACGTTCCTTTAGGCCTGCATCGAACAGGCGCTGCTTGAGATGCCCACGGTTACGTCGAGGCCCGGCGACCAACAGCCGATCGAGTGGCATGCGCGTGGGGCGCGCCACGATCGCCCCACGATGAATCGCGTCGTGCCAGGTGCGCATGTTAAAGCCGAATCTGGCTTGACATGCCCGCAGGCTGTGCCCTTCGTCATAGAAGCGACGAATCTGATGCCAGTCGTAACGGCGCCCGCAGCTAGAGTCGATGTCCTCGCCGAGGCGAGCGGCGTGATACGTCACTGTGGATCGGGAAAGCCCCAGCGCCCTTGCCACTTCGGCGCGCGTCTTGCCGCTTGCCAGGAGCTGGCGGACCTGCTCTCGCGTCACGGCGACCGCGGCTACCGGCCTTCTGCGCGACGATGAGCCATGCTGCTCGGATGGCCGCCCTTTCTCGTCACCAAGCCGTTCAGCGTGGTAGCCGACCGTAGATCGCGCCACACCGAGACGATGGGCGATCTCGTTCTTGCTCAGGCCGGCATCGAGAAGCTTGGCTACAGCGGCGCGAAGCTCGGATACGAACACATGTTCCCATATGCTCCGGTCGGAGTAGGGGCACGAATGGCTATCCTAAGCGGGCCTCATTCCGGGATGGTGTAGTTGGCAACACGCGACACTCTGGATGTCGAGTCCGAGGTTCGAATCCTTGTCCCGGAGTACGTACGTCTGTGCTGAGCGCCCGAAACGCCTAAGCCACCGCCTGCAGCGCCCAATCGCGATGCAGCGCGTGGTAGCGCCCTTCCAGCGCGATCAGCTCCTCGTGCGTGCCCTCCTCGACGATCCGCCCGTGTTCGAGCACGACGATCCACCCGGCCTGGCGAATCGTGGACAGCCGGTGGGCGATCACGATCGCCGTGCGCCCTGCCAACAATCGCCGCAGGCCCGACTCGATCCGGCCCTCTGTGTGCAGGTCGACGTTGGAGGTCGCCTCGTCGAGGATCAGCACGCGGGGGTCGGCGATCAGCGCGCGCGCGAAGGCGATCAGCTGGCGCTGGCCCGCTGAGAGCTGCGCGCCGCGCTCGCCGACCTCGGTGTCGTAGCCGTGCTCAAGCTCTGAGATGAAAGTGTCGGCGCCGACGGTGCGCGCCGCTTCGTGGATCTCCTCTACGCTCGCGCCGGGCTTGCCGAAGGCGATGTTCTCGGCAATCGTGCCCGCGAACAAGAAGGCCTCCTGCGGCACGATCCCCATCTGCGAGCGCAGTGAGCTGCTGGCGACCTCGCGCAGGTCGTGGCCGTCGATCGCGATCCGCCCGCGCGTGGGATCGTAGAAGCGCGCGGCCAGCTTGGCGAACGTCGACTTGCCCGCGCCGGTGGCGCCCACCAGCGCGACCGTCTGGCCCGGCGGGATGTGCAGCGATATGCCTTGCAGCGCCAGCCGCTCGGCCGTCTCCTCGCCCTCTGCGCCGGTCGGGATTTGCGGGCGTCCACGGCTGCCGTGGCGTCGATAGGCGAAGGAGACGTCCTCGAAGCTGACCTCGCCCTTGAGTTGGTCAAGCTCGATCGCGTCGGGCCGGTCGGTCAGGTCGGGTTGCACGTCGAGCAGCTGGAAGATCTTCTCCAGCGCCGCCATGCCCGACTGGTAGGTCGCGTACAGCTGCGAGAGCTGCTGGATCGGTTCGAACAGGTTCGCCAGCGCCGCGATGAAGGCGACAACCGTGCCGACTGTGATGTGCCCTTCGATCGCCTGGTAGCCGCCGTACAGCACGATCGCCGCGATCGCCAGGCCGGAGAGCATTTCCACCGCCGGGAAGTAGTTGGCGTTCAACCGGACCGTGACCATGTTGGCCTCGCGGTTGTCCTCGTTCAGCTCTGCGAACACGGCCTCGTGGCGGGGCTCCTGGCCGAACGTGCGCACCACCCGGATCCCCGACAGGGTCTCCTGCAGGTAGGCGGTGATCGAGCCGATCGTCTCGCGCGTGCGCCGGAACGCGCCGGCCGAGGCCAGCCGGAACCACAGGCTCGCGCCGGCGAGGATCGGGAAGACCAAGAAGGTCAGCAGCGCCAGCTTGACGTCGAGATACAGCAGCACGCCGATCGTCCCGAGCAGCACCAGACTCGACTGGAACAAGGTCACGACCGAGTCGGTCACGAGCGAGTCGAGCGCCTCGACGTCGTTGGTGATGCGCGAGATCAGGACGCCGGCAGGCCGGCTCTCATAGAAGCCGATCGGCAGCGTCTGCAGGTGCTTGAAGATACGGATGCGCAGGTCGGCGAGCACGCGCTGGCCGACCCAGCCGACCAGGTAGGTCTGCACGTAGGTCATCACCCACAACAGCGCGGCGGCGCCGAGGAAGGCGAGGACGATCAGCGCCAGCGTGGTCGTGTCGTGCTTTTCGATGCCGCTGTCGATCGCGGCCCTGGCCAGCAGCGGTGGCGCCAACGAAGCGCCGGTGCCGATCAGCAGCGCCACAAGCGTGATCGCCGCGCGCACCCGGTAGGGGCGCAGCAGCGCGATCAGCCCGCGCAGGTTGCGCGCGCGCGTCCCCTTGGCCGCCCGCTCGCCGTCCCACTGGGATTGAGGCCCGCCCGCCCCGCCCCGGCCCATGACCCGTCCGTGCGCGCTCATCGGCGATCTCCGGTGGAGCCGCCGCGGGGCGGGTGGGGGCCGATTGTCTGCCCGTGCGCGCTCACAGGCTGCTCACCTCGCGTTCGACGGTCTCGGTTGTCATGAACACGCTCTCGGGCAGGCCCTTCTCGCAGATTTCGCGGTACAGCTCGGAGGCCTGCAGCAGCTCGCGGTGATCGCCGTAGGCGACCAGCCTCCCGTGGTCGAGCACGGCTATCTCATCGGCCAGCGCGATCGTCGAGAGCCGGTGCGCGATCACGAACGTGGTGCGGCCCGCCATCGCCTCGGCCAGCGCCAGCTTGATCGACTGCTCGGTCGAGGCATCGACGGAGGAGGTCGCGTCGTCGAGGATCAAGACGCGCGGATTGGCGACGAGCGCGCGCGCGATCGCCAGCCGCTGGCGCTGCCCGCCGGAGAGCGTGAGCCCGCGCTCGCCCACCCGCGTGTCGTAGCCGTCGGGCAGCTCGGCGATGAACCCGGCCGCCTGTGCCCGCTCGGCGGCCGCCTCGATGTCCTCGCGCGAGGCGTCGGGCTTGGCGTACGCGATGTTGTTGGCGACCGTGTCGGAGAACAGGAACGGGTCGTCGTCGACCACGGCGATCGCGCGGCGCAGCGAGGACAGCTCGACGTCGCGCAGGTCGGCCCCGTCGATCCGCACGCTGCCCGACGTCGGGTCGTAGAGCCGCGGCAGCAGCTGCACCAGCGAGGTCTTGCCCGAGCCGGTGGCGCCGACCAGCGCGACCGTGGTCCCCGGATCGACGACCAGGTCGACGTCGTGCAGCGCGGGCGGCCCGGACGCGTAGGAGAACGAGACGTCGTCGAGCTCCACCTTCCCGCGACCTTCCGGGAGG
>DASUIH010000038.1:0-20579 GCA_036279855.1 Solirubrobacteraceae bacterium | reverse complement strand
GGCCGCTTCGGCAACTGGCTCGAGGGCAACGTCGACTGGGCGCTCAGCCGCGAGCGCTACTGGGGCACGCCGCTACCTGTCTGGCGCTGCGAGGCCGGCCACGAGCATGTCGTCGGGTCGCTCGCGGAGCTGCACGAGCTGAGCGGCATCGAGCTGGCAGATCCGCACCGGCCGTTCGTCGACGAGGTGACGTTCCCGTGTTCTGAGTGCGGCGAGCGGATGATCCGCACGCTTGAGGTGATCGACGTCTGGTTTGACTCGGGCGCGATGCCGTTCGCACAGTACGGCGCCCCGCACACTGCCAATGACCATTTCGAGCAGCGCTTTCCGGCCGACTTCATCTGCGAGGCGCTCGACCAGACGCGCGGCTGGTTCTACTCGCTGCTGGCGGTCTCGACGCTGCTGTTCGACACGACGCCGTACGAGAACGTCGTCTGTTTGGGGCTGATCCTCGACGGCGAAGGGCAGAAGATGAGCAAGTCGCGCGGCAACACGGTCGAGCCGTGGCAGGTGCTCGATAGCTATGGCGCCGACGCGTTCCGCTGGTACTTCTTCACCTCCAAGCAGCCCTGGGACGGCTACCGCTTCTCCGAGCAGGCGATCGGCGAGGGGGTGCGGCTGTTCCTCAAGCAGCTGTGGAGCACCTACTTCTTCTACGTGCTGTACGCGCACGCCAACCGCGACGCGCTTGAAGACGGGGCTCAGAACGGCACGAGCGGCGAGCTCGACCGCTGGGCTCTCTCACGCTCGGCCGCCACCGCCGAGCTGGTCGCCGAGCGCCTGGACGCCTACGACGCCACCGCCGCCGGGAGGGCGATCGCCGCGCTCGTGGACGACCTCTCCAACTGGTACGTGCGTCGCTCGCGCCGGCGCTTCTGGGACGGCGAGCAGGCCGCGTTCGCCACGCTGCGCGAGTGCCTGCTGATCGTCGCCAAGCTGCTTGCCCCTTTCTGCCCTTTCATTGCCGATGAGATCTACGACAACCTCGACGGCGAGCTGGCCAGCGTGCACCTGTGCGACTTCCCGCTCGGCGAGGCGTTGCCGCCGCGCGACGAGCAGCTGGAAGCAGCGATGGCCACCGCGCGCGAGACCGTGCGGCTCGGCCTCGGCGCGCGCGCGCAGGCGAAGATCAAGGTGCGCCAGCCGCTGGCGGAGGCGGTCGTCGTCGCCGACGGCGCCGAGCGCGCCGCGATCGAATCGCTCAGCGAGATCGTGCGCGACGAGCTGAACGTGCGCCTGGTCCGCTTCGTCCTCGCCGCCGACGAATTGGGCGAGTACGAGGTCAAGGCCAACTACCGCACGCTCGGCCCGCTGTTCGGCAAAGAGATGCCGCTGGCGGCCGAGGCGATCGCCGCGCTCGACCCGAGCGCGGTCGCCGCGAGCGTGCGCGACGGCAACGGCATCGGCATATCGGTCGGGGGGCGCGAGCACACGCTCTCCGCGCAGGACGTGCTGCTGAGCATGAAGCCCCCCGAGGGCTACAGCGTCGAGCGCGACGGCGCGCACGCTGTCGCGCTGGAGCTGGCGATCGACGACTCGCTGCTGCGCGAGGGGCGCTCGCGCGAGATCGTGCACGCTGTGCAGAACGCGCGCAAGACGGCGGGCCTACAGGTCGAGGACCGGATCGAGCTGCGGGTCGCAGGCGACCCGCGGCTGATCGCGGCCGCCCGCGAGCACGAGCGCTATCTCAGCGGCGAGACGCTCGCAGTCAGCGTCGATTACGACGGCGAGCGCAACGCCACGGCGATGGACTACAGCGAGCAGACCGAGCTGGACGGCCTGGCGCTGGAGATCGCGCTGAGCCGGGTTTAGGCCGGTGCCGGCTCGTCGCCTTTCCAGATCACCCGCAGCGACGGGGCTCTACAGGTGACAGTCACGCTGTAGGCCTTCAACGCCCGCTCGCGCGCACTCGCGTAGCGACCAGGCAGCGGTGAGATCGCTATCGGCAGCGAGAAGCCCACCGAGAAGCTGCCGCGCGCCAGCCAGTTGGTGCCGCTCATCAGTTGCCCATTGGCCGGCAACCACTCGGTGAAGCGCAGGCGATCCCCCTTCGGGCAGGTGCTGGTCAGGCCTACGCTCCCACCCGTCGCAGCCCAGGTCCAGACGGCCGGCGTCGGCTTCTTGCCGGTTCCCCAGTGCCCACGCAGAACGATCCCCCGCGCATCGACGACAGCCGTGGCGGTACGCGGTTCCAGCGCCCCCTTGGCCCCAAGCAGCAGCGGCCCTGATGGCACCTCCGGCCGGTAGCCGGGCAGCAGCGGCCGGTCGGGCAGCAGCGCCTCCCACGCACCCGTCGCGGTGCGCCGCAGTGCACGCAGCAGCCCCCAGCCCATGCGCGCGTCGGTGCCCACCCGGCGAGAGCTGACCGCCAGCCACACCTCGCCGCTGCGCAGCGTGAGCACGCCAGCACCGCGCGGGTCGGCGCTCCAGGCACCCGACTGTTCCGCGGGCAGCGGCGCGACTGGGCCCTCGACAAGCGGGGCCACTTCGCGTGCCAGCTCCAGCCACACGAGCGCAAGCGCAGTGGTGCCGACCGGCCCGTAGTAGGTGTCGATGCCGGCGCCGCCGGTGACCCCGGCGATCGGCCGCGCACGAAAGCCCGGGGCACCCAACCGCGCCCGCAGCGTGGCCAAGTCGACCTGCGCCAGCCGGCGCAGGCGCGCCGCCAGCTGCGGGTGTTCGTGCGCCACCAGCACGCTGCCCTGCATCGCCGCGTAGAAGGAGGCGGCCATCGTCCAGACGATGTCCTGGCCGCGGCCCCACCAGGAAATCTCGCCGTTGGGCGCGGTCATGCCAAGCAGATCCCACAGCGACGCAATCTCCAGCCGCCGCATCGCCGCGGGGGCGGAAGCGCCGGCCAAATAGGTGGCGCGCGTCAGCTCGGCCGCGCACAGCGCTTGGTAGGCGAGCGGATAGGTGGACGGGTCGCTGAGTGCAGCGCCGCTAAAGTCGCCGACTCTAGGCACGTTGACGCGCGCCGTGTCGGTGGTCGTGCGCGGCAGCGAGCGCGCCATCCAGCTGAGCGTCTGCGCGAGCAGCTGCGGGTCGGCCAGGCGTGCGCCGACGCGCGAGGCGCGCAAGCCTGAGTGCTCCAGCTCAAGGTTGAGCAGCTTCCCGGCCAACACGTAGTTGTTGAAGCAGCCGGGCTTCTGAAAGCAGGGATCGGCCGTGCCGGACGCGTGCAAGCGGCCGAGATTGGCCTCTTCGCGTTCGAGCGGGCCCGGGTCGGCGAGCAGGCCCTGCAGGTGGTCGGAGAAGACCATCGCCACGATCCACTTCGGCAGCACCTGATCGAGCTCGGTCCCTTTTTCCAGCGAACGTTCGGCCGCGGCGACGCGGATCGCCGCTTCGCTGCCGCTCAGGCGACTGGCCTGGCGCAACGCCACCCACACGATCCGCGTCAGGCCACTGCCGCCGATCGGCCCACGCAGCGGGTCCAAGAACGTGCCGTCCGGCAGCTGGGTCGCCAGCAGCGTGTTCGTCGCCGGCAGCGAAACTTCGTCGATCTGGCCTTGCCCCAGACCGAGCCCTGCCGACGCGGCGCTTGCGCCGGCAGGGGCCAACAGCGCCAGCGCGAGAAGCGCCAACACCCCCCTTTGCATGATCTTCGCCCGCGTCAATGCGGGACACACCCTACGGGCACGCCGCCGTGCCGGGTCGCAGCACCGCCGTGCCGCAACGCTGTAATGCGGCAGCCTGTAACGCCGCAAATGCAGCAGCGCCCCAGCCCTAGCGCCGCAACGCCGTAGTGCAGCCAGCGCCGCTGACCTCAGCCGGCGACTAAGCCAGCGCAGGCTGAAGCTCGGCCTCGATCTTCTTCTTCGGGTAGGCCCCGACGACCGTCTTGACCGCCTGGCCGCCCTTGAACAGGATCATCGTCGGGATCGAGAGCACCTGGAAGGCCGCCGCCGTCTGCTGGTTCTCCTCGACGTTGAGCTTGACGATGCGCAGGTCGTCGCGTTCTGAGGCGATCTCCTCAAGCACGGGGCCGACCACGCGGCAAGGGCCGCACCAGGGTGCCCAGAAGTCGACCAGCACCGGCTGCTCGGACTCGATCACCTCGGCCTGGAAGTTGGCGTCGGTTACTTCGCTGAGGGTGCCTGCCATCGCAATTCTCCTATCCGCTTGTATCGGATCTCTTGGCGCTATACAAAGTGAAGTGTAGCGCGTCGGTGTTACCTAGCTAGCCCCTGACCGACCCACTACCGCGCGTCGGTCAATTGACCCGCACTGTCCAGCCCTGCCAATGACCGACGATCGGCGCGTGGATGCCCGTCAGCGCCGTGAACAGGTGCGGCGAGACGTAGACCTCGATCAATGCGGCGATTATCAGCACCGGCAGTGCGATCGCCACCGTCACGAGCGTCGCCGCCAGCAGCTGGTCCCACTCGCCGCGGCGGCTGGCGATGATCCAGGCCGCCAGCGGCAGGAACAGCGCGATCAGCTCCGGGATCGCGTGCGGCAGCACCGCCACCAACAGCAGCGCCGTCGACACTTTCAGGAAGTGGGCGACACCGGCCAGCGTGTGGCCCAAGAGGTATGCCTGCGCGCTCAGCGAGAAGGTCGTCGCGCAGAAGACGAAGGCGATCGCGATGCGGCCGCCGTGCTCGTGCACCCAACGCGAGAGCCCGCTCTTGCTCTGTGCCTGCAACGGCAGCGAGCTGCCGGCGATGAACCCGGCCACGCACGCCATCGCGTGCAGCGCCAGCACCAGCAGGTTGTGCGACAGCACGGTGGTCGCGTCGCCGAGGTCGCCGACGGCGAACGGCGGGCTCAGCTGCAGCGGCTGCACATAGCCAACCGACAGAGCGGAGACGACCAGGACGGCGCACAGCAGCCCGGCGGCGGCAAGGCTTGAGCCGGCTACCCAGCCCACCAGCACCGGCAGCGGTCGGCGCTGCCAAGCGCTCAGAGTTGTGCGGGTGCGGCGAACGCCGTGGTACAGCGCGTAGGAGGAGGCGTCCACGCCTCCTCTATCGGCTGCTTGCCGGCTCCGCCTGAGCCGCGAGCGGCGGCTGCTTGCCAAAACGGAGCTTTGGCACCAGCCACATCGCCTCGGCCGCGATCCGCCAGGACATCTTGCTCTCGCCCAGCTCGCGGTCCTTGAACACGATCGGGACCTCGACGACGCGGAAGCCGGCTTTGACGGCGCGATAGGTCAGCTCGACCTGGAAGGCGTAGCCCTGTGAGCGCACGGTGTCGAAATGGATTGCCTCCAGCACCTCGCGCCTGAAGCACTTGAAGCCGCCCGTCAGATCCTTGACCTTCAAGCCGAGCACCCAGCGGGCGTAGGTCGATCCGCCCGCGCTGAGGAAGCGGCGCAGCAGCCCCCAGTCGCTGACGCCGCCGCCGGCCACGTAGCGCGAGCCCAGCGCGAGATCCGCGCCGTCGCCGGCCGATCTTCGATCGGTCGCCGTCAGCAGGCGCGCCAGGTCGGCCGGGTCGTGCGAGAAGTCGGAGTCCATCTCCATCACATAGCCGGCGCCGTGCTCAAGCGCGTGGCCGAAACCGGCCAGATAGGCAGGGCCGATGCCGTTCTTCTCGCTGCGGTGAAGCACCTGCACCTGGTCGCGCTCGCGGCTGAGACGGTCGGCGATCTCACCGGTGCCGTCAGGCGAGCCGTCGTCGACGATCAGGATCCGATAGTCGCCGGCGGCCGACGCCAGCACCTCGCTCGCTGCAGCCACGATCGCCTCGATGTTCCTGGCCTCGTTGTACGTCGGCAGCACCAGCCAGGGGGTGCCGCTCAGGGTCTGCTCGGCGCTCATCGGCGGCATACCCTACTTCCGCGCTCGCCCGAGCGGCGCAGCGCTCAGAAGACCTTGGGGATCGTGCCCTGGATGTGGCGGTGCAGCTCCTCGGCCACCACCCACAGTGCCGGTCGCGCGCGCCCGTGCGCGTCGATCAGGCCGGCGTCCCAGCGCGCTTTCCTGGGCATGTGACCCGGCACCCCCGGCGAGCGCCAGTGGTAGTAGTAGATGCGCGTGATACGCGAGCTGATAGCGGCCAATTTGAAGATGTTGTGCGCCACGCGCGCGGCGTACGCCGGCCCGTGATAGATCAACCGGCCGCGGAACTTCCACCAGACGACGCCGCCGACCTCGCTGAACCAGACCTGGCCGCGCACGGCCCGCAGCATCTGTTCGATCCGGCGCGGGTTGTCGGTGCCGATGCTCGAATACGGGTTGAACGGCCAGATCTTCGGATAGGGATGCGCGTAGTGGGCGAACTGCAGCGCCCAGCGTTCGAAGTTCGCGTCGGAGTCGAGCAGGTCCGGCGCCGTCACCTCGCAGCCCGGGCAGTGCGCAGCCATCGCGTTGTAGTACTCGGCGCCGCGGTGGGGGTTGCGATCGATCGGCTGGCTGGAGTGGTTGGCCTCGTCCCAGGGGGAGAACTCCTTCACCCACGGGAACAGCTTGCGGAAGGCCAGGAACGCGTGCAGGTAGCTGCCGGGGCTCGGCGCACGGCGGCTGACCGGGGAGCTTTCGAAGGTGATGAACGGGATCAGGTGGTGCTTGCGCACGTCGGTAAGCCATTCGCTGACTCCCACGCGCTCGCTCTTGCGCAGCGCCGCGTCCCACGGCACCACATCGCGAGCCAGATGGATGCCGAGCTGCGTCACGCGCGGATCGGCGAAGTTTTTCGGTTCGTAGTCGGAGAGCCCGAAGCGCGGCTGCGCCTGAGCGGCTGCGGCGGCCGCAAGCGCGACCGCCAGCAGGCAGCCGAGCAGCACGAGCGTGCGATTGGCGCGTCCGAGGAATCCCACCCACGCTCAGCGTAGCGAAGCCCCCGCTGGCGTCGCGCCGCCTGGCTATTCTGCGCCGATGCGGAGGTTGTTGGCAATCGCGAGCGTCTGTGGCCTCTGGACAGGGGCGGCGGCGGCCACCACGCACGCTCGCTTCCCGGAGCCGCCGGACCCTTTGGCGCCGGGGCGATCGGCGCTGGTGGGCGAGTCCCCTTTCGGCCTGTCGATCGAGTACCCGCTGCTGCAGCGAGCGCTTGGCACCGCGCCGTGCCCTGGCCCAGCCCTGATCGCGACGTTGCGCGAGCTTGGCTCGCCGGCGATTCGGATCGGCGGCGACTCGCAGGACCTCGCCGGCCCGACCGCCGCCTACCACTACGACATCCCGCCTTCGTTGTGGACCACGCTCGGCTGCCTGGCACGCGAAACCGGCGTCACGGTCACGGTCGGGCTGAATTTCGCGAGCGGCTCGCTCGCCGACGAGCAGGCGACGATCGCGGCGGCGCAGCAGGCGATCCCCACCAGCCAGCTGAGCTTCTCGCTGGGCAACGAGCCTGACCTGTACACGATCAGCCACATCATCCCCAACGAACCGGGCTTCATCGTCCCGTCGTTTCGCTCGCCGCCGTGGACGGCGACCCGCTTCTTCGGCGAATGGGACGCCCGGCGAGCGCAGCTGGGTCAGGTTCGCCTGGAGGGCCCCGACCTGGCCGGCACCGGCTGGCGCGCGGCCACCGAAGCCGCGCTGCGCGCCGATCCTCCCGCACAGGTCGATGCGCACGGCTATCCGACCGTCGCCCCCTGTGGCAAAGGCGGGCTGTCGGCGACAGCGGCGCATCTGCTCTCCGCTCACGCCAGCGTCGGCATGGCCGAAAAGCTCTCGTGGCTCGCGCGCCTGGCGCACTCGATCGGACGGCCCGCCGTCGTCTCAGAGACCAACAGCGCCTCCTGCGGCGGCCGGCCCGGCGTTTCCGACGCGCCGGTGTCGGGCGTTTGGGCGGTGCGCTACGTGATCGCCGCGCTGCTCGCCGGCTTTCAGCAGGTGCGCTTTCACTCCGCCGGCACCAGCTACGACCCGCTCGTGTTCGGCGCCGACGGCAGCGTGACGATGCGGCCGCTGGGCAAGGCGCTGCTGTTCCTGCACAGGTGGCTGCCCGTCGGCTCGCGGATCGTCTCGACCTCGCACGACCCGCGTGTGCTCGCGGTGAAGGTGACAAGCGATTCGGGCGTGAGCACGATCTACAGCTCATTCGCGACTAAGCCGATCCGCTACGCCGTGCCGGGCCGGCCGGCGCTGCGACTCCCACCCAACCGGATCGTCGTCCTCGGCATCCGCGCACACTCGCTCGCGAGCCACTGATCGCTGTGCCGAGCGAGCTGCCGAACGCCGCGATCGCCGATGCGCTTGAAGAGCTGGGCGACCTGTACGAGCTGGACGGGGCGATCGTCCATCGCGTCGTCGCCTACCGCAGCGGCGCCAAGGCGGTGCGCGAGGCGCCCGTGTCGGTGGCAGCGCTGGCGCGCGCAGGAAAGGCGATCGAGCTGCGCGGCATCGGCGCCACGCTGCAGGAGAAGATCGTCGCGCTGCTGGACACCGGCACGATCCCGGCCGCCGAGAAGCTGCGCACCCGCATCCCTGCCGGCCTGATCGACCTCACGCGCCTGCCCGGCCTCGGCCCAAAGCGCGCGCGGCTGCTTCACTCCGAGCTGGGGATCGACTCGCTAAAGACCCTGCGCGAGGCGGCGCTGGCCGGCCGGCTGCGCGGCGTGCGCGGGTTGGGCGCCAAGTTCGAGACAAGCGTGATCGAGGCGCTCAACCGGATCCCAGCCGACCCGGCCGAGCGCAGAGCGCCGCGGCTGCTGCTGCCGAAGGCGCTGGCGCTCGGCCGAACGTTGGCCGAGCAGCTCAGCGAGCGCGGCGGCGCCGGCACGCAAGTGCTGCTCGCCGGCTCGGCGCGGCGGCTGGCCGACAGCGTCAAGGACCTCGACCTGGTGGCGGTCACGACCAAGCCGGTAACGCTGGCCAAGAGCCTGGCCAAGCTGCCGGAGATAGAGAGCGTCACGACGGCCGGCAAGGCCGGCGCCAGAGCCAGGACGCACTCCGGCGCGAGCGTCGATCTGCGCATCGCCAAGCCCGACCAGCTCGGCAACTTGCTGCAGCACTTCACCGGCTCGGGCAGGCACAACGCGGCGCTGCGCGAAGCGGCGGTGCGCCGTGGGCTGCACGTCTCCGAGTACGGCGTACTCGATGACGCAAGCGGCACGACCCGCACCTGCGCGGGCGAGGCCGAGGTCTACGGGCTGCTCGGCCTGGCTTACATCGAGCCGGAGCTACGCGAGAACCGTGGCGAGCTGGCCGCCGCGGCAGGAGGTGGCAGCAACGGCGGTGGCGGCGGGCTGCCAAAGCTGGTCGAGACCGCCGACCTCAAGGGCGACCTGCACTGCCACACCGTCGCCTCTGACGGCCGCGACACGATCGAGCAGATGGCGCTGGCCGCGCGCGCGCTGGGCTATGAGTACCTGGCGATAACCGACCATTCCGCCTCGCACGGCTTCGGCGACGAGGTATCGCCCGAGCAGCTGCGACGCCAGATCGAGCTTGTGCACGAAGCCGACGCCCAGATCGATGGGATCCAGCTGCTGGCCGGCAGCGAGGTCAACATCCTGCCTGACGGCTCGCTCGACTACGAGGACGAGCTGCTGGCGCGGCTGGATTGGGTGATCGCCAGCGTTCACACGTCTTTCTCGATGTCGGAGCAGGCGATGACCGCGCGCGTGATCGCCGCGATCGAGCATCCGCTGGTCGATGCGATCGGCCATCCGACCGGACGCAAGATCGAGCGGCGCGAGCCCTACGCGCTCGACCTTGTCGCCGTGATCGAGGCCGCGGCGCGCACCGGCACGATGCTTGAGATCAACGCCAACCCCGACCGCCGCGATCTCAACGAGCTGAACGCCCGCGCCGCCGCGCAGGCCGGGGTGCGCATCCTGATCGACTCCGACGCGCACGGCGTCGAGCGCTTGGCGGAAATCCGCTGGGGCGTGGCGACCGCGCGACGCGCCTGGCTGAGCGCCGAGCAGGTCGCGAACACGCGCGGCTGGAGCGAGTTCGGGCCGCTGCGCAAGCGTGTCCACGCCGGCGGGCCGTAAACAGCTCGCGGCGCCGACTAGCTGTAGCTCCTAGGAACTACAACTAGCTCAGGCGTGCAACCAGCTCGCGCGCAACCAGCCCGTCGACCGCGTCGCGGCGATAGGGAGCGATCGCGGCCAACGCACGCGCGGCGTAGTCGGGGAGCGGGTAGTCCAAAGCCGTGCGCAGCCCCGTGCCAAGGTCCTCACCCACCAATCGTGGGTCCAGCTCGCGCGCCGGCGCCAGCGCCACATAAGGGCCGGGCGAGGGAACAGTTACCAGCAGGCAGCCGTCGGCAAGCGCCTCCAGCTGGGCGATGCCGTAGTCCTCGCGACGGGCGGCGCAGGCGTATACGCGCGCGCGGCAAAGCAGCGCCCGGTATTGCTCGCCGGGCAACGAGCCGACAACGCGTACCGCCTGCGCCGGCAAGACGAAGCCCTGCGCGCGTAGCTCGCCCTCCGACACTCCCGCGACCCACAGCTCCTCGCCCGGGCGGCGCACCTTCTCCCACGCGGCCAGCAGTAGATCCAGGCCCTTCTTGCGCGGATTGGCGGCGTAGGTAATGACAGCGATGTCGCGCTCCCCTGGCGGCAACGTGTCCCGACGCGAAGGCTCTACCGGCACCGGCACAACCAACACCCCCCCATGCTCGAAGCGAGTTTTTCTATGAACACCCCCCTTCCCTGGAGCTCTAACACCCCCCTTCCCGCAAGCTCGCTCAACTAGCGCTCCCTCGCTCTGCGGCAGCAGCAGCGTCGCTTCACGCAACCGCCGCCGCTCCAGCGGCCGCTGCCACAGCCCGTGGCGACCCGGACGATTGGCGGCGGCAAGCGCGTCGAAGCGGATCGCCCCCGGTCGCGGCCACAGCAGCGCGGCGGTCGTGGTCGAGTAGACCACCGCTCGCGCTTGCTCGCGTGCGAGCGCCTCGCGGGCGGCGCGGCGGGCGGCAAGCGCCCAGGCCAGGTCGGTCAGCATCAGCGTGCGCATGCGCGGCGGCGGCTTGGCACGGGCTAGATCGACCCGTGCGCCGGCGCGCGTCAGCGAGGCCAGCAGCTCGTCATCGACCGCACGCAAGCCGCCGGTCGAGCCGAGCGAGACGATCAGCACGTCGAGCATCGGCTCAGGTGACGGCGCCGTCGATCCGCTCCGGGCGAAACGCCTTGAAGCCGGGCGTGCGAACGAGCGCGATCGAGCGCAGCGGCGAGCTGTGCACGACGTGAAAGCGCACGCCGTCGCGCTCCTCGATCGCCTCCACCGCGGCGTCCTGGCGGCGCCACCAGAACGCCAGCACAATCGGGAAGCCGGCGCCGATGCCGGGGATCTGCGGCGCCAAGAAAGCCAGGCCGCCGGCCACGACCGTGAACAGCAGCAGCGGCCACAGCCGGTTGAACAGGGTCGCGCCCGGTCGGTGCTCGGGCAGCGCGGTGCTGGCGCGCGCCTCGCCGAGCAGCCGTGTGATCGGCGGGTTGACTTCGGCGCGGCGGCCGAGCCACAGACCGATCACGGCCGCCAGCAGCCACCAGCCGGCCGACACGGGCACGATCGCGCCTTGACCCACCGGCGCCGCCGATAGCACCGTTACCAGCACGAGCGCTGTCGCGGCCGCCGCGCTGAGCAGGACGGTCGCTCTGAGGAAGTCGACGAAGTGCACCTACACCTACAGCAACGCCTCAAGCAGCCCGCGTACCCCGTTCTGGCCGTCGATCGCCAGATCGGCCCCCTGGCGCAGCTCCGGCGGCGTCTCCTCGGAGCCAACCGCGACGCACACTGCTCGCTGCAGCGTGCCGTCTGCCACCAGCCTGTGCAGCGCGTTGAACGCGTCGACATCGGTCGTGTCGTCACCGGCGTACATAGCGCTCGTGACCCGCGAGCCGTCGCCGGCCGCGCTTTGCAAGAGCGCTGTGATGCCAAGGCCCTTGTCGAGCGCGACCGGCGGGCGCACCTCAAGCACCTTGCGACCCCAGTGCACGACGAAGCCCTCCTGCTCGGCACGCTCGGCGATCTCGCTCACGAGCACCGCCGCGGCCTCCTCGTCAGGGACGCCGCGCCAGTGAAAGGCGGCGATCGCCCCCTTGTCCTCGCTGCGCACCCGCACCCGGCGCAGCTCCGGCGTATAGGCCTGCTCGGCAAACGCCCGCACCCGCTCCGACCAGGCACTCATGTCCGGGTCCAGCTCAGGGCGGATGGCGCCCGGGCGCAGCAGCTCGCCGCCATGGTTGCCGACGTAGACGATCGATCCGATCGCGACGATCTGGCGCGCCGTGCTGGCACGACGACCGCTGACGCAGCCGACCAGGCCATAGCGCCGAGAGATCTCGATCAGCAGCGTGCGCGTGGCCTCGGGCACGTGCGCATCGGCAGCGTGGCGCACGATCGGCGCGAGCGTTCCGTCGATGTCGAGCAGGACTGCGCTATGGGCTGGATCGGCGCGGAGCGGCTCCAGCGCCTCCACCAGGGTGGCAGCGGGGGGCACGATCCTTAGTATGGCGGGCCGTGCCGCCGGATTCGCCCCCTATTCCCTGCATCCGCGACAACGAGCCCCTGTGAGCACGGCCAGCCTGCGCGACATGGAGCGGGGGCGCGCGCTCAAGCTCGCGACGCTCGGCACAGCGGCCGGCGCCTTCAGCGGGTTGTTTGGCGTCGGCGGCGGCTCGGTGATGGTGCCGCTGCTGGTGCTGTGGCTTGCCTACGACAGCCGCCGTGCGACCGCCACCTCGCTGGCGGCGATCATCGTGATCGCCTCCTTCACGGTGATCGTGCAGGCGACGTACGGCAACGTCCACGTCGACGACGGCCTGCTGATCGGGATACCGGCCGTCGGCGGCGTGCTGATCGGCACCTGGCTGCAGCAGCGCATTCGCACGCGCGAGATATCGCTGCTGTTCGCGGCGCTGCTGGTGGCGACAGCCGTGGAGTTGCTGCTGAAGTGATCGGCGCGATCCTGATCGGCCTTGCCGGCGGCGTGATCGCCGGCCTGCTCGGCGTCGGCGGCGGTGTGCTGTTCGTGCCGGGGCTGGTGCTGTTCATGAAACTGGGCCAGCACCAGGCCGAGGCCACTTCGCTGCTGGCGATCGTGCCGGTGGCGATCGTCGGCACGATCCGCCAGAACCGCTACGGCAACGTCCGGCGCGACGACGCGATCGTGATGGGCGGGCTGTCGCTGGCGGGGGCGATCGCGGGCGTCGCCTTGGCCAACGCGCTGTCCGGTCAGGTGCTGCGGATCGCCTTCGCGATCCTGATCCTGTTCGTCGCTTTCGAGCTGGTCCGCTCGACGCTGCGCGGCGCCGGCGAGGAGAGTGGCGAGAACGCGCGCGATTCGCCGTAGACTTGCGGTATGGGACTCGACAATCCCCTCCACATAGCGTTCCTCGTCGTGATCCTGCTGCTCGTGTTCGGCGCGCGGCGCCTGCCCGAGATCGGCCGCTCGCTCGGTAGCGGGCTGCGCGAGTTCAAGCAGTCGATCAACGGCGAGAGCCAGCCGACGCTGCCGCCGGTGCCGGCCGAGCAGGCGCGCCCGGTTGAGCAGACGCAGGCGTCAGCGCCCCAGGCTCAGGCCCAGGACGCGTTCGCGCAGCGCGAGACGGCAGCCGGCGACCGCAGCTGAAGCTGGACCGAGGCTTTTCCGCGCTGCTGTCAGTGCGCCCTTCCGGCGGTGTATAGTGGTGTCGTGGGCCGCACACAGGTGTACCTCGGCGATGAGGAGCTGCAGTTGCTCGACGCAGCCGCTCGACGTACAGGAGCCACCCGATCCGAGTTGATCCGGCGCTCGATCCGTGCCGAGCTCGGCACAATCTCGATCGAGGACAGACGAAGGGCGTTGCGGGCAAGCGCCGGCTCCTGGCAGGGGCGTGAGCTGAGCGGAAGCGAGTACGTCGATTCGATCCGGGGGGATCTGAGCGAGCGCCTGGCACGCGTCGGGCTGCGGTGAAGCTGCTCGACACGAGCGTCGCCGTAGACCATCTGCGCGGGACGCCGACCGCGGTCGAACTGCTGGATCGTCTGCTCGTTGAAGGCCACGCGCTCGTGGCCAGCGAGATCGTGCGCTTTGAGCTGCTGGCGGGCGTACGCGCGGAGGAGGCCGAGGTGTTGGAGCTGTTCTGCTCGTCGCTGGAGTGGCTGCCGGTCGATGAAGCCATTGCCCGCGAGGCCGCCCGGATGGCGCGTGGACACCGCAAGTCTCACAGCGGCACCGATGACGCGGACTACTTGATCGCGGCCACCGCCGTCGTTCATGGCGCCGACCTTCTGACTACGAACATACGGCACTTTCCGATGCTGCCGAAGCTTCGCGCGCCGTACTGAGCCAACCACGGCGCCCGATCGGCCCGGTCCGCACCGCTTCGAACGCCGACGCCGGCACGGTCTCAGCTGGTCGAGGTCTTCGTTGTTCCAGCCTGGATTCGGAGCCCCGGTGATGTACCAGGGCGAGCCACTGTCGGCGACGATCAGGCCGTAGCGCTTGAGCGCGCGCAGGATCACCAGCGCCTGACCGTGAAAGCGCCTCAGCGAATAGCCGGCTTTCAGCCGCGCGTTGACCCGCTGACCGTCACCTACGCCTACCTGAAAAGCCCCGTCGCCAACCGGCACATGTGCCGGTTGGAACAGCCCCTACAGCATGCTCGCGGTCAGGCGCTCGATCTCGGCGATCGACGTCTGGCCGGCGCGCACCTTGGCGATGCCGTCCTCGCGCATGCGGCGCATGCCGCCGCGTTCGGCAGCCGCGGCGATCTCGTCCACGGAGGCGCGGTCGAGCACCAGCTTGCGGACGTCTTCGTTGATCGGCATCACCTCGTAGATGCCGATGCGGCCGCGATAGCCGCTTTGGCCGCAGCGCGTGCAGCCGCCCGGCTCGAACGCCTCGCCCGCGTACAGGCCGTACTCGGCCAGCAGCGTCTCCGGTGCCTTGCTCGGCTGCTTGCAGTGCGGGCACAGCATCCGCACCAGCCGCTGCGCGACGATGCAGTCGATCGCCGAGGAGATGAGGAACGGCTCGATCCCCATGTCGATCAGGCGGCCGAGCGCGCTCGGCGCGTCTCGGGTGTGAAGCGTCGAGAGCACCAGGTGTCCGGTCAAAGCTGCCTCGACGGCGATGTGGGCCGTTTCGCGGTCGCGAATCTCGCCGACCATGATCACGTCGGGATCGGCTCTGAGCATCGCGCGCAGGCCGCCGGCGAAGGTCATGCCCGCCTTCGGCGCCACCTGCATCTGCTTGACGCCCATGATCCGCGACTCGACGGGATCCTCGATCGTCAGGATCGAGCGGGTGCCGTCGTTGATCGCGTCGAGCGCGGCATAAAGGGTGGTGGACTTGCCGCTGCCGGTCGGCCCGCACACGAGCACCGCCCCGTTGGGGCGGCCGATCGCATAGGCGAAGCGGTCCTGCTCGGTGCGCTGCATGCCGAGCGACTCAAGCTCTCGGACCGTGGCCCCCTGGTCGAGGATGCGCAGGTAGGCGCCCTCGCCGTGGATCAGCGGCAGCGTCGTCACGCGCACGTCCACGCGGCGCCCGGCGACGTTCAACGCGAAGCGGCCGTCCTGGGGCACGCGTCGCTCGGAGATGTCCATCTCGCCCATGATCTTCACGCGCGAGATCACGCTCGCGGCCATCGAGCGCTTCAGCGTCGCCGTCTGGTTGAGCACGCCATCGACGCGCAGCAGCACCCGCATGTCCTCCTCGCCCGGGTCGATGTGGATGTCCGAGGCCCCCTGCTCGACGGCTTCGGCGATGATCGAGTGCACGAGCTTGATCACCGGCGCGTCCTTGTCGGCCTCGTCCACGTGCAGGTCCGGCTCGGGCTCTGAGTCCTGCTCGGCGATCGCCTCGACCGACTGTTCCACGCGCGAGAGACGCGTTATCAGGATGTTCAGGTCCTCAATCGAGGCGGCCGCCGCGCGCACCCTGCGCCCGGTCAGCATCGCCACGTCATCGACGGTCAGCACGTTGGTGGGGTCGGCCATCGCCAGCAGCACCGTGCCGTCCTCCAGGAAGCCGACCGGCACCGCCTGGTAGCGGCGGATCGCCTCCATCTCGATCAGGTTGACCGCCCCCATGTCCAGCTCGTAGACGGACAGGTCGATGTAGTCCAGGCCGTAGCGTTCGGCGACCACGCGGGCAAGCTGGTCGTGGCGCAGAATCCCCTGCTCGACCAGCACCTGTCCGGTCGGCTTGCGCTGCGCGCGCGCCAGCTCGACGGCGTCCTCGACCCTCTCGCGGGTGGCGAAGCCGAGTTCGACCACGACGTCGCCGATCAGCCGCCCCGGCCGGCTTTCCAGCGAGGCCGGCGTCAGCGCCTGCGCGCGGATCGGTGGGCTCTGCTCGGAGCCCTCGCCGCCGTCGGGCGCCTGGCGCGGCGCCAGCTCGGTGACGGATGCTCCCTTTGCAGGGGTCGAGGTGGAGTCGGCCACGAATTGATGATCGGCAGACGCGGTATGCGACTTAAGGGATTACACCCACGCTCGGATTTACAACCCGCTCTCGAACCCCCCCTTTACGGAGGCGTCGAGCGCGTTCAGGCGTTGCAGGGCGAGCGCCTCAGCCGATGCCGGCCGCTGGCCGGTGCCGCGATCGCCGTGGTGAGCGAGCACGCAGTGTTCGAGGGCCAGGCGCCGCTCGCCCGTCAGCGAGGCGGGGGCGTGCGCGGCGAGGATGCGCAGGCCAAGCTCCACGTGCCCGAGCATGCGGCCCTCTTCGCTCAAAGCAATCTCCGCTCCATAGGCGTATTCGCGCGTCTTGCCGATGTCGTGCGCGAGCGCCGCGCACAGCAGCAGGTCGCGGTCCAGGCGCGGGTGGATCGCGCACAGCTCCAGCGCCAGCTGCGCGACGGCGACGGTGTGCTCAAGCAGCCCGCCGAGGAAGGCGTGGTGCAAGCCTTGGCGGGCGCCGCCGCCCGCGCCGGCCGGTGCCGGCAGCGAGCAGGGCGCACGACGCAGCTGCGCACACAGCTCGCGGTCGGCGAGGATCGAATCGAGCAGGGCGCGCAAAGGGGGGTCGTAGACCTCGCGTACAAGGTGTTCGAAGAACCCTTCCAGCTCCTGGATGTCGCGGCGCGAGACCGGCAGGAAGCGAGCCGCGTCCTCGGCTGTCAGCTCGACGCGCTCGACGCGCTCCAGCGCCAGCTGCAGGTCGCCGCGGAAGCGCTCGACACGCCCCCGCGCGCGCACGAGGTCGCCGCGCTCGAAGGCGCCGGCGAGCAGGTCGGCGTCGCGGAAGGCGCGCGCCGGCAGCGTCCCGCTTGAATCGCGCAGCTCAAGCGCCAGGTAGGGGTCGCCGGCGCGCGTGAGCAGGCGTTGCTTGCGCGTACACGCGAACACCGCGTCGACGGTCTCGCCGTCGCGCAGCATGGCAATCCTCTGCGTCTCGATGCCTACGGACATTTGCGCTCCATGATGTACGGTGGTTCGGATGCAGCCGTTGATCTGGGAGCGCCGCCCCGACGGCCTGAGGGCCCCGGCGATGGTCTGCTCCTTCCAAGGCTGGAACGACGCCGGCGACGCCGCCTCGACCGCCACCAGCTTCCTGGCGCAGGCGCTTGACGCCAAGCGCTTCGCCCAGGTGGACACCGAGGAGTTCTACGACTTCCAAGCCAACCGCCCGCACGTGCAGATCAACGAGACGCAGGCACGTGTGATCTCCTGGCCGTCAGTCGAGATCCTCGAAGCTCGGGCGCCGCGCGCGCCGCGCGACCTGGTGATCCTGCAAGGGGCCGAGCCGTCGATGCGCTGGCGCTCGTTCAGCTCGCTGATCGTGGACCTGGCCGAGGCGCTTGGCGTGCAGCTGATCGTCACGCTCGGCGGCCTGCTCGCCGATGTGCCCCACTCGCAGCCCGTTGCGATGACAGGCTTTGCCTCGGACCCGGAGCTGCTGCAGCGCCTCGGCCTGAAATCGAGCCGCTACGAGGGGCCGACCGGGATCGTCGGCGTGCTGCACGCCGGCTGCGCCGAAGCGGGCCTGCCGTCGGCGAGCATCTGGGCGAGCGTCCCCCACTACGTGGCAGCGGCTGCGTCGCCGAAGGCCGCGCTGGCGCTGCTGCGCAAGCTGGAGCTGATGGTCGGCGTGTCGATCGACGTCAGCGAGATGGAGGAGGCGGCGGGCGAGTACGAGCACCAGGTCGGCCTGGCGGTCCAATCAGACCCGGACATCCAAGCGTTCGTGGAGCGGCTGGAGCGCCGCGCCGAGGCTGAGAGCGAGGAGTCGCCGCTGCGCCCGCAGGACCTGCCGTCGGGGGATTTGATCGCGCGCGAATTCCAGCGCTTCTTGCGGCAACGCGGTGCCGACGGCTGAGCGTCGGCGCGATGACTGACGGCCAGCGCGATCGTTGGCCGCCAGCCGGCCGACGGCCAGCGCGAGGTGCTAGCGCGAGGCGATGCCGTAGGTGACGGCGGCCTGGCCGAGCAGCAGTTTGTGCTGGCCGTATTCCGCCTCGGCGCTCGTCGGGTCAAAGCCGGTGGAGATTTTCAGCTTCTTGGACATGGCGTACATCACGAGCTCGATCGTGTCGCTCTTGCCGCGATCGGGACAGATCGCCGAATAGCCGACCTTGCCGACGGTGTTGGTGCCAAGGACTCCGCCCGCCGGCGTCTGGCCGGCCGCGACGCCGGTCGAGCTCGGGTCGATGTTGCCGACCACCCAGCGGATGCCGCCGGACTTGCCCGATGAGCTGTCATCGATCACGAACAGGATCAACGCGGCCGCCTTGGCCGGCACTTTCTGCCACGACAGCGGTGGCGATATCCCCTTGCCGGCACAGGTGAATTCTGCTGGGATCGGGCCGTTGCGATCGAATTCGGGGCTTGAGAGCGAAAACGCGCCCGGAGCGGTGTAGACCTCGCCGCTTGCGGCCGCCGTGGAGCTGCTGTGGGCGTGGCTGGTCGCGCTGTTCGCGGTCGAGTTTTCCGGCTTGCCTTTGTACTGCTTGCAGTCTTCCATCACGTAGCCCGAATCGCAGCTGGTCAGACGCTTCCAATGCGATTGGAAATTGCGCTCAAAGCCGGTCAGCAGCGCACTGCGCTGCGAGGATCCGCTGCCGGCCGTCACCTTCGCGGCGATGTGCGAGGCAAGCAGTTCGACCTTGATTCGCGCCAGCAGGTCGGCTTCTGTCTCCCCGGACTTGGCGAGGTACTTCTGTAGTGAGCCGGCCTTGGGAAAGCTCTGGTGGACAAGCTGGGCGAAGCGGCGCCTGACTTCCGATTCAGACAGGGAGATGTGGCGCGATGCCGCCTCGCCGAGCACCCACTCGGAGGTGATCAGGAAGCCAAGCGCCTGGTGGCTGGGGCTGCTCTGCGTGCCAAGGTTCTGCTCGACCGTCAGCCAGTGTTCGTAGCTCGTCTTGGCGATCGGGACGCCGGCGACAGTGGCAACCGCGTCGGCGGTGGAGACGCTCGCGGTCTCAGCGGCGGCAGCGGGCGAGGCGGGGACGGAGGAGGCGGTCGAGCTGGAGGAGCCGCCACAGCCGCTGAGCAGTGCCAGTCCCAACGCCGGTAGGGCGAGAACGGGCAGCGCGCGCACGGACAGACGTGCTCGCGCACGCGTCTGGGCCCCATTGCCGCGTGAGTCGGTAGACGCTTCCCTCCTGGCACCTGCAGTCATTCGCGCCGAAATCTAGCCGCGCGTTCTAAAGCGCAGGCAAATGTTCATCGCTCAGAACCGCTTTCGAAATGCGCGTTCGGCCGTAGCCGGGCGTACCCGCACTAGAAAGGGGCTCTCAGGCCGAGCGACTGGCCAGCGCCGCCTGTACCTCACGGCCACGGACAGTCAATGCCCACGCGTTGGCGGCGCCGCGCACCGCCCCGCCGCCGGCGTTCTCGATCAGGCCCAGGTTGTGCAGGCGCGCAAGCAGCTTCGACATCTGCCCCTGGTCGAGCACCTCGGCCGCGCGTGCGACGACGACGTTGGACGCGCCCGGGTTCGCCGCTACCGCCGCCAGTACGCGCACCGTGCGATAGGTGAGGCGCATGCCGAGCCCCCCCAGCGGGTTGCTGGCGTGGCGGCGAACCGGCTCGGCTCGCGGCGGCGAGCCTTTCAACTCGCGCCGCGCCGCCGCCGCGCCCAGGTAGGGCAGGACGATCATGCTCATCAGCGGCCCGAGCAACTCGACCGCCGGCTCGTGCCGCGGGCGCGACAGCCGTGTGTGCAGAACCGACAGCGCCCCGCCGACGACCCCCTCGGCCGTGAGCGGTGGCAGCCCCGGACCGGCCTTGGTCAGCGCTCGCCCTTCGTCCACAACGGCGGCGATCCGTGCGAGTATCAGCTCACGCTGCTCTTGCGCGCCCGCAAGCGCCCCGAGCGACCCGGCGAGCAGCAGCAGGCTCGCGCCCGGCTCGGCGTCGAGAAACGACAGCACCGCGGCAAGGCCGCTTCGGAGCCGCCGCGCCCACGGAGACTGCGGGTCGTAGTGGTCGAGCACGTGACGCGTCAAGCGCTCGTTGGCCTCCGCGATCGCCGCCAACAGGCAGTCGTTGCAGTCGTTAAACAGGTCGTAGAAGGTGCGGCGGGAGACGCCGGCGCGCGTGACGATCTGTGCGACCGTCACGTTGCCTGCGCCTTGCTCGACCGCGACCTCCGCTACGGCCGCGAGTAGCCGCGCGCGTTGGATGTCCTCCATGCGCGCGCGGCTGTGTGCGAGCGGTGTTGCTGTGCTCGCGGATGCGGCCATGTCATTTCTTCTTGTTGTGCTTCTTGTGCTTGGTTTTGGCCTTGTGCTTGGGGCA
>DASUIH010000037.1:0-213861 GCA_036279855.1 Solirubrobacteraceae bacterium | reverse complement strand
TGAGCCGCACATGCCCGGAATCGTGATCGTAGGCGCCCAGTGGGGCGACGAGGGGAAGGGAAAGATCACCGACCTGCTCGCCGAGCAGGTCGACGCGGTCGTGCGCTTTCAGGGCGGCAACAACGCCGGCCACACGATCGTGCGCGACGGCGAGGAGTGGAAGCTCCACCTGATCCCGTCGGGGATCCTCTACCCGGGCAAGCGCTGCGTGATCGGCAACGGCGTGGTGATCGACCCGAAGGTGCTGATCGGCGAGCTCGACGCTCTGCGCGCGCGCCGCGTCGACGTCGGCGGCCTGCGCATCTCCGCGAACGCCCACCTGATCATGCCCTACCACCTGCTGCTCGACTCGGCGGGCGAGGCCAAACTCGGCTCGCTGCAGATCGGGACCACGCGGCGTGGGATCGGGCCGTGCTACGCCGACAAGGCGGCGCGCCTGGGCATCCGCCTGCAGGATCTGCTCGACGAGAAGATCCTCAAGAAGAAGATCGTCGCCGCGATGGAGCCCAAGCGGCTGTCGCTGCGGCCGTTTGAGAAGGACCCGTCGTTGGACCTGCACACGATGACCGAGGAATACCTGACCTACGGCCATCGCCTGGAGCAGCACATCGCCGACACCTCGCGACTGATGTGGGAGCTGCTCGACGAAGGCCAGAAGGTGATATTCGAGGGAGCGCAAGGGGCGATGCTCGACATCGACCACGGCACATATCCGTTCGTGACCTCCTCCAACCCGCTCTCAGGCGCGGCGTGTGTGGGCACCGGCGTCGGGCCCAAGGACGTGGATGAGGTGTGGGGCATCTCAAAGGCCTACACAACCCGTGTCGGCGCCGGCCCCTTTCCCAGCGAGCTGCACGACGAGATGGGCGAGACGATCCGCACCCGCGGCGGCGAGTTTGGCACCACGACGGGCCGGCCGCGACGAACCGGCTGGCTCGACCTCGTCGCGTTGCGCTACGCGGCGCGGTTGAACACGATGACGGCGCTCGTGTTGACCAAGCTTGACGTGCTCTCGGGCCTCGACCGCGTGCAGGTGTGCACTTCCTACCGCGGGGCAGAGGACGCTGAGTTCGAGGACTTCCCCTACCACCAGACGGTGCTGCACCACGCGAGCGCGGAGCTGACCGAGCTGCGCGGCTGGAGCGAGGATCTGGGGGAGTGCCGGACGCTGTCGGATCTGCCGGAGGCGGCGCGGGAGTACATCGGGTTCATCGAGGAGCACACGGGCGCACCGGTGGCGTTGATCGGCGTCGGGCCGGGACGCGAGCAGGTGATTTGGACGGAGGCAGGAGAGCGCTCGATCATCGGGCCCGAGACCGGCCTGCAGACGCAGGCAAGCATCCAAGCGTAGACGCGCGGCGCGCGGCGCGATGGCCGGGGCGCTCGGCTCGTCCAGAAGCCAGATCCGTTTTTAGCGCTTGAAATGTCCCGTGAGTGGGTAGCGGCCCCGGGAAACCGGAAGGAGAGGAAATGGCCGAGTTGACGGGTCGAGCGCGACCCGTGCCGCTGGAATCCCTGTTTGAGCAATTGCAACCGCGGCCGGGTGGCCCCGCGCCCGAACAGGTCGCCTCGCACCAGAGGGCGAGGCTGTACAGGGCGATGGTAGAGGCCGCGGCCGAAGGCGGATACGGCGCGGTCACCATGCGCAGGTTGACTGCGCTGGCCGGCGTCTCCACCCGCACCTTCTACGAGCAGTTCTCCGGCAAGGAAGACTGTTTCATCCGCACCTATGACGTGGTCGTGCGGAGCCTTACGAAGAAGATCATCAGCGCCCAGCGTGCAGGCCAGGACTGGGACGCGCGTGCGCGCCTGGCAATCGCGGCGTTCGCCCACTCCGTTGCGAGCGAGCCGAAGGCGGCACAACTGGCGCTGGTCGAGACGTTCACGGCCGGACCAGCCAGTCGACAGCGCAGCGAGCACTCAAGCCAGCTGTTCGAGCGTATGGTGACAGTGTGCTCCCAGCACACGTCCGAGCCCCTTGAGCTGCCGCCGCTGGTCATCAAGGCGGTAGTGGCCGGCCTCGCCCGCGTCGCGCGTGCACGCCTGCTACAGGGGCGCGCCGCTGAGCTGCCGCAGTTGGTCGAGGAGCTCTCGGCCTGGGTGTTGTCCTACTGCTCGCCGGTGACCGCGCTGCTTGACGACCTGACCTCCGAACCGTCACAACCGCTTGGCGGCTTATTGGGCGAGCGCACCGGCGGGGCGCTCGACCCTGCCGAGCCACCTCCTGGCGACGACCGCACCCGCATCCTGCTGGCAGCGCTGCACATCGCCGGCACCCGCGGGGTGCTCAGCCTCAGTCCCGGAGCGATCGCTCGTAGCGCGGAGGTGTCCGAGAGCGCCTTCTCTGAGTTGTTCGATGACGGCTACCAGTGCATCATCAGCGCGCTTGAGCACGCCTACAGGTGGGAGCTGCAGCGGATCGTCAGCGCCGGCATCGCCGCCCACGACTGGCAGAGTGGCGTCCAGCGGGCGCTGACGACGCTTGCTTACGACATCGCGAACGAGCCGGTTCGTGCGAACGTGGCGTTCGCGGAGGTGCTGGCACTCGGCCGCACTGGGATCGATTGCAGAGAATCGCTGATGCGCGGATTCGCGCGGGCGCTCGCCACCAGCGCACGGCATCCCCTTCGCCTGTCGGAGGTGGTCGCCGAGGCGATCGTGGGAGCCTTGTGGGAGATAATCCGACATCATCTCGTTCGCGGCGAAGGATGGCGGCTGCCGCAGATCACCGGGCAGCTCTCCTACCTGGTGCTGACGCCGGTCATCGGGGCACAGGCTGCCGCGCAGAGCATTCGCGCCGAGCAGGCCAGGCTGAACGCCCGCGTGATCGAGCGCCACAAAACGGAGGTCGAGCAGCGGTTCAAACGCTCGGGGCTCGCTAGCGCGACCTGACCGCAGCCGGCGATGTAGCGAGCGCCATCCATCGCGCATGGTCCGGCACCGGGACGTCTGCACTTGACGGTGGGCCGCCCCGGCGCCGGCAACAACAACTCCAATAGATCATGCGATCATCAGGAGCGCGCGGATCATACCTGCGCGTCGATTCAGCGACATGCTCGATCACCGGAAACGATCGGATCGCACGCTCGACTATAAAACGACCGTCGCAGGGGCGCGCGCATTTTGAAGGAATCCTTAAGTGGTTCGACGCAATCGACCCACTACAGTTCTGAAAGTTGGACCCTAGCCCCGATGCCGGAACAGGCCGGCAGCGGCAGGTTGCCAACCAGAAAACGTCCCTTGCGTGCCGCCGGGCTCGCCACCATAGTGAACTACGGACGTCCACAGGTAGGAACTTGATACTGGCGTTCGATCCGGCATCCGCGAGTCTGCTGACGGTGGGCAAGCGGCGTCGGCAACATCAACTCTATATAAGGGTAGGTGAATCGCTCAAATGAAATATATAAAGATACTACTGGTCGGAGCGCTGGCATTGGTCGCTGTTGGAGCCGTTACGGCGTCGGCGTCGGCTCATGAATTCTTAGCATTTACATGTAAAGAAGGAGCAAAAGGGGAATTCCCCAGCTTAGCCGCATGCTTGCAAGGCTCTCCTCTGGGTGGAACCTGGGAAAGGGTTCCGAAGACAAAAACGACGGTGAACGCCAAAGGCACCAACGACCAGGGGTTCCAGGTCGCAAGCGCCGTATCCGTATGCACGACAGCCACCTTCAAAACAGAAGGCGAAGTGGCGGTCCCGTCCGAAACGCTATTAATCCACCCTGAATACACCAAATGCGAAGTAAACCTGGCGGGCACGCACCTCGCCACCGTGACCACCACAGGCTGCAATTACGTGTTCCATGCCGCGGCACCAAACACACCCGAAGGATCGGTCGACCTAGAGTGCGCAGCAGGGGATGAAATCAAAGTCCACGTAAGCGGGCTCAACTGCGAAATCAAAGTCCCCGCCCAGGCTGGCCTGAAAACCATTGAATATGAAAATGGGGAAGGCATGGTGACGGTCAACGCCAACGTCACCGGGATCGCATGGACTTCCAACTGCACGCAGCTTGAAAAGTCGTCGGGCAACGAAGGCGAATACCGCGAAGGTCAAATCGTCGAAGAAACACCCGAAATGGGCGCCGGACCAGCGACAGCGTTAACTGAACCAGTCGAAGACGAAGGTCAGGACGTAGCCTAATCTCGCTGGGCGGACGAATTGCTCTCGCACTCCCTGCGCGGTCGGCGTGGCCGCGCAGGGAGCGTTAGCGCGATGGCCAAAAGGTAGGTGAATCAAGTAATGAAATACCTGAGGATGCTACTGGCAGGAGCACTCATACTGTCTGCTGCCGGAGCCGTAACAGCGTCGGCATCGGAAACGAAGTTCTTAGTCTACGTATGCGAAGAAGTAAATTCGGAAAAAGGTGCGTATTCCAGCTTATCCGCGTGCTTCTTAGGCATAACGCCACCCACTGGAGATTGGGAAAGGTTACCAAAGACCAAAGCAACGGTGGATGCCACAGCTACTAACGACCAAGGGCTCCGAGTCGCAAACGCTGTATCCGTATGCACAAAAGCCACCTTTAAAACAGAAGGCGAAATGGCCTTCCCTTCCGAAACTCTATTAATCCATCCTGAATACAGTAAATGTGAAATCAATCTCGCCGGCACGCACCTTGCTGCTGTGACGACTACAGGCTGCAACTACGTCTTCCACGCAGCCGAACCGGACACGCAAGAAGGAACCGTCGACGTAGAGTGCGAAGCAGGCGATGAAATCAAGGTCCACGTAAGCGGGCTCAACTGCGAAATCAAAGTCCCCGCCCAGAGTGGTCTCAAAACCATCGAATACGTGAACAACGAAGACGAAGGCAGCATCACGCTCAACGCAGACATCCTCGGAATCGTCTGGACTTCCAACTGCACGCAGCTTGAAAAGTCGTCGGGCAACGAAGGCGAATACCGCGAAGGTCAAATCGTCGAAGAAACACCCGAAATGGGCGCCGGACCAGCGACAGCGACAACCGAACCGAAGGAAGATGAAGGCGGAATCCTGGACTAGCGATCGCCGGCCGCACGTTCGCTCGCGTCAACCAAAAAACATCGCTTGTAAGTGGTGGCCTCGGCGGCGATAGTGGCCTGTGGACACTCCGAACGGCCCATAGGTAGTGCCGTGGGGTCCGAACGGGCACATGAGGTAGCCCGCCCACAGTAGAGAGAATGCATTCCACTTCGTTGGGGAGGACAATTAAATGTGCGACATGCCTTACTGGCGTTCGCTGGCTCGGAGGGCTTCACGGCCACGGCCGATCGCTCTTCTGCTACTGACTGCCGGCACGATTTTCGCCCTGGCGCCGGTATCTTCGTCCCCTGCGGGCCAGAGCGGGCTCTCCGACGGACGCGTCTACGAGCAGGTCTCCGAAAAGATCAAGAACGGCAATGAGGCGGGCATCCTGATCCGCTCGGGAAGATTGAGTCCCGGTGTCGCGATCGCGACGACCGGCGGCGCCCAGATCCTCTACGAGCAGCTTGGACCGTCCGGCGAAACTTCCAGCGGCACCGACCTCTTCGGCGTCGCGGGGCGTTCCGCCACTGCGTGGGAAACGGTCGCGGCGTTGCCGCCCGGCTACGGCGTCAACGCGTCCTTCTTCCAGGGGGAGGAACCGCGATCGATCGTGCCTTCGGCAGATCTCTCGCACATGGCGTTCTCGGCAACCGGGTCGTTCGGCGCCGGGAACTTCGGCGTCGATGGCACGGGCAGAGAAAGCGGAGCTGGATCCTACCGCGCCGCCGTCGACTCACAGGCTGCGGAATTGTGGCTGAGCAAACCGACGATTCCAACCCCGTTCCCCAACCCGATCACCGGAAGCTGGCCGCATCTGCTGGCCGGCTCGCCGACGCTGGAAACGGTGTACTTCACCTACTGGGGCACGCTCGTGCCCGAAGACGAATCGCGGGCGCCGCACGTCACCGCGAGCCTCTCGACCAGCGCGTGGAGCATCTACGAATGGAGCGACGGGACGCTCAGATCGGCGGCGCTGCTCCCAAACGAAACGTATAGCCCCTACGGGGCCGTCCCCGCGGGAAGCATCAGGCGCGAAGGAGCGCCGACGCTCAGCCCCGACTTCTTTCGCAACGAGATCACCCCAGATGGATCCGAGCTTTTCTTCCTGAGCCCCGCGCCTGAACAGGTTGCCAAAGCCGAAAGCGAAACCAAAACGCCGCAGCCGCCTGAGCTGTATGTGCGAGAGCAGACGCCGAGCGGGCCGAGATCGGTGCTGGCGTCGAGGTCGGAGCTGCCCGGACACGTGGGAGAAGCAGCGCCGGGGACCGGCGTTGAAACCGCCGTCACTCCTGTAAACGGGGCGACCAGCGCATACGTGTACGTGTCGCCCGACGGCTCGCGCGCTTTCTTCGCAAGCAAGGACCAGCTGACGGAAAGCGCTCCTGAAAACACTGCTGTGAAGGAGTACGAATTCAACCTAGCGACGGAAGAGACGACTTATCTGGCTGAAATTGCCGAGCCCGCGTCAAAGCCCTTCTCCAACGTCTTTGCGTCTTCGGAGGACGGTTCCGCCCTGTTGTTCGAGAATGCCGCGGCGCACAAGATCGATTTGTGGTCGAGTGGAGCACCAGTCGCCGAAGTCGGCAGCTTCTCCACACCCTCCAACCCAGAACTCACCGCGGCACGAGCGACGAGTGATGGAAGCGCATTCGTCTTTGGCACGAATGCGGTGCTAGTGCATGGATCGGAAACGTTCAACAATTCCTCGGCGCACCTGCAGATCTATCGCTACGAACCATCCTCCGCAAAGCTTGTCTGCCTATCTTGCGGTCCTGAAGGCTCACCTCAGAGCGCCGCCCGGACGACGCAGCGCCGTGTGCTTGCCGACGAAGGCGATCGCGTCTTCTTCGCAACGCCGGCAAAGCTGGTTCCACAGGACGTCAACGGAGTCGAAGACGTGTACGAGTGGGAGCAAGAAGGCGTCGACAACTGCGCACCGGGACAGCCCGATGGCTGCCTTTACCTGACCTCTTCAGGCACGAGCCCGGAACCGTCTTTCTATCTCGACAACTCCGAAAGCGGTGATGATGTGTTCTTCGCCACCTTGCAGGGTCTGGATGCCGAAGACACCGACGGCTCCTACGACGTCTACGACGCCCGCGTGGACGGAGGCTTTCCCCGACCGCTCGCACCGGCCGGATGCGAAGAAGGGTGCCAAGGGCCGCCGACCTCGTTCTCCGCGCCGGCACCGCTGACGATGACCGTCGGGCCCGCCGACAACCTCGCGCCGCCGACCCCTTCTGTGACTCCGCCAAAGCCGAGACCCAAGTCGCTCACCCGTGCCCAGAAGCTGGCGCGCGCGCTGAAGGCGTGCCACAGAGATCCGAAGAAGAAGCGAGCGAGTTGCGTCAAGCGGGCGCAGCGCCTGTACGGCGCAAAGCGCCCCAGGCACGACGCCAAAGGGGGGAGCAAGTGATGCGCTCTGTCTACCTACGAAGCCTTATGGCGATCCTGGCTCTGTCCATTGTCTGCTCCGTGCCGGAGGCGCAAGCCGCCACCAGCAACGGCCCTCCACGATGGACGATCACCTCGGTGGCGGGCCCAACCAACTTCGCGCCGAGCAGCGGCTCGAAATGCGAAGAAGGCTCCACGGACTGCGACGTGTTCGTGGTGACGGCGACGAACGTTGGTGGGGAATCCACCAGCGGCACAGTCACGATCGCCGACGCTCTCCCGTCGGGAGTCGAAGCGACGGCGGTCAACCAGACGGCGGCCACGCAGACACCCAACGGCGAGGCCTACACGAAAGGCTCGATCAGCTGTCCCAGCCCGCCGTTGACATCGACGATCGAATGTACATATCCCGGTCAAGTCGCTCCAGGTGACACCTTGACGATCACGGTCACGGTAGCCGTGACCACCGCGACGGAAGGACAGCAGCTTGAGAACGAAGCGGTGGTGTCAGGCGGAGGGACCGCCAGCGCGTCAACGAGCGAACAGATCCACGTCCCGACGTCGATCAGCAGCGAAGAAGCCCCCTTTGGCGTCGCCGCGTTCTTCGTCGCGCCCTCCACCGGCCAGGCCGGGGCTTATCCGAACCTGACCACGAGCTTCTCCCCGACCCGGAGCGAAGCTAACAAACCAACAAGCGATCCGAGAGACATCGGCGTCGATCTGCCTCCGGGGCTGATCGGCAATCCGCTGGCGGTGCCACGGTGCAGCATCAGCTACGTCAGACGCACGCTGTGCCCCGAGGACACCGCGGTTGGAGTGGCCACAGTAACCCTCGGAGGCCAGAAACCGGGAATCTCAGGCGAACCGTACGTTGCACTGGTGTACAACATCACTCCATACCCGGGCGAGCCGGCCGCGTTCGCGTTCCAGCTCGTAGAAGGGATCGCCACAGTGCGCCTCGACACGAGCCTGTCAGAGAACGCCAACGGCGAATACCTGGTCCACGCCGCCGCCCAAGAGCTGAGCGAGTCCGCGCCGCTCACCTTCTCCTCGCTGACGCTTTGGGGAAGCCCGGCAAACTTCAACGCGCCCGGCCCTTATGAAAGCCCGGAATCTCGGATAGAAGGAGAAGAAGAAGAAAAAGTCACGTTTGGCGGATCGAGCAGTCACAGCGGGCTGGTGACGCCCTTCCTACGAAGCCCGACGGCGTGCGCGGGCCCGATGCAGAGCATTCTGCAAACAGACTCATGGCAAGAAACAGCGGGAGCATTCAAGTCGGCCACCTCCCTGCTCCCATCTTCCACTGAAGGCTTCACCGGATGCGACCTGCTCTCCCCCCTGTTTACCCCTGCGATCGCGGTGCGCCCCGTAAGCTCACCCGAGTCGCCTGAGCTCGCTCCAGGCGTCTTTCAAGCGGGGACGCCCTCCGGCTACGACATCGAACTGAGCGTGCCGCAAGGCCACAATGCGCGGACGCTGGCCGTCCCCGACCTGAAGGAAGCAACGGTGACGCTGCCGGCCGGCGTCGTCGTCTCACCATCGGCCGCCAATGGGCTTCTTGCCTGCAGCGACGCGCAGTTCGACAAGTCCTCGACCGCCGAAGCGGCCTCCTGCCCACAGGAGTCGCAGATCGGCACGGTAACGGTAAAGACACCGCTACTGGAAGAAACCCTCAACGGCCAGGTATTCGTCGGCGAACCGGAATGCGGGCTCTGCGGCCCCGGCGATGCGGCGGCAGGCAACCTCCTGCGCCTGTTCCTGCAGATACAGGAGCAGTCAGGCCAGTACGTGCGCGTCAAGCTCGCCGGACACACGGCAATAGACCAGCAGACGGGCCAGCTCACTACGACCTTCGCGAACGATCCGCAGGTCCCATTCGAAGTGCTCAGCTTGAAGCTGAAGGGCGGGGAAGACGCACCACTCGCCAGTCCGAGCGCATGCGGCGTCGCGACGAGCACGTCGCGGCTGGTGCCGTGGAGCAGCAATGCCACCGAACCACTCGCCGTCGAACCATCGAGCAGCTTCCAAGTCGGCGGCTGCTCGACCCCGGGGTTCAGCCCCGCGTTCAGCGCGGCCATGGTCGGCAGCGCGAGCGGAGGCGCCTACAGCCCGTTCGCCGTCACCTTCTCGAGGTCTGATCACGACCAGTACCTCGGCGCGATCACGGTACGCATGCCGCCCGGCGTGCTGGGCGCCGTCTCGCACGTAGCGCAATGCCCCGAAGCGCAGGCGAACGCCGGCACGTGCCCACAATCCTCGGAAATAGGGGAAGTGACCGCCGGTGTCGGTCCCGGCAACCAGCCCTATTACGTCAGCGGTGGCCGAGCGTATCTGACCGGCCCGTACGCAGGCGCCCCGTTTGGCCTGTCGATCGTAGTCCCCGCCAAGGCCGGCCCGTTCACGCTGGCCGGCACGACCGGCAACGGCTCGGTCGTGGTACGCGCGTCGATCGCGATCGATCCGCACACCGCGGCGCTCACGATCACCAGCGCAGCTCCACCCACTGAGCTGGACGGCATACCGCTGCAGATCAAGACCGTCAGCATCGACGTCAACCGCCCGCAGTTCACGCTCAACGCGACGAACTGTCAAGCGATGAGCGTCACCGCGAGCGTTGGCAGCTCGCAAGGAGCGACAGCCGACGTGTCCGCGCCCTACCAGGCGCACGACTGTGCGACCTTGCCGTTTGACCCCTCGTTTGTGGTCTCGACGCAGGGAGCGACCAGCAGGGCCGACGGCGCCTCGTTGAACGTGAAGGTGAACGAGCGTCCCGGTGATGCAGACATCCAGAAAGTCGAAGTGTCGCTGCCCAAACTTCTGCCCTCGCGCGTGTCGACACTCAACCACGCGTGCACGGAACGCCAGTTCACCGCCGATCCAGCCGGCTGCCCGGCGGGATCGAGAGTCGGCACAGCGACGGCGCGCACCCCACTCCTGAACGCCCCCTTGAACGGCCCGGCATATTTCGTGTCTCACGGCGGAGCGGCCTTCCCCGACCTCGACATCATCCTGCAGGGTGAAGGGGTCACGATCATGCTGGTCGGCAACACCGAAATCAAGGGCGGGATCACCTTCTCCCGCTTCCGAACGCTCCCCGACACGCCAGTAAGCTCTTTCGAACTGTCGCTGCCGGAGCAGTCGAACTCGGCGCTCGCCGCTCCGAGTGGGAACCTGTGCGGCCAAGATCTCGTGATGCCGACAACTATCGTCGGCCAGAACGGAGCGCAAGCCAAACGCAGCACTCGCATCAGCATCACCGGATGCTCCAAGCCATCGTTGGCGATAACCGCCGCGAAGCGCAATGCGCGGAGTGTGTTCGTGACCGTCGACACCTCGCAGAGAGGTGTGGTGACGATCAGTGGAGCCAAGTTGAGGACGACGAGGAAGACCGTCAACGCCGGCAGGCATCGCATCAAGGTGCCATTGACCGCTTCGCCTCGTGCCTCTCACAAGGGCTCGCGCACGAAGCTGAAGGCGAAGATCACAAACTCCAATGGAAGTGCGAGCAGGGCTAAGAAGATCCGGCTCTAGCTTCCTCCAACTCGCCAGCAGACCAACTCGATTGTTAAGGAGAACAGCCATGACGAGCACATCCGTCAGAAGCGCCCTCGTGGTGCTGGCAGCATCATTCATCGCAGCACTGTCCATGGCGCCAGCCGCACCGGCCGCGCCTACAGGCGAATACGCGGTATTCAAGGAGTGCCCGCTGTCGGTGGCAAAAATCAACGCGTGTGTCTATGCCGTCACCGAAAGCGGGGAAGTGGTGATCGGCGAATCCAAGGTTAAAATCGTCAATCCGATCATCTTTCAGGGTGGCGAAACGCGCGAACTGGTCACCGTCGGAGAAGAAGAAACGGAAGTCCGAAAATTTGTCGGCGCCGCCAACGGCGAAACACTGACAAAGGTACCCCAGCCGGTCCCCGGCGGCCTACTCGGCTTGATCAAGTGCGAAGAAATCACCGAACCGGTGGCCAAACTGGCGTGTGTAGCTGTGTTCGAAAAAGGATTGACGGAAGTCAAGGCCACGACGGAACTGGTCGGCGAAGCCAGCTACAGCTTTACCAAGCTCGCGAACGCAGAACCCGAAGGCCTGGTGATGCCCGTTCGTATCCATCTCGAAAACATCCTGCTCGGCAGCAGTTGCTATATCGGCTCCGCCGGCGAACCGATCACTTTCCGCTTCACCACAGGCACGACCAGCCCACCGGCGCCGAACACGCCGATCACCGGCAACCCCGGCCTCGCCGAAGTCCTGAACGGAGGAAGCCTGGTCATCGACCGTGGATCCTCAATCGTGGACAACTCGTTCGCTGCGCCCGAAGCCAGTGGTTGCGGCGGGCTGTTGGCGCCTGTGATCAACCCGATCATCAACGCCAAGCTGGCCCTTCCCTCGACAGCGGGGCACAACACTGCCCGACTGAACAACACGCTCGAGCAGGCAACGGCGAGCGCCGTACGCAAAAGCGAATGACGCGAGCACGGAGGCCTAGAGCCACTCTGGCCTAATAGACAAACGTGGCAGGCGCTGCGGGCCACTCCTCGCGGCACCTGCCACGTTGCGCGGCGGCTTGCCTTGGCGCGCGCAACACTATGCGCAGACAGATGGGCGCATTCGCGCCGCGCACAAGACATAGCTTCGGCACGACAACGGGGTGCGTTTCGTTGGCCGATGCCCAAACCCCGGCCGTAGACGGCTGAGCCAGGTTCTTCCGAGCTTATGTGTCCACACGGGGGCTGTTCTAGCCTAGGTAGGGACATATTTAGGGACACGGTTGCGAAGGTCGTCCTACTCTGTGCTCGGTCAGGGCGACATGTGCCTTATACATGTCGTAAAGCCGCTTATTTGGCGTGGTACCGAATGGCATAAGCACCGTTGCCGTTCGCTCGGCAGAAGAGCTCACCTCGGTGGTACCAGCCCACGGGAACGCGTTCGTCTTGTCTACGATGCGCCCAAGCGCGATCGGCTTCAGGCGCAGTGGAGATCAGGGTGGACGCTACGAAGCGCACCTATACACACCTCCCCGCGAAGCGCGCAGATAGAGGGAGACATACGGCCTTTCTCATGTTCGATTGTGCTGTAGTGTACGTGCTATGAGATCGGGGGCGCACATGCGCATCTGCGCGCTACTAGGCGTTGCGCTGCTCGCCTTGGGGTTTGCTAACGCGGCGAAAGCGGTACTCATCACGCAGCATTCGGTGCCAACACACGCACGAAATATTTTTGGGTGGTCCGGTGGACTGATAGCTGCCGGCATCACCCCGAGCATCATGGCGGCGGCTGTCACGCCCGTACCATTTGCCGTAGGCGCTAAGTATGCTGGCATTGACGATGTAACATCTATAGCGCTCGGCCCGAACGGTGTTCCTTGGTTGATAGATCTGGCCGGGAAAGCTTCTGCCCTATTTGAACTAGCCTCGACCGCAGCCGTTACCCGCTTTATACTTCCTGAAGGGGGCACGGACCCTACGTCGATAACGACAGGCCCTGATGGTGCGGTTTGGATGGCAGCAGGCAAATCGATTTTTCGCTACGTGCCCGGCGGAGGTTTTACGAGCTACCCGTTGCCGGGCCATACGTATGCGATTAGCGTCGCGCCCGGACCGGACGGCGCTGTGTGGTTCACTGATCTAACTGGCGGGATTGGACGTATCACGGCGTCAGGAGAAGTCGCCATTCGGTCGATCGAAGACGGCGATAATCAGTACGGCTGGGGTTATATGGAGCCGTACGGGATTGCTCTAGGGCCTGACAATGCTCTCTGGTTCACTGAGCAGAACCATGAACGCATCGGACGTATAACAGCAGGTGGCGAACTGCAAGAGTTCGTTATCCCTGCTCCAAAGAACAAGGCATCGTCTGTCCGCCCAGAGCCACGCTTTATCGTGAACGGCCCGGACGACTCGATGTGGTTTAGCGACCCGGGCGATAGCTCGATAGGCCGCATCACGATGTCTGGAGAACTCACCGAGTATGGCGTGCTCACCAACGGTGCAGAAGTCGATCCAGATGAAATAACGGTTGGTCCGGAAGGTGTTTTGTGGTTTACCGAGGACTCGGCGAATGAGCTAGGGAGTCTAGATCCAAACGCTAACCCCGTCACGACCAGCTCCAGTCAGAGCAAGACGGCTAGGCGAGCCTCTGTGCGCCGCTGCGGCACCCGTCATCGACGGCGTACACGCAGCTGCAGGCGAAGGGCGCGGGCCGTCCGTCACAGATAGCCCGATCGCCGCCCTCGCCCACGGATACGAGATCGTCCTTGCCTGAGAACTGACTACGCTTGATGTCTCAGAGATCATTCAGGCTCGCCCAGCCTCGCGCGACAGCCCCAAATACCTGCAAACCGAGCTAATGAAGACTAGGGAAAGAAGACCAAACCGTCGAGCAAACGTCGAGGCTCTGCGACAAGCCCTCGCCGGCCTTCAGCTCAGCAACCGACCGCATCTCGCAGCGTGCGACAAACCTGCGCCATGCGCTGGGTCGACAGCAACGTGACCTGCCGCCGAAAAGATGAGCGCGGCAAGGTGTGCAGGTTGTCGAAGTTGATAACGCACGGCGTTGGCACACCGTCATCCGTGGGCGTGAGCGACAACTCGGAGACCAGCCCACGGCGCGTTCTCGTGAGAGCCGCAACAACTACCGACCCGATTCGATCGGCAACAGGATCGCGAGTCAACACAAGCACCGGTCGATCGCCCCCAGGGGTCCCGGCGAACCAAACCTCACCCCGCTGCATCGTTCCACTCCACCCAGTCCTCGGCAGGCCCCCAGTCAGCGATCTCCGCGAGTACCTGCTCGGCATCCGTCAGCGGTGTCCGCGCCCATGCCTCAGCATCGCGTTCACCATTCAAACCAACAAGGTGCCTATGAAGGGCATCGCGAAGAATCTCCGAGCGGTCCACTCCGAGTGCTTCCGCCCAATGCTGAACTTCGGCGGCCTCGTCGTCTGGAAGGCGAAAGCTAAACATCGTCATACACGCTATGCTAGCACGTATGACGCTTACTCCCTTCGTATAGCCAACGCGCCAGAAGTGCCCAGAGACCTGGCGTGCCTCCATTCAGCAGGCTGATCTAGGCTTGGCGCAGCTGAAACTGCCGAAGTGGGCCGTGTAGGAATCGAACCTACAACCTTGGGCTTAAGAGGCCCCTGCTCTGCCAATTGAGCTAACGGCCCGCAAGGGGCGATCCCCGAGAGGACCGGCGCCAAGCAGTCTATCCGAGCCGCGCCCGGCTTGAAGACCGCGCATCAGAGCACGATCGTGCGGCCCGCATCGGCGATCACGCGATCCTCAAGGTGCAGGGTGACCGCCCGCGCCAGCACGGTACGCTCGATGTCGCGGCCGATCCGTTCGAGCTCGGTAACCGTCTGGCGGTGATCGACGCGGGCGACGTCCTGTTCGATGATCGGGCCGCCGTCAAGCTCGGCGGTGACGTAGTGCGCGGTGGCGCCGATCAGCTTGACGCCGTGCTCGCGCGCCCGCCGATAGGGCTCGGCGCCCGCGAAAGCCGGCAGGAAGGAATGGTGGATGTTGATCACCGGCACAGCGAGCCGCTCAAGGAAGTCGCCGCTGAGGATCTGCATGTAGCGCGCCAGCACCACCAGGTCAACCTGGCCGGACAGCAGCTCCAGCGTCTGCCGCTCGGCCGCAGCCTTCTCGGAAGCGACCACAGGCACGTGATGGAACGGGACGCCGGCGACTCGCACCTCCTCGGCCAGGTCGGGATGGTTGGAGACCACAGCGACGATTTCGGCGTCCAGCTCGCCGCGGCGGCGGCGCCAGAGCAGGTCCATCAGACAGTGGTCGTGGCGCGAGACGAGGATCGCCATCCGCTTGCGCTCACCCCAGTAGCGAAGCTCCCACTCCATCTGCAGCGGCCCGGCGACGCGCTGCTCGAAGTCGCGCTCAAAGCTCTCGTGGGCCTCGGACAGGCCCTGCAGGAAGAACTCCGTGCGCATGTAGAAGCGACCGCCGGTGGCGTCGGATGAGTATTGATGTGAGGAGACGATGTTCGCCCCCTGCTCGTGGAGAAAGCCCGAGACCGCGGCGACGATGCCGGGACGATCGGCGCAATCGATCAGCAGGCGCGCCGAAAAGCTGGGGCTCTCTTCGGCAACCGACACGCAGGCATCCCGGTGGTTATTTCTTGGCGGTGGTGCTAGGGGCCGGCGATGTTTTGAGGACCGTAGCCTTGCCCTGTGGATTGACTTTGGCCGTGTAGACAGTGCCGTTGGTCGTGCCCGTGAACGTTTCGTTTTCGGGATTGCCGCTCGGGTTCTTCTTCAGCGCCGCCATGTAGGCCTTGACCCGCTTGCGTTCGCTGGCGGGTGCCAGGCTGACCGCCTTCTGCGCCGCCAGATCGCCGGTGCTGATGTTTTTGGATTGGTAGGCGGCTTCGGCCAGCCGCCCGTACAGCGCCGCGCTCGGCGGTTGCGTCGGGATCACCATCTGCAGCACCGCGACCGTTTCAGCCGGCTCGTTGAGCCCTTCCTTGCCGAACACCCTGACCATGTCGTCGGTGACGGTCAGGCTGGGCGAGGTCGGTTTGAGCGCCAGGTAACGGTTCCAGTCGGCGACGACCTTGGCCAGCACTTCCTTGCCCTTTTCAGTGAACTGCGCCTTTTCTTCGTCATAAAGTTCGCCGCTGCTGGCGCTACGGAAGCGGGCTTCCACCAGCGCCTGCAACGCCGCCGCTTCGCTTGGGTGCTTCTTCACGCGCGCTTCCGCCGTCGCCAGCTGCTTGGCATTGCCGCTGCCGGCGGTCCCTTCTTTGGAGCCGAAGATCCCTTCCAGCAGACCGCCGCCGCCGCCGCCGACGCCGACGCCAAAGCCGACGAAGCCGACCAGGAACAGCAGCGCCAGGCCAAAGTAGACGACCTGCACGGTGCGGCGACGGCCGCGGGCTCTCAGGTCAAACAGCATTGGTCTCTCAGCTCAGGTCAGGGTCAGTGTGGTCGATGATCTGTTGCGCGGTCCTGCTCGCCGCCTCGGTTGGCGTTGCCGCCCCCTCCTCCGCGAGATCGCGCCCGCGTTGTGCGCGCACGATGACCGTTGCCACCAGGATACTCGCCTCGTAGAGCAAGTACAGCGGCACGGTCTCAAGCAGCATCGTGAAGAAGTCTCCGGGCAGCAGCGCCGCGACCGCGGCGCAGGCAAGCACCGCATAGCGGCGGTTGCGACGCAACGTGCGCGGCGTCACCAGCCCAAGCTGAACGGCGCCAACGATTGCGACGGGCGCCTGGAAGCAAATGCCCATCGCAAGCAGCACGGTGGCGGCGAACTTGTAGTACTGGCTGGCCTGCACGAGCACGTTGAACTGGCTCGAATTGAAGTTCTGCAGGAAGTGGACAGCCGCGGGCAGGACGACCAGATAGCCGAAAGCGACCCCGGCGGCAAACAGAAACGGAACGGCAAGCAACAGCGGCAGCACGGCCCGGCGCTCGCCGGGGCTGAAGGCGGGCAGCACGAACCCGTACAGCTCGAACAGGATCAGCGGCAGCGACAGCACCACCGCGAAATACAGAGCGACCGTGAGCGTCGTGGTCAGCGGCTCTCCCGGCCCCAACGTCGTCGGCGCCACGCTCGGCGGCGCGATCGGGATTTTGGCGGCATCCGCTCGCAGGCGTGCCGCGCTCCTCGTCAGCTCTGCGCGCGTCGCCGCGGGCAGCCCGCTTGCGGAGGAGCCGAGCGCGAGCGCGACCGATTCACTGTCGGCCGCGACTTCGCGCGCGGTCTTCTGCGCAAGCCAGGTCTGGCCCAGCGGCCCTTCGAAGCGCCGCACCTGCTGCTGGGTCTGCTGCGTCAAAGGACGGTTGATGAATTTCAACAACGCATGGTTTTGCCACAGGCACACACAGAAGATGGCCGCGAGCACGACACCGCTGACGATCAGCCTCGCGCGCAGCTCGTCGAGATGGTCGACGATGCTCAACCGATCCTCGTGGCCGACGGTGCGAATCGCTGTTGCCATCGTTTTGAAGCTATCACCGCACCGCCGCCCCGCTCCCCGCCGGCACATGCCGCCGCGGGCAGCCCGCCGGCCACATGCGGGCTCTCCACCATCCGCCGCAAGCAAGCTAAAGCCGTGGCAGCGCGGGGTCGATGACCCCACAGAGAGAAGATGCCGGAGCCTTCCAACCACCGCACACGCCACCACGTCCAGCTGCCGGGCGGCCGCCAGATCGAGGTCGTCTACCTCGACTCGCGCGACAGCGGCACACCGGTCTCGCCGATGCCATGGGCCGGGGACACCCCCAGCACGGCACCGGGTGAGGCGCTACACGTGTGCCCCCACTGCGCCGGTGGCCTGGCGCACCCACTCGACTGGCTTGAGGAATCTCCGGGCCGCTGGCGCGTGCGACTGCGCTGCCCCGACTGCGGCGAGCAACGCGAGGGCGTCTTTGGCCAGGCGCTGATCGAGCGCCTCGACGACGAGCTGGACCGCGCTACTGCGCAGATGCTCAGCGACCTGCGCCAAGTCACCCACGCCAACATGGCCGAGGAGGTCGAGCGCTTCGCGCGTGCCCTAGAGCTAGACCTGATCGGCCCCAGCGACTTCTAACGCATCTTCTCCTCTCAGACATCTTCCGATAGGGCCGTAAACGCGCGGCTGGTGACGTCAAGGGTCGCACTGGGCCGCCGGCATACGGGTGTGTGTGGTGTCATCGAATGCCGAAACACGGCAACGGGACGCCGACAAAAGTCGGTCGTCGTTGCCGTGTTTCGGCATTCGATGACACCACACACACCCGTTCGACCCAGCCCGTCGGCGCGACCCTCGACGACCCGTCCGCACTTACCGGACCATCGGGAGAAGCCTGAGAACGCCGTGGCTTCAGCAGTAGCGCTCGACCACGGCGTCGGCTACCAGCCCCAGCAGCTCGTGGCGTCCGTCGCCGAGCGCGATCGGTAGCGAGGACTTGGCTTCGGCGACGATCGCCAGCGCGCGGTCGCGGGCCTCCTCCAGCGCTCCCGTTGCCGCGATCCGCTCGCACAGCGCCTCGGCGTGCTCGGGACCGGCCAACGACGAGAGATCCACCGCTGCGATCGACGCGTCGCGTTCGCGCGCGAGGATCAGCGGTAGCGTGACGGTGCCGTCGAGCAGGTCGGTGCCGCGCGCCTTGCCGGTCCGCTCCGCCGGCCCGGACACGTCGAGCACGTCGTCGAGCAGCTGAAAGGCCAAGCCGATGCGGCCGGCAAACGCTCCCAGCGCATCTGCCAGCTGCTTCTCGCCGGCGGCCGCGACCAATGCGCCCAGACGACAGGACGCTTCGAACAGCGCTGCCGTCTTCAGGCTGCAGCGCTGCAGATAGCGCTCGACGGCGATGTCCGCCGAGTAGGCGTCCTCGCGCTGTAGCAGCTCGCCGGCGGCCAGCGCCGAGCTGGCATCTGACAGGGCTTGCAGCTGCTCGGCCTCGCCGTTGTGGGCAAGCTCCGCGAACGCGCAGGAGAACAGCAGGTCGCCGGTGGCCACCGCGGCGCCGCGCCCGGCGACGGCGGCGACTGTGGGGTGGCCGCGACGCAGCTGAGCGCCGTCGATCACATCGTCGTGCACGAGCGTCGCCGAATGCACGAGCTCGACGGCGACAGCGGCACGGATCAGGCTCTGCTCCTGCTCGGAGCCTGCCCGAACACCGCCGGCGGCCTCGGCGGCTAGCAGGACCAGCAGCGGTCGCAACCGCTTGCCGCCGGCCACCACGGTGGCTGTGGCGTGGTTGGCAAGCGGCGCGCCGGCGCGGGCGGTTACGTCCTCCAGGTGCGCCTCGGCCGCGCCCATCAGCTCGCGCAAGGGTGCGCCACCGCGGCGCATGATCTCCTCGACCGCCTCCACGTCAGCGGCCATGCCGGTCGCCTGGCCCATCGCGCTCATCCGCGCACGGTAGCGCCGTGCAGCGCGATGATGCCACCCGCCATCAGCGTGTAGCGCACGTCGATGCAGCCGGCGCGCTCCAGCTCGGCGGCCAGCTCGCGCGGCGAATGGAAACGCTTGACCGAGCTCGGCAGGTAGGTATAGGCCTGCGCGATCGTGTCCTGCCCATCGCCACGACGGCGCGAGACAGCCGCCGCGAGCTTGCCGATCACGGGCACGACGCGATCGAACCACAGGCCAAAGAACCACGACAGCGGCGGCTTGGTCGGCGTGGTCATCTCCAGCACGACCACGCGCCCGCCGGGCCGCACCACCCGAGCCATCTCCCTCAGCCCACGCGAGAGGTCGGAGAAGTTGCGAGCGCCGAACCCGACGGTGGCGGCGTCGAAGCGCCCATCGGGATAGGGCAGATCGAGCGCGTCGCCCGACTCGAATGTGAGCTTTGCCCCAGAGCAGCCTTGCGCCTTGGCGCGCGCGCGCGCCAGCATGCCCTCGGAGAAGTCGCTGCCGACAACGCTGCCGTCCGGCCCCACCCGGCGTGCCAGCGCCAGCGCCAGGTCGCCGGTTCCGGTCGCGACGTCAAGCACGCGCCCCCCCGGCCCGACCAGGGCGCAGTCCACCGCCCGCTCGCGCCAGCGGTGATGAAGCCCGGCCGTCATCACCGTGTTGAGCAGGTCGTAGACCCCCGCCACGCGGTCGAACATGCTCTGGACCTGCCCGGCCTGCAGGCGTCCGGCCGAGTAGTCGGCCGGGTCGGCCGGATCGAGCCCGGACACCGGCCTGCTCCTACTTCAACTGCGAGAGGAAGAAGGTGGCGGCGCTGAACTTCTTCGCCGGCAGATTCTTGAAAGACGGCATCGGCGCCGTTGGGTTCACGAGCGTACGGGCGATCCCCTGGCGGGGCAGTCGCGCCCCGATGTGCGTCAACTCGGGGCCGGGGCCGGCATTGCCGTTATCGCCGATTTTGTGGCAGGCCAGACACCCGGACTGGGCAACGACGGCGCGGCCGGCTTCGAATTCCTTCAGCGTCTGCCCGCCGGCCTGCTTGATCGCCGTGGGGGTGGGCATTTCAATCGCGGTCGGCGAGCCGGCGTTGGCCCCCTCGTAGGTGAGCAGAGCCATCGCGCCGATGACGAAGATGGCGGTCAGCGTCGCGACCGGACGGCGCTCGGGACGGCGCTCGGGGCCGCGGTCGAAGAACGGCAGCAGGAACAGCAGGATCATGCCGATCGTCGGCACTCCGATCGTCGCCAACGGCACCAGCGACGGTGGCTTGATCACGCGCAGAAGCTCGAACAGGAAGAAGAAGTACCACTCCGGTCGTGGCACATAGGTGGTGGTGGTGGGATTGGCCTTGGAGCCCAGCTCTGCCCCCAGCACCAGCGACAGCGTGATGATGCACGCCATCACCACGCAGGCCATGATCGAGTCCTTGGCGACCGCGTAAGGGAAGAACGGCTTGCCTTCGGCCTTCAGGATCGAGTATTCGCGGAGGTAGGCCTCCTTCTCGCGCTTGTTCACTGCTCGACCTTGCGCAGGTCGGGATTCTTCTCAGCTTTTATCCACGGCGGCGCGGTCGTGCCGAGCTTGGCGACCAGGTACAGGTGCGCGCCGATCAGCGCCGCGATCAGGCCGGGGACGAGCATCATGTGGATCGCGTAGAAGCGCGACAGCGTCACAGCCCCGAATTCGGGGCCGCCACGCAAAAAGTCGCTCAGGTAGGGACCGAGCAGCGGGCCGGTGCCGTTGATGTTGACGCCGACGATCGTCGCCCAGTAGGCGCGCTGGTCGAACGGCAGCAGGTAGCCGGTGAACGACATCGTCATCGTCAGGAGCAGCAGCACCACGCCGATCACCCAGTTGAGCTCGCGCGGGTACTTGTAGGCGCCGAAGAAGAAGGTGCGCCCCATGTGCAGGAACACCAGGATCACCATCACCGAGGAGCCCCACTTGTGCATGCCGCGCACGAACTGGCCGAGGAAGACTTCGTTGGTGACGTGGCGGATCGATTCGTAGGCGCCGCCGGAGGGGTCGGGCTTGTAGAACATCGCCAGGAACACGCCGGTGACGGCCTGGGAGAGGAAGGCGAACATCGTCGCCGAGCCGAGCGTGTAGAACCAGTTGGTGCCGCGCGGCACCTTGCGGAACATCAGCCAGCGCCCGGCGCCCGAGAGCGACGTGCGCTCGTCGACCCAGTCGACGACGCTGGAGCCGCCCTCCTTGGCGTGATCGACCGGCTTGGCGGTGCCATTCGCGCTGCCGGGCCGCGCCGGCGGCGCCTTCAACGCCGCAGGCAGCGGCGGGGCCGGGAGCTTGGGTGTGCGCGCCATCTACCCGCTACTTCTGGATCGAGGGCCGGGAGGGATAGGCGTACTGGCCGATGCCGTCGAGCGGCTCGCCGGAATCGCGCGGGTTGAAGCGTTCAAGCTCGGAGTTGACGCTGTAGCGCGGCCCAATCTGAACTTCGCCTTTGACCACACGCGTGTAGAAGCGGTCCAACGGCCTGACGGGCGGCCCGCCGACACGAAGGCCGAGCAGGTCATAGACGCCGCCGTGGCAGGGACAGATGAAGCGCTCGGCGGCATCGACCCAGCGCACGGGGCAGCCAAGGTGCGCGCAGCGCGAGGAGATCGCAATGAACTTGGTGTCGCGGTCGGGCCAGTCCTTGTCGAGCTGCGCGTTGCGCTTGCGCACGTACACGGTCGTCTTGCCAGCCTCGCCGATGCCAGGCGTCAGCGTAATCACCGTCGGCACGTAGTTGTTGTCCGGGAACATGTCGGTCGGCCCGACGCTCTCCCAGCTGTGCGGCGTCTCTTTGAAAATCGGGCCGATCGCGAAGCCAAGCGCCGGCAGCGCGAACGAGGCAGCGGCGATAGCGCCGGCGCCGTGCGCCGTGCCAGTCATGAACCGGCGTCGAGTGACGGTCTCGCCCTCGAAGGCCCCCGGAATCTTGCGATCCTGGGTGTAGGGCGAGGAATATTGGTCGTGCTTGGACACGGCGGGAACAATATCGACTGCGAAGCCGCGGGAGGACCTTACGCGCGCGGGAGGTGCCGGGGTCGCAATTCGGCTGCCGGCGGTGTGGGGTGTGTGGTGTCGTTGAAAACAGCGAGATGCGCCATCGACGACCGACTTCGTCGGCGTCCCGATGGCGCATCTCGCTGTTTTCAACGACACCACACACCCCACACACACCAGCCCCGCCGCGCGACCCGGCGTGCCTCCGCTCGCGCGAAGGACTCTTAGTTCTGGGTCAGTGCCTGCATTGCTGGCAGGGCCTCGGGGGAGCCGGCTCGTGCCAGGGCCTTGGCCTGCTCGTGGGCGGCGCTCGATCCCCAGCCGACGGCGCGGGCGCCGGCGCTCCAGACGGCTCCGGCGAGGTCGGGGTTGTCTGAGCCGTGGGCTAGCGCGCTGAGCGCTATCACGTCGGCCAGCTCGGCTACCGCCTCGATGTCTCCCAGGCGCACCAGCCGTGCCAAGCCGAGCGCGTACAGGCGGTCGCCGGCGAGCAGGCTCAGGTCCTTTTCGGGCACGCGCACCACACGGGGAGAGTGGTAGTGCAGGAGGTAGCCCTCGTAGATCGTCTCGATCAGCAGCTCGTACTCGGCGCCGTTGCCGTCCACCCGCGGCCCGGCAACGGCAGCCTGAGCGGGGCCTGACACGCCGTCGGCGGGCGCGGCCGGCATCAGCAGGTCGGCGATCAGGCCGCCTTCGGCCTGCAGCAGCAGCCACAGCTCCTGCAGCGTGCCGCTCATGCGATCTCGGCGAAGGCGGCGGCCGCCGCGGCCAGGGTCAGCTCGATCTGCTCGGGGCCGTGCGCCAGCGAAGGGAACCATGCCTCGAACTGCGATGCGGGCGGGTACACGCCGCGTGAGAGCAGCTCGCGGCACCAGCGCGCATAGCGCTCGCCGTCGCAGGCGCGCGCGCCGGCCATGTCATGAACGGGGACCTCACTGAAGAACACCGTCAGCAAACCGGGGGCGCTGGCGACCTGGACCGCCTGGCCGGCGGTGCCGGCGGCCTCGCGCAGGCCCGCCGCCAGCTCGTCGGTGATGCGCGCGAGGCGCAGATAGGCCTCGTCGTCGAGCAGCGCCAGCGTCGCCAGCCCGGCAGCCACCGCCAGCGGGTTGCCCGACAGCGTGCCTGCCTGATAGACCTCGCCTGCCGGCGCGAGCATCCGCATCAGCTCAGCGCGGCCGCCGACCGCGCCGGCGGGCAGGCCGCCGCCGACGATCTTGCCCATGATCGTCAGGTCGGCTTCGACGCCGCTGAGCTCCTGCACGCCGCCGCGAGCGACGCGAAAGCCGCTGATCACCTCGTCGAGCACCAGCAGCGCTCCAAGCTCGTTTGCACGGGTGCGCAGCAGCTGCAGAAAGCCCTCCTCGGCCGGCACCACACCCATGTTGGCCGGCAGCGGCTCGGCCACGATCGCCGCGAGCGGCTCGCCGGCTTCGGTGGCGGCGTTCAGCGCCTGCGGGTCGTTCCAGGGAACGATCGTCGTGGCTGCCGCGACTGCGGCCGGCACCCCCGGGCTCGACGGCAGCGCCTGCGTGGCAAGGCCGGAGCCCGCCTGCGCCAGCAGCCCGTCGACGTGGCCGTGATACCCCCCTTCGAACTTGACCACCCGCTCGCGGCCGGTGGCAGCCCGGGCGAGGCGCAGCGCCGTCATCGTCGCCTCGGTGCCGGAGCTGGTCATCCGCACCATCTCAACCGAGTCCAGCCGCCGCGCGATCTCAACGGCCAGCTCGACCTCGCCGGCGGTGGGCGCGCCGAAGCTGGTGCCGCGCTCGGCGGCGGCAGCTATCGCGCCCAGCACGTCGGGGTGGGCGTGGCCGCAGATCAGCGGCCCCCAGGAGCAAACGTAGTCGACGTAGCGGTTGCCGTCGACGTCGATCAGCTCGGCCCCGGAGCCGCGCTCGATGAAGATCGGGTCGCGGCCGATCGCGCCCATCGCCCGCACGGGCGAGTTGACGCCGCCCGGCAGCACGTCGAGCGCGCGTCGGTAGAGCTCGCCTGAGCGGGTGTCGGTCAATGAAGCTGGCATCGGCGGCGCTGCCCCAGGCGCGCTAGACGCCCGCGTGCTCTCGTTCCCACGCCTTGAAGTCGTCGGTGAAATAGAGCAGGCGGATCTTCTTGAACTCGGTCGAGGAGTACAGCGTCGCCCGCTCCGCGATCCCTGTCATCTCGGAGATCGAGTCGAGGATCGCGTCGCACTCCTGCTTGGAGCGCCCGTGCGCCATCGTGAACACCGAATAGGGCCAATCCTGGTAGGTGGGCCGCTGATAGCAGTGGGAGATGCCGCGCACCGCCGCCATCTGGCGGCCGACCTCGTCGATCCGCTGCTCGGGCACCTGCCACACCCCCATGCCGTTGGCCGAGAAGCCGGCACGGCGGTGGTAGAGGATCGCTGCCACGCGGCGCAGCAGCCCGCGCTCCTGCATGCCGGCGAGGTGGTCGAGGAAGGCGCTTTGCTCCATTCCCAGCCGTGCGGCAGCCGCCGCGTAAGGCTCGGAGACGACCGGCATGTCCCCCTGCAGCGCCTGGATCACGGCGATGTCACGCTCGTCGTAAGGCTGGCGCTCAAGCTCGATCGGATCGGCAGCCACGGCCGCCGAGGCCAGCGCGCTGGTGTCGCCCTCCATCTCCAGGTCCATGCGGATCTTGAACAGCTTCAGCGTCGGCAGCTGGCGCAGCGACTCGGCGCCGGCCTCGCCCGCGAGTGCCTGCAACGTGCCCTCCAGGCCGAGCGGCGAGTCGGGCTCGGTGGCGATCGTGAACCACAGGTTGAACTCGTGGTTGCGCAGGTAGTTGTGTGAGACGCCGGGATGGGCGTTGATGACCTGCGCGGCGCTGTGCGGGCGCTCGGGATCGACCTTGGCCGCCACCAGCATTGAGGAGTAGCCCAGAGCGCGCGTGTCGAAGATCGGCGTCACCTGGCGGATGATTCGCTCGTTCAGCAGCCGCTGCACGCGCGCCATCGCCTCCGCCTCGTCGATCTCGGCCAGCGCCGCCACGCGCAGGTACGGCCGTGGCTCGATCGGGAAGCTGCCCTGCATCAGGTTCAGCAGCCGCTTGTCGAGGTCCTCCAGCGGGATCGCGGCGCCGTGCTTGCGGCTGCGAAGCTTTGGCGTTGCGGTGCTCGCCGCGTCGGTTATGCCGTCTGCGATAGCCACTGGGCGGCGTCCTTTGCGTGGTAGGTGATGAGAATGTCCGCGCCGGCGCGGTGAAGCGAAGTGAGAATCTCGCACACAGCGGCGCGCTCGTCCAGCCAGCCGGCGGCAGCGGCCGCCTTGACCATCGCGTACTCGCCGCTGACGTTGTAGGCGGCAACCGGCAACCGCGTCTCGCGCTTGACGGCCGCGATCAGGTCGCCGTAGGCCAGGGCGGGCTTGACCAATAGCACGTCGGCGCCCTCGGCGGCGTCGAGCAGCGCCTCGCGCACAGCCTCGCGCCCGTTGCCGGGATCCATCTGGTAGGAGCGGCGGTCGCCAAACGACGGCTGCGAGGCGACCGCCTCGCGAAAGGGGCCATAGAAAGCCGAGGCGAACTTGGCCGAGTAGGCAAGGATCGGCAGGTCGGCGAACCCCTCCTCGTCCAGCTCGGCGCGGATCGCGCCGACGCGCCCGTCCATCATGTCCGAGGGGGCAAGCACGTCCGCGCCGGCGCGCGCGTGGCTGACAGCGGTGCGCGCCAGCAACTCAAGCGTGGCGTCGTTGTCGACGCGGCCGTCGCCGTCGAGGACGCCGCAGTGGCCGTGATCGGTGTACTCGCACAGGCAAACATCGGTGATCACAACCAGCTGCGGCAGCTCCCGCTTGATCGCGCTCACGGCCAGTTGCACAGCGCCGCGATCCTCCCAGGCGCCCGAGCCCTCCGCGTCCTTCTCGGCCGGCAGGCCGAACAGCATCACCGCGCCAAGCCCAAGCGCGGCGGCCTCGCCGGCCTCGCGCACAGCATCGGCGACCGAATAGCGCCAGACGCCCGGCATCGACTGCACCGGCTCCGGCTCGTCGGCCGTCTCGGACACGAACAGGGGTAGCACCAGCCGGTCGGCGCGCAACTCGGTCTCGCGTACCAGGCCGCGCAGTGACGGCGTGGCGCGCAGCCTGCGCATGCGCGTTACGGGAAAGGCCATCGTTTTCAGGTTACTCCGCGCGTCGCAATCCCAGCCTGGCAAGCGCTCCGAACAGCAGCGCGACCGCGAGCACGTGCACAACCGAGGTCGCAAGGCCCGGCGAGGAGCGGTTGACGGCGGCGTCCAGCGCCTGCAGCGCCGCCTTGAACGGGAACACGAACGAGATCGCCCCGATCAGCGAGTACAGCCAGCCGGCCAACGAGCCGCTCGGCACCAGCGCCAGAAAGGCAAGCGGGAGCGAGAGCAGGAACGCCAGCAGCGAGGCGGCGCGCACCTCGCGCGCCAGCGCCCCGATCGCGACGCCGAGCGCCCCGAAGCCAAGCGAGCCGGCGGCGAGCGCCAGCGCCCACGCCGCCACGCGCGAGCCGTCGAGCGCCACGAACGCGCTGACGACCAGCAACAACGCCAGCGCGACCACGAACGCGCAGCCCGCCGCCAGCAGCGCCTTCTCGGCGATCAGCGCCTCGCGCGAGACGAGCCCACCGTGACGTTCGCCGTGCGGAGAGCGGCGCATCAGCCGCGCGAGCGTGTGCTCTTCGCGCTCCAGCGCGACACCCCCGGCCGCGAGCAGCACGCACACGAACATCAGCGAGATGCTGACCGCGACGACAACGGCGTAGGCGTCCAGCGGCGTGCGCCGGCCGTGCAGCAGCGTGGCCTTGACGGTGATCGGCTGGCTGACGGTGCTCAGCACGTCCTTGGCGACGCCGAGGTTCTGCGCCGCGAAGGCGGCGAAGCCGGCGATTCGCTTCAGCGTCGCGCGGTCGCCCAGCGAAGCGGTACGGCCGGCAACCCCTTCGAGCGTCGGCGCGATGTGGCTGAGGCCGACGATGTCCTGGCTTGAGCCGAGCGCCCCCAACGAGCCGCCCGCGAGCAACAGGTCCAGATCGCGCACCGCGACACTGCGGATTTGTTGGGAGAGAGCCAGGTTGGCCTGTGAGAGCGCCGCGTCGATCGTGGACTGAACCAGCGACTGCTTGAGCGCGTCGCCGTTGTAGATCACTTCCACCTGCGCCTGGCTGACCCCCGAGGAGAGCTTGGAGACGATGTTCGGCGGGATCACGATCGCCGCCAGCACGTTGCCCGAGGAGACCCTGTTGACGGCCTCGGCGCGGGTCGGCACGCGCACCACCTGCACCTGGTCGAACAGCTTGTCGGTGTATTCGGCCAGGCCGATGCGCGTGTCGCCAAGCGCGATCGTCTCGCCGGGCGGCGTTTCGTCGACGATTGCCACGCGCGGCTTGGACGGCGCAGCCGAGATCGCAAAGCCGATCAGCAGCGCGATCGCCACCGGGTAGATCACGAGCACCGACAGCAGCAGCCGCGAGCGGCGCAGGATCAGCAGGTCCTTTGCCAGCAGCGAGATCATGCGCGCTCGCGCAGGAAGGACACGAAGCCGGCTTCGAAGTCGCCGTCGGCGGCCTGGATCTGCGAGGGCGGGCCGTCGAACTTGAGCTCGCCACCGTCGAGCACGAGCACGCGGTCGGCGTGGCGGGCCGCCTCGGTGACGATGTGCGTGGAGAACAGGACGCAGGTGCCACGCGCCGCGCGCTGCCCAACGAACTCCCACAGCCGTTCGCGCTGGGCGGGGTCGAGCGCCGAGGAGGGCTCGTCGAGCAGGATCGCCGGCGGGTCGGCCAGCAGCGAGAGCGCCACGTTGACGCGCTGGCGGTTGCCGCCTGAGAGGCGCTGCACGCGCTCGTGTGCGCGCCCGGCCAGCCCCGTCTGCTCAAGCATCCGTACGACGGCCGCGTCGGGGTCGACGACGCGCTCCAAGCGCGCGAACAGGCGCAGGTTCTCGGTGACCGTCAGCTTGGAATACAGGGCGGGTTGCTGCGGGGCCCAGCCGACCGCGCCACCGGCACGCGTGACCGTGCCCTCGCTCGCCGGCTGAACGCCGGCCAGGATCGACAGCAGCGTCGTCTTGCCGGCGCCGTTGGGCCCGATCACCGCGATCCGCTCGCCCGCGGTGGCGGCGAAGCTGACGCCCTGCAACGCCACGTGCGAGCCAAAGCGCTTGCCCAGGCCCTCGGCGCGCAGCAGCGCCGTCACAACAGCCTGCCGGGGGAGCGCTCCCACGGCTCCAGCTTCAGGTGGCGGCTCAGATAGACCGCCGTCTCGCGCAACACCGAGAGGATCGGCAGCGCCACCAGCGCGCCGACGATGCCGTACAGCTGCAGCCCGATCAACAGCGCAAAGATCACCAGCAGCGGATTGATCCGCAGCGTGTGCCCGAAGATCTGCGGCGCCACCACGTGGCCCTCCATCTGCTGCAGGCCGACGAACAGCAGCGCCACCCACAGGGCGCTGATCGGATCGGTGAACAGCGCCAGCAGCACCGGCGGGATCGCCCCCAGGATCGGGCCGATGTAGGGGACGAGCTCCATCACGCCGTAGAAGACGCCAAAGGCCAGCGCGTAGGAGCGTCCGTCGGGAAAGATCCCGATCACGCCGAAGATGTACAGCGCGAAGCCCGCCGAGGCGCCCATGATCACGCTGAACAGCAGCTGTCCGCCGACGTAGCGCGACACGGCGTGCTGGGCCAGCAGGGGATAGTCGTCAGCGGGCGTCCCGTCGCCGGGCGGCATCGCCCGGCGCACCAGCCGGCCGATCGCCTGGCCGTAGAGGAGCATGTAGACCGACAGCACGAACACGAGCACGAGGTCGACCAGCGCTCCGGCCACTTCCGTCAACAGGCTGCCGGCGAAGCTGCCGATCTTGCCCGCGCTTTTGGAGAGCTTTTCCTGAAAGGTCTGCAAAGCCGTCTTGCCCTGTTTGACCAGTTCGACGTGGATGCCGCCTTTGTTCAGCGAACGCTGCAATTTGGCGATCTGGCTGTTGGCTTCGTCGACGATGTGGGGCAGGTTGTGGGTGAAGGTCTTGACCTGATCGGAGATCGGATTTGCCAGCAGAAAGCCGACACCCCCCAATGTCAGGAAGAATGCGACGTAGACGGCAAACACGGCCAACCCGCGCGGCAGTCGCGCGCGGCGCTGCAGGAAGGCCACGAGCGGGTTGAGTATCAGCGCGATGACCGCGGCGACTATGAAGATCACAAGCACCTTCCCCGCGGCGCGAGCCAGCGCCCACAGCGCCAGCAGCGACAGCGGCAGCACGACCAGCTGCACCCAGCGCGGCACCAGCACGCGCTCGGGCTCAGTTGGCGTGGCAACGTCGTCTTCGGCCAGCTCGTGCTCGGCGGGCGTAGGCGGCTCGGCCGCGGCCGCGGCCGCAGGCTTGTCGTGCTCGGCGCTCACCAGCCCCAACCCTCCCCGCTCGCCGCTGTCGTCGATCCTCGCAGGATGCGTGCAGTATGGCTGAGGGCAAGGCGCGCATCCTGTTCGTCGGCGACCTGGTTGGCAGCATCGGCCGTCACACGCTGCTTGACTGCCTGCCGCTGCTGCGCGAGCGTCACGCGCCGACGTTCGTGGTCGTCAACGGCGAGAACGTCGCCGGCGGCCTGGGGATAACGCCGAAGGTGGCCGTCGAGCTGCTGCGCAACGGCGTCGACGCGATCACGCTCGGCAACCACGCCTATCACCGCCGCGAGATCTACTCCTACCTGGACGGCGAGCCGCGGATCGTACGCCCCTACAACTACCTGCGCTCGCAGCCGGGCAAGGGCGCCTGCGTGGTGGAGAAAGACGGCCTTCGTCTGGGGGTCGTCAACCTCAGCGGCAACCTGTTCCTAAAGGCGGGCCGGTCCGCCTTCACCGAGGTCGAGCCGGCGATCAAAGAGCTGGGCGAGGTCGATCACGTCCTCGTCGACATGCACGCCGAGGCCACCAGCGAGAAGGTCGCGCTGGGCTGGCTGCTGGACGGGCGCGTGACGGCGGTTGTCGGCACGCACACGCACGTGCCGACCGCCGACGCCCGCGTGCTGCCCGGCGGCACCGCCTACATCACTGACGTCGGCATGACCGGCCCGCGCGGCGGCGTGATCGGCGTCAAGCGCGAGCAGGCGATCGAGTCGCTGCTGACGCAGATGCCGGTGCGCTTTGAGACCTCGCAGGAGGACCCGTGGCTGATGGGAGTGCTGATCGACTGCTCTACGCGGCTGCGAGCTGACTCGATCGAGCAGATCCTGATGGCTCGGCCCAGCCGGCCCGCGGCTGCGGCGCCCAGCTGAAACGGGCCAACAGGGCCAGCATCGCCGGGCCGAAGAACCAGGGGATGTACAGGTAGAACCAGTGGTCGATGCCAAGCTGTGCGGCGATCAGGATCGCGCCGGCAGCAGCAGCAAGCCCGACGAGGTCGCCGCGCCGCGGCAGCAGCGCCAGCGCGAGTGCCAGCACCACCGCCGCCAGCTCCACCGCCACCTGCACGGGCGCCAGCCAGTGTGCGTAGGCGCCACCGGTCGGCGAGGTCCCGTACAGGCCCCAGATCGAGAAGGGGGATTCGCGGTGCGACTGGTAGACGAGCGTGCGCTCGTAGATCGTGTGCCACGAGTCGTGGGTGAGCGCGGGTATCGACACAACCGCGGCCGTCAGGGCAAAAGCCACGCAGAACAGCAGCACGGCGCGGGCACGGCGCGCGGCGCCAAGGCCCTGCAGGCCGTGCGTGCACAACAGCGGCGCCAGCGCCAGCGGCGCGAACTTGGCCAGGCCCGCAAGCGCCGCGAAGATGCCGCGCGCCGGCGGCGAGGAGGCGACCAGCAGAGCCGCAAGCACCAGCACCGCGACAAGCGTGTCATTCGTGTTGCTCTCCAGCGCGAACAGCGTGAACGGAAACGCCGCCCACGCGTAGGCGAGCGCGATGCCGAGGCTGGGGCCGCGCACGCGCCGGCCGAGCAGGAACATCAGCGCGGTGGCGAGCAGGTCGAAGAAGATCGCCGCCGCGTGCGCGGCCGGCAGGTCGTCCCAATGGCCACTGAAGCCGAAGCCTTGCTCGAACGGGACGTAGGCCTCGTAGCTGGCCGGGCCGTAGGTGTCGCCGTGTTCGTTGTCGGACGGATAGCCGCCGTACAGCGACTTGCCCTGCACGATCCGCTGCGCGCCGATCACGCCCGCGTAGCCGACGTCGATCACATTCGAGTCGACGACGTTCAGGCCGACGCGGAAGCCGACCAGGAACAGCAGGCCGATCGCCAGCCAGGGAGTCGGCACGAGCAGCCGTATCGGCCGCTCGCCGCCGGTTGCCGCGCCGGCTTGCCCCGGCCGGCGGCGCAGTCGCACGCCTGCCGCCGCCAGCATCCGCGCGAGCAGGTACAGCAGCGGCGGATAGGCCAGCGGCGTGGAGATGCCGATGCGACCGTGGTTGAAGAACGCCAGCGAAATCGAGAACGAGAGCAGCGCCAGCAGATCCAGGTGCAGCAGCCGAAACGGGGAGCGCCAGTCGAAGAACGGCAGGAAGAACAACACGCTCAGCGGGATCCACACGTACAACGAGTTGACGTGGCGCCCAAACGCTCCCGGGTAGCCGCGCGCCATCGACCAGGCGATCTGAAAGCCGGTCCACTGTTCGAGCACGCGGCCGCTGCGGTCGGCGATGATTACCTGGCCGATCTCCTTGCCCTGCCTGGAGAAGTAGCTGACCTGCCAGCGATTTGAGCCCTTCAGGTACGCGCCCGCGTAAGAGCCGCGGTACTGCGCGCGCACCGCTTGCATCTTCGGCAGTCGGCCAGCGATTTCAAGCGCCCGATCGGCCGACAGGAACCTCCCCACAGGCGGGCTCGAGGACGCTTCGACCGGTATCGGCGCTTCGGGATCGGTTGCCGTGGTCGCGGTTGAGCGCCCGTTCCTGGCGGCGGCTGTCGCGGGCATCGCCATTGCCAGCAATGCCAATAGAGCGATCGTGGACATCCGGCGGGCCATCCGCCGAGGGTACTGGCGCGCCGACGGCTCAGGCGAAGTGGCGTTGCGCCAGCGTCGCGAAGTCGCCGATCGCCCATTGCTCGCGGCCGTCGAGCGGGCCGGGCATGCAGACGATCGCGGCGCCAAGCGAGTCTTCGGCGCGCAGCGAGCCGTGCGAGCCGCCACCGACGTGGGCCTGGCCGCCCAGGTCGAGGAACTCATGGCCGGGGGCGGCCGAGAGCAGCAGCTCACCCGAGCTCTGACAGGTCAGCGCCGACCACACTCGCGCCAACGCGTCGGGAAAGTCGGGCGCGTGCAGGCGACCGTCGCGCCGCTCGCCTGCCAGCGCCTCAAGCGAGCCGTCGATCGACCAGGAACGCCCGCGCAGGTCGTGCGTGTCGCCGCCTGGACGGAAACGCAGCTCGCCGCCCGCGCGATTGGCGAGCACCGCCTCCGCCGGCGAGTCGTGCGCGTCGCGCGCGAGCCACATCGCCAACTCCACGCCGTCGACCGCCAGCGCCCGCTCGGCCAGACGCGGAGTCAGGCGCTCGCGTTCCTGCTCGTCGAGCACGTACACCATCGCCGCGCGCTGGGAGGGGCACAGCGCCACGCGCGGGCGCTCGCGCTCGGAGCGTGCCGGCCGATCGGCGATCCCGCCGCGTGCCCCGAATGGGGCGTCGGCCATCGATCGGCGCCGGCGCGACGCCGGAGCCAGCACGCCGAGCTCGGCGAAGGCGGGGCGCAGGTCGACCGCCTCGCGCACAGGGGCCTGCGCGTGATCGGCGAGCACGATCACCGCGTGCTCGTCCAGGAACGCATCGACTCCTCCTGCCGCGTCAAGCACGCGCGCCAGCTGCACGTCTGCGAGCGCCAGGCTGCGCACCTGGCCGTCGGGGCCGGAGCGATGCGAGTGCCAGTCGTTGTCGGGCAGCGAGAGCAGCAGGAAGTCGAACAGGTCGCGCTCGGCCAGGTAGGCGCCAACGCAGCCGGAGTGGCGGTCGCGCACGCCCGGCATGCCGAGGTTCGAGCGGCAACCGGTTGGGCGGCTGGCGAAGATGTCCGCGTAGAACAGCTCGCGCGGCCCCATCACCGCATGGCGCAGCAGCTTGGCCGCGATCCGTGTCATCGTCGTCTCGCGATTGGGCTCGTGGCGGTGGCGGCCGCGGTACATCAGGTAGGTGGTGCCGGCCGTGCGCACGTCGGCGTCGTCGAGCGCCTCGAACACCGTGCGCACCGCACGGGACAGGTGGGAGCCGTTCATGTTGTAGACGGTGTCGGTCAGCTGCCGCCCGAGCCCGACGCGCTGCGAGGCGCGGAAGGAGGAGCCGTACTCGATGTAGCGGCCTTCCTCGCGGTGGTACCAGCACATGCCGGGAATGTGGTGCTCGTCCTGCAGCACGCCGGTGGCGATCGTCGCGGCGCAGACAGGGGTCACGGATGGAAACGCCGCGACGCAATCCGGGATGTACAGCCCGCGCTGCATCAGCTTCGCGAGCGTCGGCGCCTCGCCGGCGGCGACGGCGCGCTCCAGCTGGGCCGGGGCCATCGCGTCGATGACGCAGAGGACGAGCTTCGATCGCTTGCCGGCCAACCGCGATGGCCCCTCTACCGCCGCAGGATGCGCAGGCCCGCGTACTTTTCGCCGGCGCGGACGCGCAACCGCCAGATAAACCAGGCGAACAGAGCGACGGCGACGTAGCCGAGCGGGTGCAGCAGCGCGACCAGCGCTGCCAGCAGCAAGGAGGCGGAGTCCAGGTACAGCGTCAGCGCTTCGCGCGCGCCGCGGTCGGGCAGGCGCTTGCGGGCACGCGAAACGATCGGACCCACCGAACGCTGAGCGAGGCCCACCACGGCGATGCCGCCCGCGATGCCGGGCCAAGCGGAGTAGCTGTGCGCTGCGAGCGTGCCGGCGAACAGAACCGCCCCGGCGCCGACCTCGACTCCGGCCAATGACGCGGCGAGCGGATTGGCTCGCCCGTGGCGCACGCCCGCATCGAGCGTCGGCTCCATCCTGAGCAGCATCTGCAACGCGTAGGACAGGACCAAGCCGGCAGTGACGGCCAGCAACCACCAGTCCGATTCCAGGAAGCTATAGCCGCCGTGCGCGAAGGTCACCCCGAGCGCTTTGCTCGATGCCAGCGCGCCCGCCAACAGCAGCGGCAGGAACGGGCGCATGCCGCAAGCTGCCGCCAAGCCGAGGCCGAGGCCGATGTAGAAGACCAAGCCGTTCATCGCTGCCCGGCATCGTTGCAGGAGATGAGATCGAGTGGGGCGTGCGCTACCTTGGGCGGCCATGGACGCGCGCACGACGGGCCATGAACTGAAGCGCTACGAGGCGCTGTTCGCGCAGCGCACGCGCGGCATGCGCTCCTCGGCGATGCGCGACATGATGTCGCTGACCGAACGCCCGGAGGTGATCTCGCTCGCGGGAGGCCTGCCGGAGACGCGCACGTTCCCGCCGGAGCTGTACGCAAAGCTGATGGCCAAGGTGGCGGCCGAGTCCACAGCGCGGGCGCTGCAGTACGGGCCGACTGAAGGGATGGAGTGCACGGTCAACTGCATCCTTGAGGTGATGCGCGAGGAAGGCACGCACGTCGATCCCGACGAGGTGATCGTCACGACCGGCGGGCAGCAGGTGATCGACCTGATGTGCAAGGCGTTCATCGACCCGGGCGACACGATCGTCGCCGAGGCCCCCACCTATCCGGGCGCGGTGCCGACCTTCGACGCCTACCAGGCCGACGTCGTGCAGATCGAAGTCGACTCGCAGGGCATGCCGATCGACGAGCTGGAGGCGACGCTCGACCGCCTCGACGCCGAAGGGCGGCGGCCGAAGTTCATCTACACGATCCCCAACTTCCAAAACCCCGGCGGCGTGACGATGTCGCTGCCGCGCCGCCACCGGCTGGTCGAGGTCGCGCGGGCGCGCGAGATGATGGTGTTGGAGGACAACCCCTACGGGATGCTGCGCTACGAGGGCGAGCCGCTGCCGACGCTGCACTCGCTCGACGCGCTCGCGGCAAAAAGGGGGGGTGCTTCCGATTTCGTCGTCTACCTCGGCACTTTCTCGAAGATCCTCTCGCCGGGGGTGCGGCTGGGCTGGGCGGTGGCGCCGCGGCCGGTGATGGAGAAGCTCAACCTCTGCAAGCAGGGCGCCGACCTGTGCAGCTCGCCGGTGACGCAGCTGTTCGTGGCGGCCTACTTCGCCGAGAAGACCGCGACGGGCGCACCGGTCTGGACGACACAGCTGGGCTCGCTCAAGCAGCTGTACCGCACGCGCCGGGACGCGATGCTGGATGCGCTTGCAGAGCACTTCGGCGATACGGCCACCTGGACGCAGCCCCAGGGGGGGCTGTTCATCTGGGCGACGCTGCCCGACTACATCGACACCACCGACCTGCTCGCCCGCGCCCTGGAGAGCGAGGCCGTCGCCTTCGTCCCCGGCCGCTCCGCCTACCTGGACGGCCGCGGCGGCTCCTCGATGCGGCTGAACTTCGCCGGCGTGCCGGAGGAGGACATCCGCGAGGGGATCAGGCGCATCGGCAAGGTCGTGCGCGAGCAGGTGGGCCTGTTCGGGACGTTGACCGGCGCGCAGCCCGCGCGGCTTGAGCCGACCCGCCAAGCGCCAGCGGACCCGGCGGGCCTGGCCGAGGTCGTGGAGCTGCCCCAGCGCGAGTCGCGCCGACGCAAGCGCGGCTGAGGCTGTTCACCCCCGCACATGTGCGGGGGTGTCGGCCGGCACATGTGCCGGCCGATCCGGGTCGTGCATGCACGACCCGGCCAGATGGCGCATGCGCCATCTGGAACGACAACGACGAGCGTGGCTAGGAGTCCCCCGCAGCGAAGTCCTCGGGGGTGACCTCGTCGAGGAACTCCTTGAAGCGCTCGACCACGTCCTCGGACTCCTCGATCGCGTTCTCGAACTCGATCGCCGACTCGGCGATCACCTCCTCGGCCGCGAAGATCGGCGCGCCGGCGCGGACGGCCAGCGCGATCGCGTCGGAGGGACGCGAGTCGATCTCCATCTCACGGCCGCCCACGGTCAGCGTGATCGAGGCGAAAAAGGTGTTCTCGCGCAGCTCGGTGACCGCCACCTGCGTGCACTTGACGTCGAGCTCGCCGAGCATGTCACACAGCAGGTCGTGGGTCATCGGCCGCGGCGTCGAAGCTCCCTGCAACTTCATCAAGATCGAGGCGGCCTCCGGGTGCCCGATCCAGATCGGCAGGAACTTGTTGCCGTCAACCGTCTTCAGCAACACGATCGGCTGCTTGCCGACCATGTCGAAGCTGACGCCGTAGATGACCATCTCCTGCACGACATTCCTCCAAAGGGGAAGGACCCGAAAAGTATAGGTGTCGGCTCAGCCCGGCCGGGGGGCTCAGGCGCCGGTCCTGAAGCTCCAGAGCTTGTTGCCCAGGAAGTTGAACGGCGTCGCCGCGGCGACCGCAAGCGCCTGCGCGGGCACCTTGGCCATGCCCGCCTGCTCGACCAGCAGCGTCAACAGCACCAGGTTGACCAGCGCGAACGCCGCCAGGCTGACCAGGAAGAAGCGCAGCGCCTGGTGGTGCACGCGACCGTCGGGCCGGGCGAACGTCCAGTGGCGGTTGAGCACGAAGTTGCTGGACACGGCGACCAGCCAGGCCAGCACCGCTGCCAGCTGGTAGGGCACGGCGATCGCGTGTACGAACAGCGCGTAGACGGCGAGATTGACGATGAAGCCGCTGGCGCCGACCAGCCCAAAGCGGATCAGCTGCAACCAGTTGGCCGGCCGGCGCATGCCGTGCAGCAGCCTGATGTGCGGGCGGGGAGCACTCGCCGGCGCGGCGGACGTAGAGGAGCCGGCGGGACGCACGTCCACGACGCTCTCGGGAGCGGGCATCTGAGCAGCGTATCTCAGGCGGCCTCTGGATTCGCGGCCAAGTGGCGCGAGGCCCACCGCTCGGACGCTAGCCTTGAGCTGTGAGCGCCGGCTCAGACAGCGCTGGGGGGGCAGCAACAGGGAGGGCTTTGCGCACACGCGGCTTGCTCTATGTCGCGGTGCCACTCCTTGCCATCGCCGCGGTGGTGGCGGCGATCGCCTTGGCTGGAAAAGGCGGCTCGACACCGACGAGCGGGGTCTCAAGCGCCGGCACGCCGAGCGTGCACGTGAGCGTCCCCGGCACTGGCGGTGCGGCTGCCCAGCATGCGAACGCTGCCCCACAAAGCACTAGCGCCAGCGGCACGCACACAAATGCAGCGCATCCCCATGCGAATACTGCGCAAGATGCAGCGCAGGCCGGCAAGGCGGTGGCTGTCGCCGAGGTGCGCGACCCCGAAGAAGCCAAGAGCTTTCCGCTGCCGGCATCCACGTACCACGCGAACGCCCGTACACCGGAAGCGGCCGGCGCAGCGGTGCTTGCCGCCGGCGCCGCCTCCGATGCGCAGATCCGCAAGGAGCTCGGCGAAGAGGAACGGGCGAGCGCGCAGGAACGGGCCTCGCAGCGGATCGACCTGAAACCGGTGCCGGGCGGCTTCTCGGTCGGCGGCAACGGCACGATCCCGATACCCCACGACGTGCCCGAAGCCATACAGCGGGTGATCGCGGGCGGCAACGCGATCGCCGACTTCCCCTACATCTGGGGCGGCGGGCACGCTTCTTTCGTGGCCAACGGCTATGACTGCTCGGGCTCGGTCAGCTACGCGCTGGCCGCGGGCGGCCTGCTCAACGCACCGCTGGTGTCGGGCGAACTGGCGCACTGGGGAGCAGCGGGGCCGGGGCGCTGGATCACGATCTACGCCAATGACGGCCACACGTTCATGGACGTTGACGGGGTCTGGTTTGACACGGCCGGCCGCTCAGGCCCGTACGCGTCGCGCTGGCTGGTCTCGACACCGCCGTTGGAAGGCTATGCGGTGCGCCACCCAGTCGGGTATTGAGCTGCGTAGAGCCCGTCGGTACTGAGCTGCTTAGAGCCCTTCCATCCCGAGAGTGAAAGGGCTCTCTGAAAGGGGCTCTCAGTGGCTGAGGCCGACTGTGCTGAGCGCTGTGGTCGTGTGTGTGACTCCGCCGGAGACGCTGCGCAGCACAAAGCGCAACGTCAGCTTGAGTTGGTGCGTCTTCTTCAGCCGTCGGGCGACCGCAGGCAAAAACTTGACATGAAGCGTGCCCTGCCCGGCACGGGTGGTGACCAGCACGGCGCTGCCGATGACAATCGAGCGTGGATAGCCCGCCGGCAGCCCCGTGGCCGTGCGTCCCTTGATCCCAAGGTGGGCGGCGATGCTCGCCGACAGCAGCACTTCGATGCGCCCAGCGACCTCGCCGTTCACCTGATAGCGGACGGGAATGCCTCGCCGTACCGCGCTCTTCAGCGAGCGCGACGTGACCGACTCGGCGATAGTCGGCGCGACGCTGGGTGCCGTGCCGGCTTTGCCAGCGGTCGAGCCGCTCGTCCCCGGCGTCGAGGGCGTTGCCGCCGCGCCGGCGCCGCCTGAGCTCGGCGTCGGCGAGCCAGCCGACGAGGTGGATGTGGGGCGGGCCGGCCCCACCACGGTGATCTGGCTGGTGTAGCTGGCAACGTTGCCGCCGACGTCTTTCACAGTCAGCGTCACTTCGTACACACCACCGTACTGATAGGAGTGAAACGCGCTGGCGGCGCAGGGCGCAAGCCAGGGTGCGGCACACGGCGCGGCGGAGGGTGAGTTTTGCGAGGCCCCACCGGGCGCGTAGCCCGTCACGATCGGCGAGCCGTCGCCAAAGTTCCAACTGTAGGTTGCGTAGTTGGAGTGCGAGGAAAGGTCTTCCGCATAGGCGACCGCGGCGTTCAGCGTTATGTCAGACTCCATCCCGTCGAAGCCGACGAGTTCGCCAGCGCCGACAGGGTTGGGAGCTGTGAACTTGGGTTGAAGTCGGATGCCCTTGAGGCAAGGAACAGCGGGGTAGGGCAGGCGCAGGGCGGCGGCGTTAAAGGTGTCATTCAAGTAGTATTTGCCTTCGCCCAGCGCTTGGTTTTCAAGCGTGCCGGCGCGCGTCAGCGGATCCGCGGTCGAGTTGCCGCCGGTGACTTCGGCGAACAGGTTGCGGCACTCGTCGGTGACCTCGTGCCCTTCTGGGTCCTGCCAGCCGTTGAGCAGCGGATCGGTGACAGTGTTCTGCTGCTCGACCGCAATCTGGTTAATCACCAGGTCGGCCAGCCCCTCGTCCCAGAACCCGTCCGGGCTACGGGTGCCGCCCAGCTGATTGGGCTCCTGGCCGTGCGGCCGGTCGAGCCCCAGTTCGCTTGCTTCTTCGGCTTCGCGCCTTTCCTGCGGCGTCTTTTTCTCGAATTCTTCTTCTTCCTTGCGCGTCTTGGGCTTTTCGCGCTCCTTTTCCTCAGATTCGCCGCCGGGCTTGGTGCCCGGCTCAAAGCCGCCGTCCTGACAAGCGTCTCCAGATATGTTCGTTTCCGGCTTGCCGAAGTCGTAGTCGCCAGAGCTGCCGGCGGTCCAGGGGAGAACCGCGTACAGCACCACGCTTGAGTCGCCGACCGCCGAGCTGTCGGGATTGAGATCGGAGTGATAGCTGCAAAAGCTGTTTTCGTAGTCGCCGTAGCTGGCGGGCGGCGAGGGCAGCGACGGTTTCACCGGCGGCGGGCTTTCGTCGGTCTTGCCTTCGTTTTCCAATTCCAGCTTTTCTTGTTCATATGCGAACTTTTCTTCCTGATATTGCGTAAGCCGTTCCGCATATGTCGCGCGCGCTTCTTCGTATTCGGCGATTTCAGAGACCGTGCCGTGAAAGTCCGAGCAGTGCCCGCTCGCGCCGCCACCGTCGAGGCAGACGGTCACGCCTGGCGGCGTCAGCAGATAGAAGACGGTGCCCATGCCCGTTGGCAGGCTGTGCTGCGCGCGAAAGGCTTCCAACTGCGCCCGGATCTGCGCGTCGGTCAGGCACACCGGCGCGGCGCCCTGCAGCAACGGCACCCCGAATTTCCAGGGTTCCGGGTCGGTGCAGTTTTCAGCTTCCGGGTAGGGGTTGGTGTCGGTGAAGGCACCGCGGAAGCTCGAATGGCTGGTGGCCGGCACGTCGGTGCGGTCGGTGTACTGGGCATCGACCGCGAACACGTTGTCGAGCTGCCCGCCCGCGTCCCCGGCGTTTGCGAGGTAGCGGTCGATCACGTTCTGCCAGTCGCCGTGGTAGTAGTCCTGCGGATCCCAGTAGACCGCGTAGCTCTGCAACGAGTGCACGACCGGCCCGGGTTGGCTCAGATCGCCGGGATCGTCGGCGAACTGCAGGACCGCCGGGTTGGCGACCCCTTCGCTCTTGCCGAGCCCGTTCCCCTTGGCGACGCCTACCCAGTAGAAGGCTTCTTCGCGGGGCTGCAGGCCCACGGTGGCGCCGCCGACGGTCCTCACGACCGCCTGCGCTGATCCGGCGCCCAGCGCCATCGCGGTCGCCAGCGCGCAGAGCAGCACACCGGCGCGGGCGCGGCGCGAAGGCCATCGGCCGTGGCCAGGCGCACGCACATTTCGAAAGGGGCCCTCAGAGGCTGTGCGGACTTCCACGGATGAGTCATCGGCACCTGCCCGCACCCGCCTTTAGCCCGAGGGCTCCGGGTGTCCGCTCGGGAGTGCCCGCGTCCGAGCGCCCGTGCCCGATTGCTTTGAGGCCGATACGGGAATCAAGCCGTCATGCACGCTGAGCCGACCACGGACGGCACAGACGGCCTTGCCGTGGACGCCGGGCGGGCGTCACGCCCGCCAAACGGGCGTAAACAGGCAACCCTGCAACTGTTCGCGCCGCTGCCGCGCCACTACGACAGGGTCGCTGCCGCGCTCAGCTTCGGCCAGGACCCACGCTGGCGCGCGCGCATGGTCGGCGCAGCGCGTGCCGCAGCCAACGATCGCGTGCTTGACGTGGCGACGGGCACCGGCCTGGTGGCACAAGCGCTCGTGCGCCGCTACGGCTGTCACGTCGTCGGGCTGGACCAGAGCCCGCAGATGTTGGCGCGAGCACGCGAGCGCATCGCCTCCGACCCGTGGCTGGGCGAACGCGTCACGCTGGTGCAGGGAGAAGCCGAGCGGCTGCCATTCGCCGACGGCGAGTTCGACCACCTGACCTTCACCTACCTGTTGCGCTACGTCGAGGACCCCGCCGCGACGCTGGGCGAGCTGGCGCGCGTGGTCAGGCCCGGCGGACGGATCGCCTCGCTGGAGTTCGCGGTGCCGTCACAGGCGCTGTGGCGGGCGGCCTGGCGGCTGTACACACACGTGGGCCTGCCCGCGCTGGGACGGCTGGTCTCGCGCGAGTGGAGCCACACCGGGCGCTTCCTGGCGCGAAGCATCCCCGACTTCTATGCGCGCTACCCGCTGTCGCGAGTGCTGGAGCTGTGGCAGGCAGCGGGGATCGAGAACGTGACGGCGCAGCCGATGAGCCTTGGCGGCGGAATCGTGATCTGGGGCGAGCGCGCCGGTGGCCAGCAGCGCTGAGCTGCGCGGGCCGGCGTTCTATGCGCTGCGGCCGGGCGGCTGGCGCGACCTGCTGACGCTGCTGCATCCGCCGTATACGGCCTGGCATCTGAGCTACGTGGCGATCGGCGCTGCCGTGGCGCCCACTTTCGCGCTGGGACGGCTGGCTTGGACGCTGGCCGCGTTCCTGCTCGCGGTGGGAGTCGCGGCGCACGCCTTGGACGAGCTGAACGGCCGACCACTGCGGACGAATGTGCCCGACCGCGCCCTTGTTTGGCTGGGAGCGATCGCCCTGTGCGGCGCCGTCGCGATCGGCGTATACGGCGCAGTGACGATTTCAGCCGGGTTGCTGGCCTTCGTGGCGATCGGCGTCGTATTGACGCTCGGCTACAACCTGGAGCTGTTCGGCGGGCGCCTGCACACCGACCTGTGGTTCGCGATCGCCTGGGGCGCGTTCCCGGCGCTCACGGCGTACTGGGCGCAGGCTGCTTCGATCGACGTTCAGGGTGTTCTGGTTGCAGGCGGCTGCCTGCTCTTGAGCCTGGCGCAACGACGGCTGAGCACGCCTGTGCGCGACCTGCGCCGGCGGACCGTGGCTGTCGAGGGCTCACAGCAAATGGCGGACGGGCGCAGGCGGACGCTGGACGCGAAGGCAATCGCCGCGCCGATGGAGAGCGCCTTGATGGCCTGCGCCGGCGGGCTCGTGTTGTTGGCGATCGGGCTGGTGGCGGCGCGGTTGTGAGGCCGCCGCGTCCGGCTCGCGCTCGGACAGCCGCCGTTCACGCTCGCGGGCCAATATCCACATTTGGATGCGGCTCTCGACCGACCTTGCTTGTCTTGTGCTCATGCCCGGTATCTTCGGGAACCATGGCCGGCAGCACCTTGGACATTGGTCCCAAATCCCGTCTTGCCTGCTTGGACAGCCGGCCGCTGCTTGCGTGCAATCGGGACATTGCGGGTAAACACTGGATCGAACGCCAATGACCGACATCGGGGACAGCCTCTTTCACAAGGGCCAGCCGGTCTGGGTGGTGCAGAGCGACGGCTCGCAGCGCCCGGCCGAGTACGTCGGCGAGGGCGAGATGAGCGCCTGGTTCGGCGGGACGCCTACGGTGATCGTCGTCTATCCCGAGGCGGAGATGGGGGAGGCGGTGGAGACGGATCGGGTTATTGCTCGGGAGGTAGACTGATTAAGGAGGCCCCCAGCCACGTATGAGCCTATCGGGACGGGTCGTCGCCTCAGCCGTTGTGGGCACCCACCAAAGTCAGCGGATAAGTGGTTTCGAGCGCCGGTCCGTATGTCCCCGTGGTACGGGTCTGCAGGCTCACATGAAGCTTGCGTTGCCTGGCCAGCTCCCGCCGGCCAGTACGGGTGAGCGTGATGGCTACCGGTCGTTCTGCGAAGCCGCCGAGCTGCACGTTGAGACGACCGAGCGTCAACCTTCGCGGCTCGATCTCTCTCACTGCCATCTGGACCGAGCAATCTCCTTCATCGGTCCCGCACTGCACCCGCGCATGGATCCGACCGCGCGCATCGACGGTCGTGGTTGCGCCAACATTGACGACGCTCGCTGGGTCAGACCGCGGTTCCGGCAACGTCGGTTCCGGCAAGCTGACATAGCTCGACGGAGTCGCACCCGCCCTCGAAAGACCGCGAATTTCTGACATTTGCCCGGACACTTCGGTGTCGTGCTGTACGGGCACCGGCAATTTCAAAACGGTAAAGAAGTTGCGATCTGGGCCGCCGACGAGTGTCGGGATGCCGTCGCAGCTTTCGCGCTCGAACAACAGCGCCGTTGCGGGGCAGGTACCTGGGACGAGCTTTTGGGGCGAGCCAAACGGCTGCCCGTTTGAGCTGAAGCTCACACCAGCGCCAGCCCCGAATCCTTCGCTATAGGCCGCTGCCGCTTCGCCGGCTCCGTTATCGGCAAGACTGATGCCGGGCTCGGGTGCCGCAGTTCCCCCTACTCGCGTCGGAGCCGACGGTGCACCCCTCCCATTCCAAGAGCTCGTTTCCGCGTAGCCCATCCCGATTATGCCACCGAAGATGCCAAGCCCGAAGATTGCACGCCCCCGTTCATCCATGACGACGTTAGCCAACGCCGGGCGTGCGTCGGAATCGCGAGGAATCGGCGGAGTGAGACGTTGCGTCGGTCCAAATCGGCCTCGGGGCTTGCGGTAGGAGGCAAAGACAAAGTCTTCTGCCCATGCGATAGCCGCGGCGCCATGTGCGTTCATCGCGACCGCGAACCTACCCGGCAGATATTCAGAGGACACCGACGACAGCGTGCCGATTGTCTGGGCCTTGCCTAGCTTGCCGCTCGGCGCAGCGAACCGCGCCTGGAGCTGGTATACGCGTGGACGGTTGACACTACTGACGATCAGCAATTCACCTGCGGCGCCAAAGCCCAGGTAGCCGAGCGTGCCACGAGTCACCAACATCGCCGGCCCAAAGTCGCGGTTCGCGCGTGCCCGGCGGACGTAGATGGAACCTTGTGTTTCGTAGGCAACGGCCGCTTCGCCGGTCCTATTCATTGCCGCCAGGGCAAGAGACTGTTCGGGAGCTGGTGGGACAAGTTGTCGCGGCGGGAGAAATGAGCCGCCAGCCGGGCGTCGCGAATACCAGATACCGCGAGGCAATCGGTATGCGAGACGTCCGGAGCGTGCAGGGTACACCCGGGCTGCCGACCAAACCGCGAGCGCGTCGCCGGCGACGTCCTCGGCGAGATCGGGTGCCGCAGGACCGTCGCCGGGCTCGGATATGGGCACCGGTGTCGAAAACCCGGCTTGGGGGGATCCGCTATACGCATAGAGCGTCGCCAGTGTCGAGCCTCCCGTATACGACGGGGTAAGGGGTTCCACCACGGTCAGCGATGGCCCTGGCCCGGCTGTGATTGTGGCGCCATTGGCACGGCCACCGAGAATTGGCGTCAGCGCCACCACGGCGGCGGCCACCGACAAGGAAATGCGCGCAATTGGTTTCATGCCGGCGTGAACAGCGTAGATGTGCGGAAGTTGTGCTCGTTTGGTGAACCAGCCCTCTGCTGAGTTCGACACAATAAGGAGCGCATTCAGGGGGCGATCGCGCCCGCTGCCGTAATGATCTCTACGCAAGCTGCCTCGCACGAACGCAAGCGCATTTCTCATGGCGATAGGAAGAAAACCGCATCGACAGACTGTTAGAATAGTTGTAACGGTCAAATGTGCATCAAGGCTGGGCTAAGGGCTCTTGGCGATAATCGGTTGCTGGGGGTCCGGATTGGTAGCAGCTCCGCTAGGGGTGGCCGCTTCGGGCGAAATCGATTCGTCGTTTGGTCGGCACCTGTCCGGGCGAAGGCAAGACCCGTAACGGCCAACACAAGCGCAAGCATCGGCGCAGGCGGCGAAAGCATCGCTGACAGTCGGCCTGCTTGGGCGGAGCGAGCGGTCCGCCGGTTAGTGATCGCGCGAATCACATGGCGGTCGTGACAAACCATCCATGGTCACGATCACTGATGCCCCCCCCCGGGAAGGTTTCGGCCTCGACGGGGTCGTTAGTCGCAGCACCGGTACCCGGTGGGTGGCGCTGTTGGCTACTCGCTGGTCATTCCACTGACACCCAACAGGAGACCAACCCACCGTGTCCAGAACGTCGATCCCTGCTCTCGCTGGCGTAGCGCTCACACTCCTCGCCCTCGCTGGTTGCGGCAGCTCCAAATCCTCTAGTTCAAGCCCTACCCCGGCGACAACCGCCACAACGCCGGCGAAACCCGTGGCATTCATCGCGCCGCTGAGCGCCTTCTCCACGGTCGCCTCGACGGTCCCAGCCAACGGAGACATAAACCCCTACGGAATCGTGTTCGTGCCCACCAGCACCGGCAAGCTCAAGGCGGGCCAGGTGCTCATCAGCAACTTCAACGCCAAGGAAAGCGCACCGCAGAATGGTCAGGGGACCGGCACGACGATCGTTCAGGTATCGACTTCCGGCAAGCTCACGCCGTTCGCCACGATCGACGCCAAAACCCTGCCCGGTCCCTGTCCGGGCGGAGTCGGATTGACGACCGCGCTGAACATCCTCCCCGGCGGCTACGTGGTCGTGGGCAGTCTGCCAACGACCAACGGCAAGACGGCGAGCGCGAAGTACGGGTGCCTGATCGTGCTCGACAGCGAAGGCAAAGTGGTCAAGACGATCGCGAGCAAGAACATCCAAGGGCCGTGGGACTCGACCGCCAAGAGCGAAGGCGCGAAGACCAGCCTGTTCGTCAGCAACGCGCTGAACGGTGGCCCGGCGAAGGGAAAGAAAACGGTCAACAACTCGACGGTGCTACGGATCGATCTGGAATCCGGTGAAGGGCAGGCACCGAAGGTCATAAGCGAACAAGTCATCGCCACCGGAATCCCGTGGGTGGACTCGCCAGAAGCGCTCGTGCTCGGCCCTACCGGGCTCGCGCTCTCCTCCAACGGCACGCTGTACGTGGCCTCCACGCAGAACAGCAAGATCCTCGCGATCTCAGAAGCCCCGACCCGCACGACGCCCGTGTCGGGCGGCGGCACGGTCCTTGCCGAAGGGGGTCATCTCAAGGAACCGCTCGGGATGGTGCTGGCACCAAACGGCAACATCATCATCACCAACGGCGGCGACGGCAACATGGTCGAAACCACCCCATCCGGCCAACAGGTAGCGGTCCAGACCGCAGACAAGAAGACAGGAGCCGGTTCGCTATTCGGCCTCGCGATCAGCCCGAACGGGCACACTATCTACTACGTTGACGACGGCGAGAACACCCTGAACGTCCTGCACTGAGCGACAGCCAACAGGGGTCGGAAGGAACCGTGGCGCGCGGGGTCTTACATGGCAGCGGGAAATGAAGCACGCCCGCCCCTGTGTCCCGTCTGATTGGAAGTGAGTAGATGCGCCATCTCCTGAAGCTCTCCGTGCCCACGCTCGCCGCCTGCTTGCTCCTGGCCGCCTGTGGGAGCAGCAAAAGCAGCACCGCTACATCCGCCAACGCGGCTGCCCCTCAGACGACGGGCCCCTCGACCGCGACCGTAAAGACCGCATCGAGCTCGCTCGGCACGATCCTCGTCGACGCGCAGGGCATGACGCTGTACCACCTCAGCGGCGAGCAGAACGGCAAGTTCATCTGCACGAGCACGGCCTGCACCGGCATCTGGCATCCACTCACGATCACTGCGGGCAGCACCGCCAACGGCGCAGTCGGCTCGCTCAGCACCGTCAAGCGCCCGGACGGCACGACCCAGGTCACATATAAGGGCACGCCGCTCTACACGTTCGCCTCCGACCAGCAGCCCGGCGAAGTCAAGGGCCAGGGAATCAAAGACGTCGGCACGTGGAGCGCCGTCACGACCGGCTCCGAATCCTCCAGAGGCAGCACGCAGACGACCGCGCCCTCCGAAGGAGGAGGAGGCGGCGGCGGGTACGGCTACTGACCAACCCGATCGCTCCAGCGACACCAAACTCTCAGGCCCGACACGTTGGAGCGCTGCTTGCGAGCGTGTGCGTAGTCGCCATGTGCGGGTGCGGCGCCAACCACAGCCGCGCTTCCGCGACAGCGGTGCAACGCTTGCAGATCGAGCGGTATCTGCACGAAGTCGAGCCGATCAGACTCGCAGTGAACAAGCTCCTCGACGGAGCCGACCCGATCCTCCACGCATTCGCCACGGGCCGCATCCAGCGCGGCAAGGCCGCCCGCCGCATGGATGGGCTCGATCGCCGCTTCGCCTCCTACACCTTCGACATCGCAGCCGTCGATCCGCCGAGCGCGCAGCTCCACGCGCTGAACGCTCCCTATGCCGAGACCTACGTGCTGGAGAACGCCTACCTCAGCGCGCTTGCTGCCGGCTTCGCCGACGGCGACCTCAACGACCTGCCGAACACCCAGAACACGCAGCGAGCCGCGATCGTTCGCTGGCGCACCCGGCTGACCGTCCTCGCTGGCTACGCCAAAGCGCCGCTGCCCGCCGACCTGCAACGGGCAGGACGCGGCGAGATCGCGCCGTCCCCGAACGGCAGCTAACGCTCCCTATCGCGGACCGCGGGCCTGCGGCTACTCCTCAGATTGGCTCTATCACAAGGGATTAAGCGATGGGCGATCCTGGATTCGAACCAGGGACCTCTTCCTTATCAGAGAAGCGCTCTAACCGACTGAGCTAATCGCCCGCGGCGCCCGATTCTAGCGGCCTGCATACCGCCCGCGCAGCGGCGTCAGCCGCCGGCCGAGCACCGCAGCCGGCGTGCAAGAGCCTGCGCTTCCTCGACACCGTCAAACGAAAGCTCGGCCCGGTACCCGTCCCCTACGGGCCGCACTCGCACCTCGATCCCAAACGCTCCTTCCAAGTCTGCGGCGATCGCCGCGGCGGCCTCGCGCTGGTCGGGGTGAACGCCGTCTTTTACGTTGCGATTGGCTGCCTTCGCGCTCTGCCCGGACTGATTGGCCGCACGAGCACGGGCTTCCAGCGTCCGCATCGACCAGCCTTCGCGCACCGCGTCGCGTGCCAACAGCCGACGCGCGGAGTGATCTTCGGCCAGCAGCAGGGCGCGCCCGTGCCCCTCGCTGAGACGAGCTTGCTCGATCTGCTCAACCACCTCGTCGGGCAGGTCGAGCAACCGCAGCAGATTCGAGACGGCGACACGGCTGCGCCCGACGCGGCGCCCGACCTCCTCGCGCGTCAAGCCAAGCTCCTCCACCAACGCCGCGCAGGCACGCGCCTCCTCGATCGGGTTGAGGTCCTCGCGGGCCATGTTCTCGATCAGCGCCAGCTCCAGCGCCGCGGCGTCGTCGCGGGGCCGCACCAACGCCGGGATCTCACTGAGGCCGGCGATCTGGGCTGCGCGCCAACGCCGCTCGCCGGCTACCAACTCGTAGGTCCCATCTGGCTTTGGCCGCACCAGCACCGGCTGCAGCACGCCGCGCTCGCCCAGCGAGCCAGCCAGCGCGTTCAGCGCCTCCTCGTCAAAACGACGGCGTGGCTGGTTGGGGTTGGCGACGACCAGCTCGACCGGCAGCTCGCGCAGCTCATCCCGGACCTTGGATTCGCCGGCAGCAGAGACGCTGAGAATCGCCTCCAGCCCTCTGCCCATCCCACGCTTTGCCTTAGCCACGGGCTGCCACCTCCTTGGCAAGCTCGAAATACGCCTCCGCGCCTGCGCTGTGCGGATCGTGGTGGGTGACGGGCAACCCGTAGCTGGGTGCCTCTCCCACGCGCACGTTGCGCGGTATCACCGTCTCGAAAACCAACTCGGCGAAATGCTCACGCACCTCGCGCTCGACGTCACGACCAAGCCGCGTGCGGCTGTCGTGCATGGTCAACAGCATCCCGGCGACCGTCAGACGGGGATTGAGCTCGCGGCGCACCAACTCAAGCGTCTCAAGCAGGCCGGCAAGGCCCTCCAAGGCGAAATACTCGGTCTGCACCGGCACGATCACGCGATCGGCGGCGGCAAGTGCGCTAACGGTCAGCGGACCCAGCGAGGGAGGGCAGTCAAGCACGACATATTCGTAGCGGTCGCGGATCGGCTCAAGCGCCTCGCGCAGCCGTCGCTCAAAGCCGTCGATGCGGGGAAGCTCGATGTTGGCGCCGGCAAGCCCAGGCCCGGCCGGCAACAAAGCGAGCCCTTTCACCGACCCTTCGACGATCGCCTCTTGCGCACTGTTTTCCCCCGCCAGCAACTCGTATAGCCCCGGCGAGCGCGTGCGCTCCAATCCCAGTCCCACCGTGGCGTTGGCCTGCGGATCGACGTCCACCAACAGCGTCGAGTAGCCGGCCTCGGCGATGCAGGCAGCGACGTTCACGGCAGTCGTCGTCTTGCCGACGCCCCCCTTCTGGTTAGCCACCGCGTAGACCCTCCCCATCGTGCCCGGCACGCTAGCGAGCCGGGCCGCGCGGGGTCGTCAGCTCACCGTGGATATGCCCAGCGGCCGCTTGCGAGCGATCCCGACCCGTCGCGGGAAGCGCGACGGGGTCTCGCCTGCCTTTACGTATACGTGCAGATGGTGATCGCGGGCAGCGGCGTAGGGCTGTGCGGCCTCGATCGCGACGAGCTCAAGCCCCAGCTCGGCGGCAGCTCGCAACGCCGAGGACTCCTCGTCGTGGTCGCGGCGGCCACGCCAATCGACGAGCGCGCCCCCGAGCGCAAGCAACGGCGCTGCGTACTCCAGCACCACAGGCTGTGCCGCCAGCGCGCGTGCGACAGCCAAATCGTGTCTGCCCAGCCCTTCCCGCCACTGCTCGGCCCTGGCTCGCGCCACAAAGGCGTTACCGATGCCGGCGACACTCAGACAGCGTTCGAGATAGCCACACTTACGCTCCTGGCTCTCAAGCAGGGCAACCTTGCACGCGGGCATCGCCACCGCCAAGGGCAGCCCGGGGAAGCCGGCGCCCGCTCCTATGTCAACCGCCACAGCAGCCGACCTTACGAGCGGCAAGTCGAGGGCTGTCAGCGAATCGGCTAGGTGCACGTCGACAGCGCGGATCGGATCGGTAACGCTGCTCGGGGCCTGAGGATCGGCGGCAAGCAGATCGAGGACGGCCTGCAGACGCGCTCGTTGCGCGTCATCCAGCGCGTGGCGGGCGCACAGATCTTGCAGTGGGATCGACGACGCCATCCGGCCACGAGCGTTTCGTGCGAAACGCTCGGCCCCCTCCTGCTCAGGTGGCCGGTTCGACGACCAGGAACCGCTGTGGCTCGTCGCCCTCGCTGTGCGTGGTCACATCCTCGCGCTCGCGCAGGAATTCGTGGACTACGCGACGCTCCGACGCGGGCATCGGATCGAGCTCGACGGCCTCGCCGCTGGTCAACGCGTCCTCCGCGGCGTCCAGCGCGATCGTCCGCAGCGCCTCCGCACGGCGCTCGCGATAGCCATCGGCATCGATTACCACGCGCGCCTGCGACGCACCACCACGAAAGACAATCCGTTGCGCGAGGTGCTGCACCGCGTCGATCGTCTGCCCGCGTCTGCCGATCAGCAGGCCTACGTCTTCACCCTCGACACGGCCGATCAACTCGTCTTGGGACTCCTCGACCTCGACATCCGCGTCGAGGCCCAGCGCGTCCACCACTTCCTCCAACAGCTCGCGCAGGGCCTCGGGCGGCGCCTGCTCCTGCTCGTCCTCGACAGCGCTCATCGACGTCTCCCGGACCTCTTCTTCTTCTTACGCGGAGGCGGTGGCGGGCTGGCGCCGGCAGCGGCCGCCAGAGCGGTGGCGCCGCTGGGAGCCTGCTCGTTTGGCTTGCCGTTTGGACTGGATCGTCCGCTGGCGGCATCCGCGCCACTGGAAACACCGGCTACCACGGGCGGGGGTCCAATCGTGCGGCGGACAAAGTAACCCTGCCCGATCGTCCACAGGTTGGTCGTGATCCAGTACAGCAGGAGACCGGCCGGATAGCGGTACAGGATTATCACGAAGAACAGCGGGAAAATCAGCATCAGGCGGCGCTGGTTGGGATCCGCCGACCCCGACATCAGCAGCGTCGAGGCGACCTGCGATCCGACGTAGAGGATCAGCAGCACCACCAGAGCCGCGCCCGTCGCCTTATTGGTGATGTCTGGGATGAACAGGAACTTGCCCGACCCCGGCGCGACCTGCTGGCAGCTGGTCTTTTCGATGTATTTGGCGGGCAGGCCGGCCACACCGGAGACTGTTGCGTGGTAGGCGGCGTTGTAGTGGGAGACCAGCGCTTCGCCGCAAATGTGCTTCTTCAGGTCGGTTCTGAGCATGTAGAACAGCGACACGAACACCGGGAGCTGCAGCAACAGCGGCAGGCAGGAGGCGAACGGGTTCACTTTGTGCTCCCGATAGAAGTTCATGATCTCCTGCTGCTGGCGCTGCTTGTCGTCCTTGTACTTCTCCTGCAACGCCTTCAGCTGCGGCGCCAGCCGCTGCAGTTCCTGCATCGAGCGGAACTGCTTGACGGTCAGCGGCAGCAGCACTGCGCGGATCACGACGGTCAGGCCGACGATCGCAAGCCCCCAGCTGCCCCCCACAAGGTCGTTGTGGATGAAGACCAGGATCGCTTCGAACACCGCGATCAGCGGCGAGAAGGCTTCCTGAATTACGTTGGCTGCGATCGGCATCTGCGTGGGAGCGCGCTGGCGCTAGACGGTGCGGCGGCGGTCGGAGCCGAACAGACGCTGAGCCTCGACCGGGTCATACCCGCCGTGACTCCACGGATTGCACCTGAGCAGGCGCCACGCCGCCAGCGTGAGGCCCCTCAGTATGCCGTACTCGCCGAGCGCCTGTACCGCGTAACGAGAGCAGGTCGGCTCGTACTTGCAGCGCCGCGGCAGCGCCGGTGAAATCGTGCGTTGATAGAGCAGGATCGGAGCGCGAGCCAGAGCGAGCAAGATCGTGGTCGCAAGCGGGCGCGAACTCATTTGGTCGGCAGCCGGTCGCATCGTCAACCTGCTTGCTCCTGCTCCGTCTCGGCCAGGCCCGCCCGGCCGATCAGCTCCATCAGTGCCCCGTCGATCCCGGCCAGGCCCTCGCGGCGAGCCAGCTCGCCCGCATCGGGGCGGGCCACCACCACGATGTCGTGCCCCTCGCCCAGGTCCGATTGCGCCGAGGCAAACGCCTCGCGCAACAGGCGCTTGACCTGATTGCGTTCGACGGCCCCCCCCACCTTGCGCGAGACGGACAGGCCGATCCGGGCCGGCTCCGGCGAGCCGTTCGGGAACGAGTACAGAACCAGATGGCGATTTGAAACCGAGCGCCCCTGACGGTAGACGCGCTCGAACTCGGCGCTGCGGGAAAGACGACGGCCGCGGCGGACTGCTCGCGCCATACCGCGTGCGACCTAGACCGTCAGGCGCTTACGGCCCTTGTCGCGCCGACGCTTGAGGGTCAACCGGCCCGCACGGGTGCGCATGCGCGCACGGAAACCGTGTGTGCGTGCCCTCTTGCGTTTCTTAGGCTGATAGGTGCGCTTCATGATCTTCTCCAACAGGCCCGGACGACGACGCAGGGCAGATTTCCTCTAAACAGGCAGCTGGAGTATAGGCGGCGACACGCTCGATGGGGGCACCCGCGGAAATTCCCGCCAAATGCGGGGGAGCGCGCCGCGCTGCACGGCGGCTCGGATATATTCGGCTGACCGGGTCGCTGGTCGGGCCCCAAGCGAATGTCCTCGCCCAATCTCTCCCAACAGGAGCAGGTCAACTCTGCCGTGAACGCCGAGATCGAGCACATCTGGTCACGCATCGCCGGCGGGCTCGCGGGGGCGGTCGATGAGCCGGTCTTTCGGATGTGGCTTGAGCCGCTGGTCGCAGTGGAGCTGAGCGACTCGAAACTGACGGTAGAGGCGCCACCGCAATCCTGTGGCTGGGTGCGCGAGCGCTTCGGCCGTACCCTGCAAACAACGGCGGCGGCCGTGCTCGGTCCCGACGTCACGGTCGACCTGCTGCCGGCCGGTCAGCGGTCGGTCGCGGCTTGTCCTGACCCACGCGCGCAGAACAGCGAGCGAGCCGAGCGCGAGCGTGTCGTGGCGATCAACCCAAAGCTCACGTTTGACCAGTTCGTGATCGGCGACTCCAATCGCCTTGCCCACGCTGCCGCGCTCACGGTCAGCGAGCTGCCGGCGCAGGCTTACAACCCGCTGTTCATCTGCGGCCCTCCGGGCGTCGGCAAGACCCACCTACTTCGCTCGATCGAGTCCTTTGTAGCGGCGCACGCTCCAAATCTGACCGTGCGCTCGACCACGGGCGAGGCCTTCACCAACGAGTTCCTGCAGGCCCTGACCTCAAGCCGGCTCGACTCGTTCAAGGCGAGCTTTCGCCAGGTGGACCTGCTGCTGCTCGACGATGTCCAATTCCTTGAGCGCAAGACTCGCACCGAGGAGGAGTTCTTCCACACCTTCAACACGCTCTACGAAGCCGGCAGCCAGATCGTGCTGAGCTCCGATCGTCCCCCGAGCGACCTGCAGGCGCTTGAAGACCGCCTACGCGAGCGCTTCCAGGCGGGGCTGGTCGCGGACATCCGGCCGCCGGACTTCCCCACACGCCTGGCGATTCTTCGTAAGCGCGCACAGCACGACGGGATCGAGCAACTCGATCCTCTTGCCCTGGAGATGATCGCCCAACGCGTAACTGCGAATGTGCGCTCGCTGGAGGGCGCGCTAATCCGTGTCGTCGCGTTCAGCTCGTTGACCGGGCGTCCTATAACCACCGAGCTTGCCGGCGAGGTCTTGGATGGCCTCTATCCAGCAAACGCCATGGCGAAAGCCAGCTCGATCGGCGAGGTCAAGCTGGCGGTCTCCAAACGCTATGGGCTGACCACTGAGGAGCTCGTCTCACCCGGCCGAGCATCCCGGATCTCCCAGCCTCGTCAACTTGCCATGTACCTCGCACGCGAGCTGACCTCCGAGTCTTTGCCCGCAATCGGTCGCGAGTTCGGCGGCCGTGACCACAGCACCGTTCTGCATGCCTTGCGTCGCGCGGAGCAACGTATCCAAGCCGACCCTTCCTACCGCGCCGCCGCGGAGTCATTGCGCGACCTGTTGACATCGCCATCACCTGACCGCCGGGCCTGAGAGACTTCCACAGCGGCTAATGCTCCCCGATGAGCAGCTGCCGCTTCAGCACACACAATCAACATTTCCACAGCCACTACTAAGACAAGGAAGAGAACAGCCGTTAGATGAAGCTAGCTCTCTCTACAGCTGACTTGTTGGCGCAGTTGCAGACGGCAACTCGCGTCGCCTCCACACGCGCATCGGTTCAGGCGCTTTCTGGCGTGATGATCCAAGCCGACTCCGAACGGGCGCTGCTGCTCGCGACCGACATGGAGGTTGGCCTGCGCGTGCCATTGCACGCCGAAGTCATTGAACCCGGCACCGCTGTCCTGCCTGCCCGACTGCTGCTCGACGTCGTTCGCTCATTGCCCGGCGACACGGTGACGCTTGAGCTGCGCACGCGCGAGCAAGATGTCGAGGTCGTCTCCGGCAGCGCCAGCTTCCACCTGCGGACTCTGCGCTCAGAGGACTTCCCAGCGCTGCCGCAAGCAGACGCGGCCAACACCGTCACCCTGCCGAGCAAGGCGTTTGTCGAGACGGCGCTGCAGGTAGCCCGCTCGGCCTCCAAAGACGAGACGCGACCGGTCTTGACCGGCGTCCTTATCTCTGCCGGCGGGCAGGAGTTGACGATGGTGGCCACCGACTCCTACCGCCTCAGCGTCAAGCACACGCAGATCGAGACGCAACTGGACTCCCCGTTGGAGGCCAACGTGCCGGCGCGAGCGCTGCAGGAGCTGGCTCGGATCGCCCAGTCGCTTGAGCAGGCAGAGCTGGCTGTCAGCCTTGGGCAGAGTCAGATCGTGTTCGAGGTCGGCGAGGTGGTGCTCTCCTCGCGTCTAATCGAAGGCCAGTTCCCCAACTACCGCCAGCTGTTGCCTGAGTCGGTCGAGCACGAGCTGCGTCTGGATAGCGCGGAGATAGTGGAGGTTGTGCGCCGCGTAAGCCTGCTGGCGCAAAAGAACGCTCCACTGCGCTTGAGCTTCGCCGAGGGCGAGCTGACGGTCTCAGCGCAGACGCCGGATGTGGGAGAGGCCAGCGAGAGCCTGCCGGTGCCGTTCAGTGGCGAGGCGCTTGAGATCGGGTTTAACCCTGAGTTCTTGCGCGATGGCCTGGAAAGCGTGGAGGCAGAGCAACTGGTGCTCAAGCTGATCAGCCCGCTGCGCCCGGGCCTGATCGAGTCGCCCGACGGTGGCGGGTTCGTTTACCTGATCATGCCGATCCGTCTGAATACGTGACCGGTCTCGATGCGCGTCAGCTCGGTGCACCTGCGCGACTTTCGCACCTACGCCCGCGCTGAGGCCCAGATCGGGCCTGGCCTGACCGTCGTTCACGGTCCCAACGGGGCCGGCAAGTCCAATTTGCTTGAGGCCCTGTACTTCGGCTGTACCGGGCACTCGCAACGCACTCGCAACGAGCGCGAGCTGGTTCGCTTTGGGGCGCAGGCAGGCCGTGTGGTGGTTCGTTTGTGCGATCGAGGCCGCGATCACGAGCTGGCCGTTGGCTTTGAGCCGGGCGCTGCCAAGCGGATGACCGTCGACGGTGCCCCTGTCGAGCGAATGACCGCTGTCGACCAGCGCCCGCTCGTGAGCGTGTTCTCGCCGGATCGCCTCGATCTAATCAAGGGTGCGCCGTCGCTTAGGCGCGCGCATCTGGATCAGTTGGTTGCCGCGCTATGGCCTGCTCGCGCCGCCACGCGCCGCGAATACTCGCGTGCGCTAGCCCAGCGCAACGCGCTGATCGCCGCGATCCGTATGTCGCGCGCGTCACGGGAGACCATCGCCGGCTGGGACGCTGAGCTTGCCCGCCATGCCCTGGCGCTGCGAGAAGACCGCACCGGGCTCGTGGCCTACCTTGAGCAACCATTCGCACAGCGCGCGGGACAGCTCGGCCTCAGCGGTGAGTGTCTGCTTCGCTACCGTCCACGCTCCCAGGCCGAAGACGAGCAGGCCTTTGTCGAGGAGTTGCGAGAGCGCCTGCCGCGCGACCTCCAGCGCGGATTCAGCACGCACGGTCCCCATCGCGACGAGTTGTCGTTCCTCCGCGACGGTCGCGAGCTGCGCACCTATGGCTCGCAGGGTGAGCAGCGTCTGGCGCTGCTGGCACTGCTGTTGGCAGAGCGCGAGTTGCTGGCAAGCGTGCGCGATCGCATGCCGCTGATGTTGCTCGACGACGTGATGAGCGAGTTGGACGGCAGCCGCCGCGAGCTGCTCGCCGGCGAGCTGCGCTCTGATGGCCAGAGCCTGATCGCGACAACCGATCTCGCTCACGTCCCCGGCGCCGCGGCAGCGGATGTGACAAGGCTGCTGGTGTCCTCTGGCGTGGTCGTGCAGGAGGCCCTGGCTGCGTGAAGCGGCGCGCTCCGCGACCACTGTCGATCGCCGTCGGCGATCTCGCCGGCTCGCTGGAGCCCGCCACGCCGCTCGCGCGCGTACAGCGCATCTGGCTGGAGGCTGTCGGCGAGGTGGTGGCAGCCGCCGGGCGACCCACAGCCGAGCGCGATGGCGTGCTGACGATTACCTGCGACGACGCCGTTTGGTCAGCTGAGCTGCAGATGCTCGGGCCGCAGCTTGCCGAGCAGCTAAACGCGGCGCTTGGCACAGTGCTGATCGCAAGCTTGCGCTGCCGTGTCGGCTGACCCGGATTTGGCTTGTTTGCAGGCGTTTCGGTGCCTTCTTAGCCCAGGTTCCGGGGTGCCCCTGTGCTATCATTCGACAAACAGATTTCCCGCCCCGGAAGGAGGTGCCAGAGCACCCGTATCCGGGGCGTTTTCGCGTCATCGGAGGATCATTGGCGACCGACACATCGGACTCGCGCGGCCCAAAGGCAGTGAACAGCAGCGCTGGCGATGCCAGCTACGACGCTCAAGACATCACCGTCCTGGAGGGCTTGGAGGCGGTACGCAAGCGGCCCGGCATGTACATCGGCTCGACCGGTGTGCTTGGGCTCCATCATCTGGTCTACGAGGTTGTGGACAACTCTGTGGACGAGGCGCTGGCCGGCTTCTGCGACGAAGTCGCGGTCACGATCCATCCAGATAACTCGGTCACCGTTGTCGACAACGGGCGCGGGATCCCTGTGGCGATGCACGAGAAGGAGGGCAAGCCGGCGGTCGAGGTCGTGCTGACCGTCCTTCACGCCGGCGGCAAGTTCGGCGACGGCGGCGGCTACAAGGTCTCCGGTGGTCTGCACGGCGTTGGTGTCTCGGTCGTCAACGCTCTGTCCGAACAACTGCACGTCGAGGTGCGCCGTGACGGCCATGTGTGGACGCAGGACTATGGCCGCGGCGCGCCGCTGGGAGAGCTCAAGCGCGGCGAGAAGCTGCCCGCGCCGACTGCTACCGGCACCACCGTGACGTTCTTGCCCGACGCCGACATCTTCGAGACGCTCGACTTTGACTTCCACACACTTGAGGAGCGCCTGCGCGAGACGGCGTTCCTCACGCGCGGGCTGAAGATCTCGATCGTCGACGAGCGTGGCGAGGGACATGCAGCCGAGTTTCAGTACGAGGGCGGCATCGAGGACTTCGTCGCCTACCTCAACGAGAACAAGGACACCGTCCACCGCAAGGTGATCTTCTTCTCGGTGGAAGGCGAGGAAGGCGCGGCCGAGGTGGCGATGCAGTGGAACTCCTCCTATCAGGAGTCGGTGCACTCCTTTGCCAACAACATCAACACGCGCGAGGGCGGCACCCACATGTCCGGGTTTCGCTCGGCGCTGACGCGGACGCTCAACAAGTACGCGCGCGATCACAGCCTGCTCAAGGAGAAGGAGGACAACCTCTCCGGCGAGGACGTGCGCGAGGGCTTGACCGCTGTCATCTCGGTCAAGTTGCGCGAGCCGCAGTTTGAGGGCCAGACCAAGACCAAGCTCGGCAACCCGGGCATGGCCGGCTTCGTGGAGCAGGTCGTCAACTCCAGCCTGGCCGAGTTCCTAGAGGAGAACCCGAGCGAGGCGCGCGCGGTGATCATGAAGGCTGTCCAGGCCCAGCGTGCGCGCGAGGCGGCGCGCAAGGCGCGCGACCTGACGCGGCGCAAGTCCGCGCTTGAGAACTCGACCCTCCCCGGCAAGCTGGCCGACTGCTCGGTCAAGGACCCCAGCTTGGCTGAGCTGTTCGTGGTCGAGGGCGATTCCGCGGGCGGCTCCGCAAAGCAGGGCCGCGACCGCAACACGCAGGCGGTGCTGCCGCTGCGCGGCAAGATTCTCAACGTCGAGAAGTCACGCATCGACAAGGTGCTGCAGAACGTCGAGATCCAAGCGCTGATTACCGCGATCGGCACCGGGGTGCGCGACGAGTTCAACATCGAGAACGCGCGCTACCACAAGGTCATCCTGATGACAGACGCCGACGTCGACGGCGCCCACATCCGCACCTTGGCTCTGACTCTTCTCTTCCGTGAGATGCAGGAGCTGATCGAGGCCGGCTACGTCTACATCGCCAAGCCCCCCCTTTACAAGATCAAGCAGGGGTCCAGGGAGCGCTATATCGAGAAAGAGCACGAACTGGAGGACATCCTGCTGGCCGACAAGTGGGAGAAGCTGCAGGTGTTCGACCGGCACGGCAGCCAGTTCAAGCTGACCGAGGCGCGCTGGCAGAAGTTTGTGCGGCTGCTCAAGCAATACGAGGGCTGGGCCTCCTCGCTGCGGGCTGCGCACGGTCATGAGACCGTGCAGTTCCTGGAGGAGTCAGCGCTGTTGGGTGAGCGGGTGCTGGACGCCGACACCGCCATCGAGCTGCTCTCGCGGGAGGGCATGGAGGGTGAGACGCACGCGACCGAGCTACTGGCTCAGAATGAGCAGGAGCTGCGTGTGAAGGCCACTGAAGCGCGCACCGGCTTCGCTCGCAGCCACCGGATCAAGCGCGAGCTGTTCGGCTCCCAGGAGTATCGCCAGCTGGCGCAGGTGCACCAGCAGCTGATCGAGCTGGCCGGTGCGCCGGCATTCGAGGTGCGGCTGGGCGATAGCCACGACAGCGCTCCTTCCTTCGAGGCCCTGCGCGACGCTGTGTTGGCTGTCGCTCAGAAGGGTGTCAAGCTGCAGCGCTTCAAGGGCCTTGGCGAGATGAACGCCGAGCAGCTGGCCGAAACGACGATGGACCCGGGCAGCCGCACGCTCGCGCAGGTCACGCTTGAGGACGCTGCCGCGGCGGACAGGATCTTCTCGATGCTGATGGGCGATCAGGTCGAGCCACGCCGCGCCTTCATCGAAGACAACGCCCGTGCGGTGGCCAACCTCGATGTGTAAGGAGGTGACTGTAGATGGCCACGCCTGAGACACTCAGCGGCGGCAACATCGAGCCGCGCGCGCTTGAGGACGAGATGCGCACCGCGTACCTCGACTATGCGATGTCGGTAATCGTCGGTCGTGCGCTGCCGGACGTGCGCGACGGCCTGAAGCCCGTCCACCGGCGTGTGCTGTACGCGATGAACGAGCTGGGCCTCGGCCCGACCCGCTCCTACTCCAAGTGCGCGCTGGTCGTGGGCGAGGTCATGGGCAAGTACCACCCCCACGGCGACAGCGCCATCTACGACGCGCTGGTGCGCATGGCCCAGGACTTCTCGATGCGCTACGAGCTGGTCGACGGGCAAGGCAACTTCGGCTCGGTCGATGACGATCCGGCAGCCGCGATGCGGTACACTGAGTCGCGCCTCTCCCGGATGGCGATGGAGATGCTGCGCGACCTCGACATGGACACCGTCGATTTCGCGCCCAACTACGACGGCTCGCGCCAGGAACCCGTCGTGCTGCCGGCGCGCTTCCCCAACCTGCTCGTCAACGGCTCCTCCGGCATCGCCGTCGGCATGGCCACGAACATCCCGCCGCACAACCTGCGCGAGGTGATCGGCGCGACCGTCGCCTACATCGACGACCCCGATCTCGGCGTCGAGGGCCTGATGGCCCATGTCAAGGGCCCGGACTTCCCGACCGGCGGCATCATCCTTGGCCACGCCGGCATCCGCGATGCCTACCAGACCGGCAAAGGGCGCGTGCGCGTCCAGGCCAAGGCGCATATCGAGCCGCTCAAGCAGGGCAAGGAGGCGATCGTCGTCACCGAGCTGCCCTACATGGTCAAGAAGGGTGGGCCCGGTGGCCTGATCGAGAAGATCGCCGATCTCGTGCACGAGAAGAAGATCCCCGAGATCTCAGACCTGCGCGACGAGTCCGACAAGCGCGGGATGCGACTGGTGATCGAGCTCAAGCGCGACGCGATCCCGAAGGTCGTGCTGAACAAGCTGTACAAGCACACGCCGATGCAGAGCACGTTTGGCGTGAACATGGTCGCGCTCGTCGACAACGTGCCGCGCACGCTCGACCTGCGTGCCGTGATCCACAACTACGTCGCCCACCAGCGCGAGGTGATCGTCCGGCGCACCAAGCACGAGCTGGCCGAGAAGGAGGCGCGCGCGCACATCCTTGAGGGGTTGCTGATCGCGCTGGAGAACCTCGACGCGATCATCGAACTGATTCGCTCCTCGCGCGATCGCGAAGCAGCGCGCGAACAGCTGATCGAGCGCTTTGAGCTGACCGCGATCCAGGCGAGCGCGATCCTCGACCTGCGCCTCTCGCAGCTGACGGCGTTGGAGGCCGACGCGATCAAGCAGGAGCACGCGGATGTGTCCGAGCGGATCGCGGAGCTGCGCGGCATCCTTGGCGACGAGCGCAAGGTGCTGGGCGTGATCAAGGAGGAGCTGGGTGAGATCGTCGAGCGCTTCGGCGACGAGCGCCGCACCGAGATCAGCCACTCCGAGGACGAGATCGACATCGAGGACCTGATCGCCGACCAGCAGATGGTGATTACGATCACGAACACCGGCTACATCAAGTCGCTGCCGCTCACCACCTACCGTCAGCAGCGTCGCGGCGGTCGTGGCATCACCGGCATGGACATGAAGGACGGCGACTACATCGAGCACCTGTTCATCTGCTCGACGCACGACTACCTGCTGTTCTTCACCAACCGCGGCAAGGTCTATCGGTCAAAGGTCTACGAGCTGCCGGAGGCCTCGCGCACCGCCAAGGGCAGGGCGCTCGTGAACGTGCTGCCGCTGCGCGAGGGCGAGCGCGTGCAGGCCGTTCTCTCCACCCGCGACTTCTCAGAGACCAAGTACCTGATCTTCGCCACCCGCAAAGGCACGATCAAGAAGACCGAGCTGATCGCCTACAACACGCCGATCAAGGCCGATGGAATCATCGCGATCAACATCCGCGACGACGACGAGCTGCTGGCCGTACGCGCCGTTGACGAGGGCGACGAGGTGATCATGGTCTCTCGCGCAGGCCTGACCGTGCGCTTCGCGGAGTCCGACGCGCGCTCGATGGGCCGCGACACGACCGGAGTGCGCGGTATGGACGTCGGCCCCGGCGGCGAGGCGATCGCGATGGACGTCGCCCGTGACGACATGGACCTCCTGGTCGTCACCGAGAACGGGTATGGCAAGCGCACCCAGATCGCCCAGTACCGCAAGACCAACCGCGGCGCCAAGGGCGTCAAGACGATCGGCCTGACCGAGCGCAAGGGGGGGCTCGCCGGCGCGCTGGTCGTGCGCGAGCACCACGAGCTCGTCTTCATCAGCGTCGGCGGCATGGTGCAGCGCACGGCGGCCGGCGGCATCTCCCAGCAGGGGCGCTCGGCCACGGGCGTGCGGGTTATGAACCTCAAGCACGACGACGCGGTCAGCGCCGTGGCGCTGGTGGTCGAAGGCGAGGACGATGAGACGGTCGAGGATTCGCAGGAGTCGCTGCCGCTCGACGGCGCGCCGGCGGAGCCAACGCCCGAAGCCGGCTAGCACACGTAGACGCCTCGGTAGCAAACCGCCTCCACAGCGTCGGTCGCGTCCGCTACATTGCTAGGACCAGAGAAAGGAGGTGGTCCTACGTTGACTGACAGTACTTGCGGGACTCTGGAGGTGGCCGGCCGTTAGGCCGTACCAATCGGCTGGACCCGCCTAGCGGAATCCAACCGGACCACCACCGCGAAGGCCGTCGGACCTCGTCCCTCCGACTAGCTGTGTGGACGCACGTTTGGCGTGCGCTCACAGGCAGGCTGACGCGGTCGTGTCCAGCACAGCCGTTCGCGGAGGGCGCCTGAGTCGAGGGCGCCCTCCGTTCGTTGAGCAGGCGAACAAAAGGCAGGCGAACAAGGCCCCCTTTAATCCGGGCCGAAAGACAAATCCACCCGCGGCGTCAGGCCGCCGCGGGCAGGTACTGCCGCCAGGCCGCCGGAATCGACGGGCTCGCCACGTGGATGAAGATCTCGGCGCGCGGCGTGCGCGGCTTGTGGCGTGGGTGCATCCCGGCCTGCCGCGGCAGCATGTCCCCCTTGCGGCGGTTGCAGGGGGCGCAAGAGGCGACGATGTTCTCCCAGCTGGAGTTCCCGCCCTTCGAACGTGGGATCACATGGTCCACGGTCAGGTTTGAGCGCGAGCCGCAGTATTGGCACATCCAGCCGTCGCGCGCGAACACGGCCCGGCGTGTGATCTTGCGACGGTGCGTGTCACGGGGGACGTGCACGTAGGTGACGAGGCGGATAACGACCGGGCGCGCCAACGTCGAGGTCTCCGAGTGCAGTTCGTAGAGCCCGCGCTCGATCAGCTCGGCCTTCTCCTTGAGCAGCAGCACCACGGCGCGCCTGACCGAGCAGACGTTGATCGGCTCGTAGGTCGCGTTGAGGACGAGCACCCGGCCACCCGTCGTCGTGTTCGACGACGAGCTGGGTCCGTGCCGCTGGTGCTCTGCGGGCGGCACGGACCCCACTGGCTCTGTGGGGGCCATGCTTTCCATGTTCCGCGCGGAGTGTAGCGGTCGCGGCCACGCCAACGCGCGCTCTCAGCCCTCCACTGCGTCGTTCTGGGCTGCTGGGTAAGAGCCCAGCACGCGCACCCGTTCGCACAGTTCGCCCAGCGCCCGCATCGCGGCAGCGACGGGCGCGTCTGCGAGCGAGCCTTCGAGGTCGACGAAGAACATGTACTGCCCGAGCCGCTCACGCATCGGCCGCGACTCGATCCGCGTCAGGTTGATCTCACGCTCGGCAAACGCGTCCAAGCAGCGCACGAGCCAGCCCGAGCGTCCCGCGCCTGCCCCCCAGAACAAGATCGAAGTTCTATTGACATGAGGGTTTGAGCTGCGCAGCCGCGGCGGTTGCGCAGCCTCGCTACGCGCCAGCCATACAAACCGTGTCTCGTTGTCCTCGCGATCCTGGATGCCGGATGCGAGCACCTTGCAGCCGTAGAGCTTCGCGGCCAGCTCGGTGCCGATAGCGGCTTCGCGGCCGTTCGCACGCTCGGAGACCTGACGCACCGCCTCGGCGGTCGAGCTTGCAGCCGTCACCCGCGCGTGGGCCAGCCGCGTGGTCAGGAAGCGCACGCACTGTCCCGGCACGTGCGGGTGGGAGACGACCGTCTCTACCCGCTCCAACTCGATCGGCTCGGGTGCGATCAGGTGGTGGCGAACCGCCAGCACCGCTTCGCCGACGATGCTCACATCCGGCGCCGCGCCCGCGAGCGTGTCGAGCGTCACCGGCACCGAGCCCTCGACCGAGTTCTCCAGCGGCACCAGCGCCCAGCGCAGTCTGCGCTCCTGCACCGCCATCACGGCATCGCGGATGCCGGCGACGGGGACCGGTAAGACAGCGCCGAGCTCGGCGCTGCCAAGCAGGGCCTCCTCGGTGAACGTGCCTTCCGGGCCCAGATAGCCGGTGCCGACCTCGCTAGCGTCGTCTGCCAGATTCGCCTCCACGCCGTGCGCCGGCTCAGCCACCGGGAGCGTCGGCCGTCGCGATCGCCGCCGGCGGGCCCGCAAGCGCGGTGCTCACCGCCTGCAGCTCCTCCGGTGAGAACTCAAGCTCGCTGCTGCCCCGCAGTACCTGCTTGGCGTAGAGGCGCGCCTGGTCGCGATGATGGATGCAGCTCAGCACCACGCCCGAGCCGTGCTCGTCGAGCAGCGCTATCGACATCGACTGCTGCCCGGAGAGCTCGTTGTAGGCGTCGTAGCGCACGAGCGAGCGGCGCGAGATCGCGCCGGCCAGACGCTGGTCGATCTCGTCGAGACGCTCGTCGAGGCGTTGGCCCACATCTCCCACGTAGCTCTGCAGCGCTTCGAAGGCCTGCTGCAGCGAGGCGCTGTGCGCGACTACGTCACGAGCGCCGCCGTCGCCGAGCACGAGCCTTTGCGCCGAGCGCAGCTGTCGCAGCGAGCGTGCCAGCAGCGCGCAGGCGATCAGTGCCGTCGCCGCAACGGCCAGTGCCGCCAGCGCGACGATGCCTTGCGTGCCGGTCAGCGAGGAGGCGATCACCGCTGACAAGTTAGCCGCAAACGCAGACCTCCTACCGCGAGGGGCCCTTATTTCGCGAAGATGACGAGGTAGCTGCCCTTGTTGTTTTCGACGTCGGTCTCGCCGGGCACGGGCTCGATCTTCACGCTCACGCGCGAAGCGGCGCCCAGCGTCACCCCCGTAACCGGTATGTCGACGTTGGTCGTGCTGCCCGGTTCGGTCTTGTCGATCAGGTGCGATGCCGTCAGCGTCTTGCCTTCGCTGGTTACCGAGATGTCAACCTTGACGTTCGTCTCCGGGTTGGAGCCGGCGTTTTCGACCATCACCGTGAACGTCGGGTTGGCGCCGCCGCTGACGTGGTTGACGGTCGGTTCGGTCGCGAGCGTGTTGGTGCCGACGCTGACGCCCTGCAGCGCGGATCCGTGTGTGCCGGGCGTCACCGCGCCGCCGGACGGCGTTTCACCGGTCAGCTTCGCTTGCACGGTCGAGGTCTGCAGCCAGCTGAGGTTCGGCAGAAAGCGGCTGGCGGGCGTGCTCTGCCCGCCGGCGCCGCCGGCTGCGAGCGCTTCCTGGATCAGCGGCGCTGTCCGCTGCGAATAGACCACGTCCGAGGCCAGGAATATCTCCATCGCGCCCGCGATCGAGCTGGCCGCCCGTGGTGATTTGTTGCCGAGTGCCGTACGCACGAGGTTGGCGATCTTGCTCAAGCCTTCCACGCGCATGTTCATCGTCAGCAGAAAGTTGCGCTGCGCCGAGGTCATGCTGCCCGGCACGCTCAGCCTCTTGGCCTGTTCGGCCTGCTGTTCGGCGGTGGCGCGGTCTTCATCGACGCGCTGGCCGACTTCCAGCGCCGACTTTCCCGAGGCGCCGGCCATCGTCGCGAAGAACGGGCGCGAGACCTGGCTTTGCGATTCCTGGGCGATTTTGCCGACTTCGCCGTTGTATTTTTCAAGCGCGCTCTGTTTGCCGCGCTTGAGGCAGCCGTTGACGAGCAGCACGATCACGATCAGCAGCACGACGCCGACGCCGGCGGCGATGCGCCGGCGCACCATCATCGCGTGGTGGTCGGCAGCGTGGGCACCGCCCTGACCAGCGCCTCCACCGCCGCTGCCACCGCCGCCGGGACGGCGCGGTTGCGGTCGTGGCTGTTGTTGGGGGCGCGCCGGCCTCACTGCGGTCGGCGGCTCCTCCTCATCGTCGTCGAAGAACGACAAAAATCGCTCCTTGCAGGACTCCTGAAGCTCACCAGTATGACTCCGCCGCCGGGCGGAGTGTTTCTCGTGGCTCGCCTGCAACTTCTCGGCCAGCGCCTGCCACCCCGATCGCGGGGCAGGGAAAGGGGTTCGACGCGGCGAAGCCGGGCACGGTGGAAACCTCAAAGACGCTGGTCCAAGGCGACTTCCGCGTCGCCGACACGCGCTCGCGGCGGCGTGGCGAGCTGCTGCTCGGCCGCTACCGGCTGCTCGATCGCCTCGGCGCGGGTGGCTTTGGCACCGTCTGGCGTGCCGCCGACGAGCAGCTCGGCCGCACGGTTGCGCTGAAGCGGATAGCGCTGCCTTCGCCGCAGGAGCGCGAGCGGGCGCTGCGCGAGGCGCACGCCACCGCGCGTCTGTCGCATCCTGCGATCGTGGCCCTGTACGAGGCCTGCTCGGACGAGGAGGCCTTCTACCTGGTCTCCGAGCTGATCGAGGGCCATACGCTGGCGCAGCTGATCGAAGAGGACGCCCTCGGCGACGAGCAGATCGCGGCGATCGGGCTGGCGCTGAGCGAAGCGCTCGCGCACGCACACGCGCGCGGGGTGGTCCATCGCGACGTCAAGCCACAGAACGTGCTCGTCCCCGACCAGGAAGAGGAACAAAGTGGGCGCGTCGGCGCGCCACCGCCGGCGAAGCTGGCCGACTTCGGCGGAGCGCTGCTCGCCGGCAGCGAAGCGTTGACCCGTACCGGCGACGTGTTCGGCACGCTCGCCTACATGGCCCCCGAGCAGAGCGACGGGCACGCGGCCGGGCCGGCTGCGGACCTGTACTCGCTCGGGCTGGTGCTGTACGAGGCCTTCAGCGGCCACAATCCGGTGCGCGCCGCCACGCCCGCGGCGACAGCGCGCCGGATCGGCCAGCCGATCGTGCCGTTGCGCCGCCACCGGCGCGACCTCCCGCGCGAGCTGACCGCGACGCTCGACGCGACGCTCGTGTCAGACCCGGACGATCGTGGTGACCTCGACGAGTTGCGGGAGGCGCTGGCCGAAAGCCTGGAGCGGGGCCTTGGCAGGCAGCGCCTGCGTAGGCGTGAGGCCCGGCCGACGGCGCGGCGCCGGCGCTTCCAGCCCGAGCATCCAGCCGAGCAGTCGCCCGAGCCGGCGTCGCAAACTCATCTACAGCCAACGCTGCAACCCCGTTTGCAGCCTGCGGCCGAGCCGGCGCAGCAGCGCGGCGCCAAGCGAGCGGTGTGGGCACTGCCGCGCGGCGTCTGGCTCGGCGCCGTGCTCGCGCTTGCCCTGTGGCAGCTGGCAGCCGGGCGCAGTGGCGTGGCGTTGCTGCTGCTCGCCGCCGCTACGCCGTTGCTGCTGCTCGCGCGGCGCTCGGGGCCCGGCTTCTTCGCCGCCGTCGCGGCACCGGCCCTGGGCTTGGCCGGGCTGGCCGGCGCTTTCCCGGCGCTGGCCGGCCAGCTGTCGGGCTGGCGCGCCCGTGCCGGGTTGGCGGCACTCGGATTTTGGTGGCTTGCCCTGGCTGAGCCGCTGCTGGCCCGGCATCTGTGGTGGGGCCCGGCAAGCGGGCTGCCGCTGCGAGCGCTGTGGGAGGGGTCGCTGAACAGCGCCGTCACGCACGTGCTGGCGCCGATGCTGACAGCGCGGCTGGCGCTGGGAGCGCTGGTGTGGGGGGTGGCGGCGGCGCTGTTGCCGTGGATCGTGCGCGGGCGCAACGCCGCGCTCGACCTGCTGGCGGCGATCGCCTGGACGGTTGCGCTGCTGGCGGCGGTGCCGTTGCTCGGTGGCGCCCTGCATCTGCGGGGCGCCCAAGCGACACCGCGCGGCGCCGTGCTCGGAGCCGTGCTTGGATGCGTGCTCGCGATCTGCGTGCGCGCTCTGCGCGGCCCGGCCAAGCCGGCCGCCGAGTAGTGGCCCGTGCGCGGCGGCTTGAGCATCGCCGCCGATCCGTAGAGTGGGGAAGGCTCCCCAGCCGAGAACTGGATCGAAATGAATCCGCTGCGGACACTGGAGAACACGATTGCCGGCCTCGTCGAGGGGGCGTTTGGCCGTGTGTTTCGCACCGAAGTCAAGCCAATGGAACTGGCGCACAAGCTGGCGCGGGAGATGGACGAGAACACAACCGTGTCCGTGTCGCGCGTGTACGCCCCCAACGAGTATTCGGTGTGGCTATCGCCGCGCGACCGCGCCCGCTATGAGGGGGTCGAGCACGAGGTGATCGAAGAGCTGTGCGCCTATCTGTTGGAGCACGCTCGCGGCGAGGACTTTGCGCTTGCCTCCGGCCCGCACATCTCCTTCAACACTGACGAGCGGCTGCAGCTGGGCGAATTCGGGATCGAAGCACGGACGACGAGAGCCGAGCCCGACGAGCAGGACATTCCGCCGCCGCCGTCCGGTCGCTCAGCGGCAGCTGACGCTCCCGCTCAAGCCGGCGCGCCGGCGCGCCGCCAGGCTCCGATCGCCCCCGAGCCCGCCGCGGCCGGCAACACGATGATCTTCAGCAACGCCGAGCGTGTGCGCGAGGCGGTGCAGCGCAGCGGTGGCCGCCGTCCCGCCAAGGCGTTGCTGGTGGTTGCGGGCCCGCCCGCCCGCCGCATGTTGCTGCCGCCGGCGGGAGCTGTCGTTGGGCGTAGCCGCGAGTGCGACGTCGTGCTCGATGACGCCGGCGTCTCGCGCCGCCACGCCGAGCTGCGTCCGGGCGACGCCGGCTCATGGGCGGTCGAAGACCTTGGCTCGACCAACGGCGTACGCGTCAACGGCCAAACGATCGCGGGGCCGCGGCAGCTGCACAGTGGCGACCGCGTCGGCCTGGGGTCAACCGAGATGGTGTTCGAGCTGGCGCCATGAACGGCCTGGCGCCAGTGTCGGTGATGCTGAAGTTTGGCTTCATCGCCGTCATGTACTTGTTCCTGCTGTGGGTGGCGCGCAGCGCGCTGCGCGACCTGCGCGGCGGCACCGCGCAAGCGCCCGTGCCACACGGCGATCCGGCGCTGGCGGCACCCGACGCGACCGGCCTGCACACGGCCTCGACGCTTGGCCCGGCCGACCTGAGCAGCCGCACGCCGCGGCTGGTGGTCGAGCGCGCGCCCGGGCATGAGCCGGGGATGATCTACGACCTCGACGAGGATGCCGTGCTGGGCCGCGGCGACGCCGCCGAGATTCGCCTGCAGGATCCCTTTGCCTCCTCGCGGCACGCGCGCGTCTATCGGCAAGGGCGGATCCTCGCGATCGAGGACCTTGGCTCGACCAACGGGACCTATCTGAACGAGGAGCTGCTGGACGGTCCGCGGCCGCTGCACCCCGGCGACCGGGTCAGGATCGGCGACTCCGAATTCAGCTTCGAGGTGGACTAGGGCCCTTTCCATGGTGTGCGTGCGACTGAATACGATCGACAGCCCCCGTGGAGCCAAGCTGTGCTGCGCGTAGCCGAGCACTGGTCGGGTACCGACACCGGCCTGCAGCGTCGCGCCAACGAGGACTCCCTGCTGGTGCGATCGCCGCTGTTTGTCGTCGCCGACGGCATGGGCGGTGCGCAGGCCGGCGAGGTCGCCTCGCGCGTAGCGGTCGAGACGTTCAGCGCGGGCCTGGAGGATGGCGCCGATCCGCCGGGGAGCCTGACGCGGCAGGTACGCGAGGCCAACGCGCGTATCAACGAGCTCTCGCACGAGCGGCCCGAGCATGCCGGCATGGGCACGACGATCACAGCCCTATACGTCGGTGAGCTTGAGGTTGCTGTCGCTCACGTCGGCGACTCCCGCGCCTACTGCCTGCGCGACGGCGAGCTGCTGCGCCTGACCGACGACCACTCGCTCGTGGACGAGCTGATCCGCCAGGGTCGGCTCACGCCCGAGGAAGCCGAGGAGCATCCGCAGCGCTCGGTGATAACCCGCGCGCTTGGCCCCGAGCCGGCCGTCGACGTCGACGTGCGCTCGTTCCGGGCGCGGGAGGGGGACGTCTACCTGCTCTGCAGCGACGGGTTGACGACGATGGTCGCCGAGCAGCGGCTGCGCGAGCTGCTGGGCGCGCATGAGCGCCTGCGCGACGTCGGTGAGGCGTTGATCGCTGCCGCCAACGCCGCCGGCGGCAAGGACAACATCACGGTCGTGCTGCTGCGCCTGGAGCAGACGCCGAGCGGTGCTGGCGCCGACGCGGACGGCCACACGACCGCCACGGAGCTGGCACCGGCCGTGCTCGACGGCGCCGCTGCGGCCTCGGCCCCCGCGACCGTGCAAGCGCGAGTGCCGCGCCGTCCCGAGCAGCCGCCGGACGCGCCAAGCCGCGGGCGGTTGCGTCGCCGGGCGCGCCGCACCGTCATTACGCTGTCTCTATTGGCGGTGCTGGCGGTACTGCTCGCCGGCGGCTATCTGGCGCTGCAATCGGTCTACTTCATCGGCACCAACCGGCGCGGGCTGGTGACGCTTTACAGCGGGGTTCCCTACGAACTGCCGGCCGGGATCAAGCTGTATTCGAGCGAGTACGTCTCCGGCGTCAGCGCCTCGACGCTGCAGCCGACCCGGCGCCAGGCGCTGCTGGACCACTCGCTGCGCTCTGAAGCGGACGCCGCCGGCCTGATGCGCCAGCTCGAACTCGGACAGCTGAGCGGCGGATGAACAAGCCGATCGTCCGGTTGTACGGGCTCGTGTTCGTCCTGTTCGCGCTGCTTGTCGCCTTCACCTCGCGCTGGACCGTGTTCGAAGCCTCCTCGCTGCGCGCCAATGCGCTGAACAAGCGCTCGGTGCTCCAGCAGCAGCGGATCGACCGCGGCGCGATCCTCGCGTCCGATGGGACCGTGCTCGCGCACAGCGTGCGCGGCCCGGAAGGCACCTACCGCCGCACCTATCCAAGCGGCTCGCTGTTCACCCACGCGGTTGGCTACTCCTACATCGACCTTGGCCAGGCCGGGATCGAGCAGTACCGCAGCGCCGCTCTGAACGGGCAGGAACGCGGCAGCGTGCAGAACATCCTCGACCAGCTGCAAGGGCGAAAGCCCAAAGGCGACACGGTGCAGACCGCGCTGCGCCCCGCCGCGCAGCGCACGGCGCTGGCCGCGCTCGGCGAACACGAAGGGGCCGTGGTGGCGCTGCAGCCGAAGACGGGCGCGGTCGAGGTGGTGGCCTCCAGCCCCGGCTATGACGCCAACTCGCTCAGCTCGACCAGCGCCTACGAACGGCTCACGCACGACTCCGGCTCGCCGCTGGTCAACCGCGCCACCCAGTTCGGCTACGCGCCGGGCTCGACGTTCAAGGTTCTCACGGCGGTGGCTGCGATCGACAGCGGCCGCTTCACGCCCGAGTCGACCGTCAGCGGTCGCAACGAAGTGGTCATCTCCGGGGTGCCGCTGAAAAACGACAACAACGAGTCTTTTGGCCAGATCACGCTGACCGAAGGGCTCGTGCACTCAGTCAACACCGTCTACGCGCAGATCGCCGAGCAGCTCGGCAAGCCGACGATGGCTCGCTACATGGCGCGCTTCGGCTTTGACCGCAAGCCCCGTCTTGACTATCCCGCCGAACAGATGTCCTCCAGCGGCGAGTACCACAACGGCAGGCTGATCGCTCCGACAAGCGAATACGTGGACGTCGGCCGTATGGGAATCGGACAGGACAAGCTGCAGGTGACGCCGCTGCAAATGGCGGAGGTGGCCGCGGCGGTCGCCAACAAGGGGGTGTTGATGACACCGCATTTGGCCACGGCGATCGTCGAAGAAGACGGTCACGTGGTGCAGCGGATCTCGCCGAAAGCGCAGTCGGTCGTGATGCGGCCCTCGACCGCGAGCGCCGTCACCAAAATGATGGAAGCCGTCGTCAACGAAGGCACGGGCGTCAGCGCGCAGATCCCGGGCGTGCAGGTCGCCGGTAAGACCGGCACCGCTGAGACGCAGATCGGCACGGCCATCAACAACGTCTGGTTCATCGCCTTCGCCCCGGCCCAGGACCCGACCGTCGCTGTTGCCGTGACGCTGAAGGGCGTGCCCGGGCAGGGTGCCGCGTTCGCGGCGCCTGTCGCCAAGCAAGTGATCGAAGCGCTGCTGCATGATTGAGCCGGGCACCGTCGTCGACGGCCGCTACCGCGTCGTCTCCAAGCTCGGCTCGGGTGGGATGGCCGACGTCTACCTCGCACAGGACACGCTGCTTGGCAGGCAGGTGGCGCTGAAGCTGCTGCACCATCGCTTCGCCTCCGACCAGGAGTTCGTCGAGCGCTTCCGTCGCGAGGCGTCAAGCGCCGCCGGCCTCTCCCATCCCAACGTCGTCGCCGTGTTCGACCGCGGCGAGTGGGACGACACCTACTACATCGCGATGGAGTACCTGCCTGGCCGCTCGCTGAAGGCGGTGGTGCGCGAGCACGGAGGGCTTGCTCCCTGCGACGCGATCGACATCGTCGTGCAGATCCTGCTGGCGCTGCGCTTCGCCCACAAGCGCGGGATCATCCACCGCGACATCAAGCCGCACAACGTGATCCTCGACGAGGAGGGTCGCGCCAAGGTGACCGACTTCGGCATCGCCCGTGCCGGCGCCTCGGACATGACGATGACCGGCTCGATCATGGGGACGGCGCAATATCTCTCCCCCGAGCAGGCGCAGGGCCACGCCGTCAGCGAGTCCTCCGACCTGTACGCGGTCGGCGTCGTGCTGTACGAGCTGCTCACCGGCAGGGTGCCGTTCGAGGGCGAGTCGGCTGTGACGATCGCGCTCAAGCAGGTCTCGGCCCAACCGACGCCCCCGAGCCGGCTGAACCCCGAGGTCTCGCCGGCGCTCGATGCGGTCGTGATGCGCGCACTGGCCAAGGACCCGGCGCGACGCTTCGCCGGCGCCGATGAGCTGATCGCCGCCCTGCAGCAGGCCCGCGCCGGCATCGCGCCGGCCCCGCTGCCGTTCCAGATCGACAATGGCGCTCCGACGACCGCGACCGCGCTGGCACCGGCACCGCTCGTTGCCGCGCTGGCGCCGGATGGGGCGGCAGCCGACGGTGACAGCGCACGCCGCCGTCGCAACCGCTGGATCGCCGCCGGGGTGGCGGCGCTTGCGATCGCCGCCGGGGTGCTGCTGCTGCTCCTGCTGCCGAGCAACGGTTCGAGTGTGAGCGTTCCCGACGTGACTGGGCAGAGCCAGTCGGCGGCGGTGGCGACGCTGCGCCACGAAGGGCTCTCCCCGGTCGTCACGGTCACCGCCAACGCGAACGTCTCAAGCGGCCTCGTGATCGGCACGACGCCACCGCGCGGGACGATCGTCAAGAAGGGAGCGCGCGTGGCGGTGTTCGTCTCCTCCGGGGCTGAAAGCGTCGCCGTGCCCAGCGTCGTGCACAAGCCAAGCGCCGAAGCGGTGAAGCTGCTCAAACAGAAGGGGTTGCAGCCGACCGTTCAGGACGAGGCCAGCGAAGGCGTCGCCAAGGGCCTGGTCGTCACGACCGATCCGACCGCCGGCGTCAGCGTGCAAACCGGCAGCCCGGTAACGGTGTTCGTCTCCTCCGGCCCGCGCCTGCTCAGCGTGCCCGGCGTCAGCGGTGAAACGCAGGCCAACGCGACGGCAACGCTGTCGGCCGCCGGGCTGAAGGTCGTAAACGTCAAGCGCGAAGTCGCCGAACCGGCGTCCGGCACCGTCATCTCGCAAGAACCGGCGGCAGGGACGCAGGTCAAAGCGGGCAGCACGGTCACGATCGTGGTCGCGCAGGCGCCGGCCAAGAGCCCCGTGCCGAACGTGGTCGGGCAGAGCGAAGTGGAAGCGGTCGCCACGCTGAAAGGAGCGGGCTTCGAAGCCACCACTGTGACGCGCACGACCAGCGAAGAAAGCAAGGTCGGCAGCGTGCTTGAGCAGAGCCCTGGCGCCGGCCACAAGCTCGCCAAGGGGCAGACTGTGCAGATCGCGATCGGCAAGCTCTCCCAGCAGACGACCTCGACGAGCACAACTCCACCGCCGCCGGGTGCCGCACCTTCGGCCGAAGCGCCGTCGGGCAGCGGCTAGGCCGGGTCACTCCAAGAGCTGAAAGCGGACGCCGAGCGCAAGGTAGGTACGGGCAGCGCGTCGATCTTGGGATATCAGCTGCAGGTCGTGTTCGAGTGCCGTAAGCGCGATCAGCCCGTCGTAGCTGGCGCCACCGCCGATCCTTGCACTGGCAAGCCGATGAATGGTCGATACGTGCTGAGCGGCGTCCAACGTCACCCGCTCCGGGGGCAGTCGCGCTTCGACGATCGCGGCCGCCGTCTCGACGTCGACGCGGTGCGGTGGAGGGATCCTGGTGAGCACGCTGTACGTCTCGACGGCCACGTGCGCGATGGTCAGATCGGAGTCGGCCAGGGCTTGTTGTGCAGCTGTGTGCTGTTCGCTGTCGGCGAGGATCGCGGCTATCGCGACACTGCTGTCAACTGCTCGGGCGGGTCGCTTTGCCACGTAGGCTCGCTCGTTGCCCTCCGCATCGGCGCCGGGGCGCTCCGCCTTTGCTCTCACCTGCGCTCGCGTATGGCTTCCAGTGCCGCGCGCGCGCTATCGGCGCTGATCGGGGAGCCTGTTGGCGCGATCACCGGGCCGTACGGGCCATCGATCACGTTGGGCTGAGATCGAGGGGCATAAAGCTCGATGCGGTCCTCGACCACTTCGATCTGAAGCGATGTGCCTGCTGTCAAGCCGAGCTCGCTGCGCACCGGCTTGGGCACCACGATTCTGCCGGCACGGTCTATTGTCACTTGCATGGCAGAACCATACCATTTGTATGGCAGGCAGCTGGGATTTGATCGGATGCCGCGCCGACAGTCAAGCCTCCCGGCGAACGGAAGGCATCATCCGTGCCAAAGGCCTCATCGGAACAGCGTCGCCTCGGCTATCGACGCCGTCTCGCTGGCCGGAGGCAGCTTCGTGATCCAGATCAGGTAGTAGCGGTAACGCTGCCCGCCCGAGTCGATCGCGATCGTCGTGCGCGCACCGATCGTCCGCGGCGCTGCCAGCTGCGTCCAGCCGAGCGAGCTCAGGCTCCCCCCGGCAGCCGCTCCCGCGCTCGCCGGCCGCGGGCTCTGCGCCGCGTAGATGCCCGCCGTAAACCCTGGCGTCGGCGCCTGCAGCTCGATCGCCTTCGCCGCCACCCCCGGCGCCGCGTCCAGCTGCACGCCGAGGCCCGGCTTGCCCAGCGAGGCTTCGACGTAGTGCTCGCTGCTCCAGCTGGTGTTGACGTCGCCGTCGACGACGCTGGCGACGTCTTCGGCGTGTTCGGGGCCCGTGCCGAACGGGTTGTAGGAGCTGGCTGCTTTCGCCGCCAAGACGACCGGCGTCGTGCCGCGCGAGGCGTGCACATCGGGGGGCGTGCCCGTGCCGCTGTGGGTGTGGCCGAGCGCGAGGATCAGCACCAGCGCGACGATCGCCGCCAGCAGCCCCAGCGACGCCGCCCAGCGGCCCGGGTGGCGCAGGCGCCACGGCAGCATCCGCCGCGCCGGCGGCGCCAGCGTGCGCAGCACGGCGGTGGCCTCGCCCGGCGCCTCGCCCGAGCGCGCCGTCTCGACCGCCAGCGCCTCCTCAAGGCCGGCCAGCATCGCGTCCATGTCCGGGCAGCGCTCAGCCGTCTCGCGCGCGCTCGCGCGTTCGACCACGGCCGCCGTGATCGCCGAGAGCTCCGGGCGCGCCAGCTGCACGTCGGGCACCTCCTCGCGCACGTGCATCATCGCTACCGCCACCGGAGAGTCGCCCTTGAAGGGGACCGAGCCGGTCAGCATCTCGTACAGCACGACGCCCAGCGAGTACACGTCGGACTGCCCGGTCACCGGCTGGCCGAGCGCCTGCTCGGGGGAGACGTAGTCGGTCGTGCCGAGCACGCGCCCGTCCATCGTCAACCCCTCCTCGGCCAGCGTGCGCGCGATCCCGAAGTCGGTGATCTTGGCGCCCCCCTCGCCGCTGAGCAGGACGTTCTGCGGCTTGACGTCGCGGTGCACGATCCCCTGCGCGTGCGCGGCGGCCAGCCCACGCGCGATCTCAAGCGCATAGGCCAGCGCGGTCGGCGCCGGCAGCGGCGCCTCGCGCCGGATCAGGTCCTTCAGTGTCTCGCCGGCGACGTGCTCAAGCACGATGAATGGAGTCCTCACTCCCCCTGTGGCGGCCTCGCCGTCGCTTGCCTCGCCGGCGTCGATCACGGTGACGATGTGCGCGTGGTTGAGCTGGGCCACCGCCCGCGCCTCGCGGCGAAAGCGCTCCAGGTTGTCCGAGTCGGCGGCGATGTCGCGGTGCATCAGCTTGATCGCGACCTGGCGTTCGAGCACCGTGTCAAAAGCGCGGTAGACGGTGCTCATCCCCCCGCGTCCGATACGCGCGTCCAGCCGATAGCGGCCGCTGAGTGTTGTGCCGAGCATGGCGTCGCTCACGGTTGGTGCCTCGATCGTGTGAGTATGCCCTGGTTCGGGGATGTCCTTCGTGCCCCTTTTATTTGGATTAGGTTTTCGTTCCCGCTGCGCGAGCGGCCATGCGTGCGATCACCGTTGCCGCCAGCGCCACTCGGTAGAGGGCTGTCGCGAAACGCAGGCGGATGCGCCGATTCGGGGTGATTAGGCGCGCGCTCAGATGAGTCGAGAGAAAGGCCGCGCCGGCGCCGGCCGCCAGCGCCCCTCGCTCCCGTGCCGGGATGCCCGCACGAGCCAGGCGTGTGCCCTGCAGCAGCGCCGCTCCCCCGATCACCGGCAGCCCGGCCTGCCAGGACAGACGGTCGGCGTCCACGGGGGTGAAGCCGCGCCGGCGCGCGGCTGCTGTGGTCATGCCGCTGCGCGACAGCCCCGGCACGAGCGCCAGCGCCTGCGCCGCGCCCAGCTCAAGGCCGTCGCGTGCGCGGGCGTTGCCCGAGACGCGCTCGGCCGTCCCGCGCTCGGCCGCCGCGCTGGCCAGCGCTCCCACGAGCAGGCCGGCGGCGATTGTCGGCGGGGTGCCGAGCCGCCGCTCGATCCGCTCGCCCAGCGCGTATCCAGCCAGCGCGGGCGGGACGATCGCGCAGGCCAGCGTGCGCAGCGGCGCCCGCCCGCCTGACCACGGGCGTCGTGTGAGCAGAGCCGCCGCCGTGCCTACATGCAGCCCGACCTCGAATGCCTTGCGCGTTCGTGGCGGCAGCTCGCCGTAGCGCCAGCCGAGCAGCCACGGGACCAGCGTCGTGTGCGCCGAGGAGGAGACAGGCAAAAGCTCGCTTGGCCCGTGCAGCAGGCCAAGCGCGATCGCTTGGGCAGGCGGCAGCGCTTGCGGCGAGCTCAAGCCACGTCGGCGGTGGCCGTGCGACGGCGCCTGACGCCGTAGGCCACTGCCAGGATTGCCAACGCGAGCACCGCGTAGTCGACGTACTCAAAGGCGTTGCGCACGCTCTTCCAGTCGCCGCCGAGCGCGTGCCCGGCGAAGGCGAGCGCCAACACCCACGGGATCGTTCCGATCAGGCTGAACAGGGTGAAGCGCCCGATCGGCATCTTGGCGGCGCCGGCCGGCAGCGACACGAACGCGCGCACGAGCGGGACCAGCCGGCCGAACAGCACCGTCGGCTCGCCCCAGCGCGCGAAGAACCGATCCGCCCGTTCTATTTGCGCCGGGTGGGTGGGGATCAATTTGAGCTTCGCCCCATGGCGTTCGAACAGCTCCAGGCGCCCCGCACGCCCCACGGCGTACGCCGCCCACGAGCCAACCATCGATCCAAGAAGGCCCGCCAGCACGACCCCGGTCATCGTCATGTGATGGCTCGTCCCGCTCTGGCTCGGGTCGGCGACCGCGAAGCCCGCGAACAGCATCACCACCTCCGAGGGGATCGGGATGCAGGCGCTGGAGAGCGCCATCAGCACGAAGATGCCCGGCAGCCCGGCTTCGCTGACGAATTTGGAGGTGTCGTTGACGAGCGTCTCGGAGATCGACGCCAACACGAGCAGGTGCGCCATGTGCCGGCAACGATACCTTCCGGGGCTGCATGCGCGTGTGGGTCGACCTCACCAACAGCCCCCACGTGCTCGTGCTGCGCCCGGTGATCGAGCTGCTGCGCGCGGACGGGCACGAGCTGCGCGTGACGGCGCGCGACTTTGCCCAGACGCTGCAGCTGCTGGAGCGCTTCGGGATCGAGCACGAGGCGATCGGCCGCCACCGCGGCGGCCGGCTCGGCGCCAAGGCGCTGGGCCTGGCCGACCGCTCGACCGCGCTCGTGCGCTGGGCGCGCCGCTACGGCAGGTTCGACGCGGCGATCGGCCACGGCTCAAACGACGTCAGCGTGGCGGCGCGGCTGCTTGGGATTCCCTGCTCGACCACCTTCGACTACGAGTGGGCGGCTGTGCAGCACCACGTCAATTGCCGGCTGTGCCAGGCGGTCGTCGTCCCGGACGCGATTCCGGCCGAGCGCCTGTACCGCTACGGGGCACGCGGCAAGGTTCGTGGCTACGCGGGGCTGAAGGAGGAGTATTACCTCGCCGACTTCGAGGCCGACCCGGCCGTGCTCGGCGAGCTGGGGCTGGATCGCTCGCGACCGATCGTGGTCGTGCGCACGCCGCCGGCCGTGTCGCTGTACCACCGCTTCGAGAACGACCTGTTCGCGCGCGTGCTGGAGCGCCTGCGCGCCGCGGCGGTCGAGGCGGGCGTGCAGTCGGTGCTGCTGCCGCGCACCGACGATCAGCGCCGCGAGCTGGGTACGGTTCCCGGCTTCGTCGTGCCCGAGCGGGCGATCGACGCGCAGTCGCTGATCGCCTACGGCGACCTGGTGATCTCGGCTGGAGGGACGATGAACCGCGAGGCGGTGGCGCTTGGCACCCCTGTCTACACCACTTTCGAGGGCAAGCTGGGGGCTGTGGACGAGGCGCTGATCGCGCAAGGGCGCCTGCGCAGGCTATCCGATCCAGCCGCGCTTGAGCTCGCTCGCCGCGAACAGGGCGAGCAGCCGCGCGTGCGTCGCGATCCGCGTCTGCTGGCAGAGCTGTTGCTCGCGCCCGTGACGGCGCGCTGAAGCCGTAAACTGCCTGTAATGCGCCGACGTCTGGGCTCGCCGGCACTGTCCCCGCACCGGCACTCGCTTCCGAGGCTGGCGATTGACGCTGTCCTTGTCGGATTCGCTTACTGGCTGGCCTTCCAGCTGCGCTTCGACAACGGGCCGACCGGCCGCTACGCCAAGTTGTTCGACCGCACCGTCTGGTGGGTGCTGATCGTCGGCCTGCTGGTGCTGCTAGTGGCCCGCGTCTACCAGCGCCGCTGGCGCTACTCGGGCCAGCGCGACTACGAGGCGGTCGGCCGGGCCGTGGTGGCAATCGTGCTGATCGTGGTGATGGCGATCGTCGTGATCCGCCCGGTGCAGATCCATCGGGTCGGCGGCAGCGACCGCGGCACCGTCGCGGTCGGGCTGCCCAACGGCGTGATCGCGCTGTTCTTCCTGCTCTCGTTGCTGCTGTTGATCGGCGTGCGCGTGCTCGCGCGCAGCCTGTACGAGCGCCGCCCGCTTGGCGCCTTCCGCGCCGGCGCCCGCAGCGAGCGCAGCGTGCTGATCGTCGGTGCCGGCGATGGCGGCCGGCTGGTCTTGCGCGAGATCCTGCGCAACCCGGGCCTGGGCCTGCGACCGGTGGGCTTCCTCGACGACGATCCAAGCAAGCACGGCTCGCGCATCGAGGGGGTCAAGGTGCACGGCGACACCGACGGCGACCTGCCACGCGTGCTTGAGCAGGCCGCGCCCGACGAAGTGATCATCGCGATCCCCTCCGCGCCAGGCTCTACCCGCGCGCGTGTGGTGCGCGCCTGTCGCGAGCGCGGCGTGCCGGTGCGCACGCTGCCGACCGTGTTCGAGCTGCTGCAGGACGAAGAGACCGCCGCCGCGATCGCGCGGCAGGTGCGCGAGGTGCGCGTCGAGGACGTGCTCGGGCGCGAGCCGGTGCTGATGGAGCTGGACAGCGTCGGCGCCTACCTGGCGGGCGAGACGGTGCTCGTGACCGGCGCCGGCGGCTCGATCGGCTCGGAGCTGTGCCGCCAGATCGCCCGCGTCGGCCCGCGCCGGATCGTGCTGCTCGACCACGCCGAGGACAACCTGTTCGGGATCGAACGCGAACTGCTGGACGAGCGCCACGTACACGCCTCGGTGCTGGCGACCGTGCTGGCCGACTGCAAGGAGGAGGAGCGGATGCGCGAGGTGCTGACCGAGCACCGGCCGACCGTGGTCTTCCACGCCGCCGCCTACAAGCACGTCGGCCTGATGGAGTCCAACCCGGTCGAGGCGGTGCGCAACAACGCGATCGCCACGCGCGTGATGGCGCACGTCGCCGGCGAGATGGGGGTGGGCCGGTTCGTGCTCGTCTCAACCGACAAGGCGGTGGCGCCGGCGACGGTGATGGGCGCCAGCAAGGCGCTGGCAGAGTTCGCGCTGGAGGCCGCGACCGCGCGCTTTCACGGGACGCGCTACGCGGCTGTGCGCTTCGGCAACGTGCTCGGCTCTTCGGGCAGCGTCGTGCCGATCTTCCGCCGCCAGATCGAGCGTGGCGGCCCGGTGACGGTCACCGACGAGCGGATGACGCGCTACTTCATGACGATCCCCGAGGCGGTGCAGTTGATCATCCGCTCCGGCTCGCTGGCCTCCGGCGGCGGCTCCGGCGCCGACGTGTACGTGCTCGACATGGGCGAGCCGGTCAGGATCGTCGATCTGGCGCGCGCGATGATCGAGCTCTCGGGCCTCGACCCCGATCGTGACGTGGCCGTCGAGATCGTCGGGCGCCGCGCCGGCGAGAAGCTGCACGAGCAGCTGTTCAACGGCTACGAGCGGCCATGCCGCACGGCGGCGGAGAAGATCATGTTGGCCGATCGCGAAGCGCTCGCGCCGGAGACGGTCGAGGCGATGTTCGACGAGATCGGCCTGCTCGTGCTTGAGGGCGATGCCGCCGGCCTGGCAGCGCGCGTGTCCGAGCTCTCAGCCGTGCGCGCCGAGCTGTCCGAGAAGGTCGCCGATCCCGACCGTCGCGCGGCGCCTGCGCCCCTCATAGACTCCCGAGACCGATGAAAGCGCCCCAGGCTTCAGCATCATGACCGGGCTGCTGCTCGCGCTGTCACTGTCCAGCTCGCTTACGAAGGTCGGTGCGATCGCCGCCTTCGTCGCGCTCGCCGGGATCGCGATTCTGTCGCTGCTGGTGTTCTCGCAGGCGCGCGAGATCAAGCGCCTGCGAGAGTGGGCCGGGCGCGCCCCCGAGCGGGCGGCCGAACGCGAGCAGCGCGTCAGCGCCGACGCCGCCGCTCGTGTGCAGCGCGTTCCCGCTGTTGGCGACCGGCAATCCGCGGGATCGTCGGTCGGCCAGCAGGCACGCGTGGTGCCGCGCAAGACGCCGTTGGTGAGCGCCCCGGTCGCAAACGCCGTCACCGCCAGCGCGGCCGCGGTCGGCTCCGCCGCGGCGGAGCCGCCACAAACAACCCCTGTCACGCCGACGTCGGCGGCCACCGATGCGCAGCCGCTGAGACCGGCCGCCGCGGCTGCTGCCGCGCAACCCGATATCGCCGCGCCGGCTGTTGCGGCAAGTGCCGCGGCTGCCGCAGCGTCGGCAGGCCCAACGGCGGCATCGGCGGGCCCAACCGCGCCGGCGGCTGAGCCGGCGGACACGGCAAAGCCCGAGCGACCCGACGCGACCACGCAGCCTGACGCGACCGCGCAGCAAACAGCTGCGCCGCCCCCCGCCACCGCCGCCGCGCAGAGCGCGAGCAAGCCGCCGGCCCGCGCGCCGCTGCCGCCGTCGCCGGCCGAACCGAAGCCGCCCGCCGCCCGCGCCCCGGCTGTTGCTGCCGCGCGACCGGTAGCTTCGCGCGCTGCCGCTGCGCGCCCGCGCGGCGCGGCGACCCCGGCTACCGCCGCCGGCGCGGCGGGCGCTATCGGCGCCGGTCGCAAGGACTTCCGCCAGCAGCGCTCCTCACGACGCACGGCTGTGCTTGCCGGCGGCGCGCTGGTCGTTGTCGTGCTGGTCCTGGCCTTCGCGGTCTCGGCGCTGAAAGGCGGCTCTGGCAAACCGACCGCCAGCCAGGGAGTCACGCAAACGCAATCGACCGGCTCCACTCCCACCACCCACAGCGCCCACCACACGGTTGTCGTCGCCAGCCCTGCCAGCACGTCCGTGATCGTGCTCAACGGCACTGCCACGACGGGCCTCGCGCACCACCTTGCCTCCGACCTGCAGCAGAGCGGCTACAGCCGCGCCGAAGCCTCGGCGGCGGTGCCTCCCGGCACACACCAGACGACCGTGATCGAGTACTCAAGCGGCCACCGCGCCGAAGCGCAGGGAGTGGCACGGACGCTGAACGTGACGCAGGTACAGCCGATGGAATCGACGATCGCCGGCCTGGCCGGCTCGGTCACCGTCGTCGTGCTGGCGGGTGCCGACCAGGCTGCCTTGCTCGGCGGCGGCGGCGCGCAGAGCCAGGGCGAACCGGCCGCTTAGTGAACGGCGGCCGGCTGTGAGCGAGACGTCTGGCCCAAGCGCCGCCGACTTCCTGGCGCTGCCGCGGCGCTCGGCCAAGCCGCGCGAGCGCGGGATCACGCACGTAATCGATCGCGGCCTGTCGATCGCCCAGGTGGACGGGCTGATGGAGACCGTCGGCGAGTACGTCGACATCGTCAAGCTGGGGTGGGGGACGGCGCTCGTGACCGCCAACCTCAAGCCGAAGCTCCAGCGCTACGCCGCGCACGGCGTGCCGGTGGTGCTGGGCGGCACGCTGACCGAGATCGCGATCAAGCAGGGCCGCGTCGAGGGCCTGGTCGCCTGGCTGCGCGAGCTGGGATTGCGCCACGTCGAGATCTCCGACGGCACGATCGCGCTGGATGCCGAGGTCAAGGCGCATCTGATCCGCACGCTGGCAGCCGCCGAGTTCACCGTGCTCTCCGAGGTGGGCAGCAAGGACGTCGACTTCATCATGGCGCCATACGTGTGGGTGGAGCAGATCGAGCGTGACCTGGAGGCGGGCGCCTGGAAGGTGATCGCCGAGGCGCGCGAGTCGGGCACGGCGGGCATCTACCGTGCCGACGGGGAGGTCCGCACGGGCTTGATCGACGAGATCGTGCACGCGATCGACGCCGACCGGATGATCTTCGAGGCCCCTCGTCGCGAGCAGCAGGTGTGGCTGCTCAAGCAGCTTGGAAACGAGTGCAACCTCGGCAACATCACGCCCGACGACGTGCTCTCGCTGGAGACGCTGCGGCTTGGCCTGCGCTCGGACACGGTCGAGAGCTTCGCCCGGGACGGCGCCGGTTGAGCGCCCCCGCGGTCGCGGCCGACAGGCGGCTCGCGGCCGGTGTGTTCGCCGCTCTGGTCCTCGCCTGCTTCGCGGCCCTGATCGTCACCCAGCGCCTCAAGCACACGCCCACCCCGATCGAGGACTTCAAGCGCACGCACGCATTCACGCCCGGAGCGCCCGGCGCCGACGGCGAAGAGCGCATCTCCTTCAAGCTGACCAGAGCCGACCACGTCACCGTAACCGTCGAAAACGGCGCCGGCGACACGGTAGCGACGCTCGTCGTCGGCGTGCCGGTCGGCCGCTACCGGATCCTGTCGCTGCGCTGGAACGGTCGCCGGGGGGTCGCACGCGGCTACAGCGCGATCCGCAAGGCTGATGGCTACACCACGCTCGTCCCGCACAACGGCGGGGCGCTGGCCGCCGCGGGCGAATACAAAATCCGCGTGCGGCTGCTGGCGCAGAAACGTTCGATCCCCTCGCCGCAGAGCTTCCAGCTGGAGGGCCGGTGAGCTTCACGGCCGCGACCTCGCTGCCGAGCGCCCCCGTGCTCGTCCTAGCCTGCGTCGGCGCGCTGGCGGCGATCGCCACCCTGGCGCTGCTGATGCGCAGCGACCCCCGCGCCTTCCCGGTGCTGGCCGTGCTGGCGCTGCCGTTTCGGCTGCCGATCTCCGCCGACGGGCGCACCGTCAACCTGCTGCTGCCGCTGTACGCGGTGGTGGCGGCCGGCACGCTCGTGCACCTGCTGCCGCGGCTGTTGCCCGTGGGTGCCGGCTTGCGCCGACACGCGTACGAGCCGCGGCGCCCGCCGCTGGCGCTCGACTGGCTGCTGCTGGCCGCCGTCGTGCTGTACGTGCTGCAGGCCGGCTACTCCAGCGACGTCGGCAAGGCCGCCGAGAACCTCGCCTTCTTCTACGTGCCGTTCGGCCTGCTCTACCTGCTCTTGCGCGATGCGCCGTGGACGCGTCAGCTGTTGGGCGCCTGTCTTGTCGTTGCCGTTGTGCTGGCGGTGCTGTTCGCGGGCGTCGGCTTCGTCGAGTATTTCCGCAAATCGCTGTTCCTGAACCCGAAGGTCGTGGCCGCCAACGAGTACGACAACTACTTCCGCGTCAACTCGCTGTTCTTCGACCCCAGCATCTACGGCCGCTTCCTGGCGATGGTGATGATCGCGGTGACGACCGTCGTGCTGTGGCCGCGCGCACGTCGCGAGCAGTTGCTTGGCGCCGCCGTGCTGGCCTGGCTGTTGTGTGGGCTGATCACGAGCTTCTCGCAGTCGAGCATCGCCGCGCTGCTGCTCGGGCTGGCGGTGCTCGCCGCCTGGCGCTGGGACGTGCGCGCCACCCTGTACGTGTCGGTCGCGCTGGCGCTGGTCGCGCTGGTGGTCGTGGTTGCCGCGCCGTCCTCGCTTCACTTCGGCCTGAAGGGCAGCGGCGGCTCCGCCGACAACGCGACCAGCGGCCGCACGAAACTGATCTCAGGGGGCCTGAAGCTGTTCGCCGACCGGCCGCTGTACGGGTTCGGGTCGGGGTCGTTTGAAACCCAGTACAAGCGCCACGGCGGCGGCACCGCGCAAAATGCCACCAGCGCCTCGCACACGATCCCGATCACCGTTGCCGCCGAGCAGGGCCTGATCGGCGTGGCTCTCTACGTCGCGCTGGTGGTCACGGCTTTGCTCACGCTGTTCCGCGGCGCCGGCCGCTCGCCGCCGCGCATCGCCCTGGCCGCGTGCTTTGCCGCGCTCGTGCTGCACACGTGGGTGTACGCCGACTTCCTTGAGGACCCGATCACCTGGACGCTGCTTGGCATCGGCGTGGCGCTGTCGCTCGCGCGGCCGCTCGCGGCCGCGGAGGGCGAGCTTCAGTGCGCGACTACCTGAAGCGCCTGGTCACGACCGGCGCCGCCTACCAGGCCGCCGAAATCCTCGCCAAGGGGATCGCCGTGTTCACGCTGCCGCTGTATACGCGGCACGTCTCCACGGCAAGCTATGGCGCCTACAACACCCTGCTGACCGCGGTCATCCTGGCCAGCATTGCGCTGCGGCTCGGCGTCGGCGAGGCGTTCGTGCGCTTCTACTTCACCGACGAGGACCCGCAGCGCCGCCGCCGGATCGCGCGCACCGCCACCGCCACCGTCGCCTGGACGACGACCGTCGCGGCTGCGCTCTCGCTGATCTTCTCGGCGCAGCTCTCGCAGTTGATCCTGGGCTTTGAAGACCCGCTGCTGATGGACTGCGCGATCCTCGGCCTGTGGGCCTTCACCAATATCGAGATGGCCTACGCGCAGCTGCGCGTGGACGAGCGCGCGCGCGCGTACATGTGGGCGTCGGGCCTGAACGTGGCGATGACCGTGGTCTTCACGATTGCCTTGGTGGTGATCGCCGGCCAGGGCGCGCGCGGCCTGCTGCTCGGCAACTTCGGGGCCACCGCGATCACCGTGCTCGGCCTGTGGGTGCTGTTGCGCAACAGCTTCTCGCTGCGCGTGCGTCGCGCCGAGCTGCGCGAGATGCTCGCCTTCGGCTTGCCGACCGTGCCGGCCGACGCCAGCGTGTACGCGCTGCAGGTGGCCGACCGCTTCTACCTGTTCCGCGGCGTCGGCCACGCCGCCGCCGGCGAGTATTCGATCGCGGTGCAGCTGGCCACCGTCGTGTTCGTGTTCGTGCGCGGCTTCCAGTACGCCTGGCCGCCGCTGGCCTACTCGATCGACAGCGACGCCGAGGCCGGCCGGCTGTACTCGCTCGTCACCACCTACTTCGTGCTGGCCACGGGCGTCGTGGTCGCGGCCGTGGCCCTGCTCGGGCGCTGGCTCGTGCGGCTGCTGGCCGCGCCCGAGTATTTCGGCGCGCACAGCGCGCTGCCGTGGCTGGCGCTGGGCTGGACGTTGTACGGCCTCTATCAGGTGATGATCGTGATCACCGGCCGCGCCCGCGTCACGCAGCGCAACATTCCCGCCGCCGCGCTGGGGCTGGTCGTGAACATCGTGCTGCTGGTGGTGCTGGTGCCGAGCAGCGGCCTTGGGCTGGGCATCGCCGGCGCCGGCATCGCGCTGTGCGGCGCCTATGTGGCGATGGTCGCGGCGATGCACCTGCTGACGAGGGATGTGTTCGCGGTCAGCTTCCAGTGGCGGCGGCTGGCGCTGGCGGCGGCGATCCTGAGCGCCGTCGCCGTCTCGGGCGAGCTGCTGCTGCCGACGAGCGGCTTCGCCGGCTTGGCGCTGCGGGCGCTGTGGCTGCTGTGGGTGCCGGCGCTGCTGCTGGCCACGCGCTTCTTCGCGCCGCACGAGCGCGAGCAGGCGCGGGGGCTGGTGGCCGACGGTCGCCGGCGCGTGGCGGCGTTTCGCGCCGGGCACGGCGACGTCGATGCTTATGCCGAGGACTCGTTGCGCGACGTCTGACGCAAGATATCGAGCAAGGGAGCTTTGTCATCAAATGTCGGTGTGTGAACAACGGCCCACTCCTCCGCACGGCCGGCGGTGCCCCGCAGCCTGTGGTGCTGCTGACAGCGCTGGGCTGGTACGAGCGTTTTCGCGCCAGCTTTGCCCCAGGCGCTGGTGTCGACGCCGGGTTGTTTGTAGCTTCTGACGAATGAGAGTCGAAGACTTCGACGGGAAGCCATGTCAGGCAATCCGTCGTGTTGAGTGGGATAGCCGAGACCGTCGAGCGCTTCGAGCTGCGCGTCGTGCTCGCGTAAACAGCGCCTGGCTAGACGCAGGAATACCAAGGACGGCGCGTCTCGTGACTAGCTCCGCTCCGGCTAGCTCCATCATCAAGTCGACCGATGAATTTTCGGCGTCATCGCCCGTGAAGACGATGGCGAGCTCATCCGGATGCCCGTGGCACATCACCGACCATGAAGCCTTCGCCACTGCGAGCGAGGAGTCGAGGGTAGCGAAGACGTCCACGAGCGCGTCCCCGGTCGTTTGCACGAAGACGACGTGTTGTCCCGCGATCGTCTGCCCGACTCGACTAGCGCCGATGAGCGCTTCTTGTAGCACTGGAACCTGGGTTTCGGGCAGGAAAAAGGTCACGGTCGGTGGTCGGCCGGCGACCCTGACCTGCCTCGCTGAGGGGCAGGGCGGCTGTCGCTGTTCGAGCATGCCGGCGCCAACCATCTTCTCGGCCTTGCGCTTTACCGAGCTGCGACCCGACATCTCTTCGATCCGCGGTGCTGTCAGCTCACGATCCCGCGCGTGGAGCAGTGCGCGGCCGATATCGCGGCAGCTGGGGTTGGACCACGACAGGGCCTGGACGTCCATTACAAGCACGATCCTAATCTATCCGTGGTTTACAAACCCAATTAGGGAAGGGAAATATCCGTCTGACGGCTACGCAACAATTACAGGCATGCCTCTAATCTGCTGTGAGTCCGTCTCCGTGCCCAAACGCGCTTTCGTTCGCAATCTGGTGGGAAAACTCAACTGTGTGAAGACGCGCTCTAGCAATGGCCGACCCCGAGAGCTACGGTTCGACGCCCGATGGAGCGCACCATGATCGATCAGACCTATGCGGCGCTTGCAGAAGAGGTTGTCGAGGCTGAGAAGCAGCTGGTAGCCGTCGCCCATACCGCCGGCGAGCGCGAGTGGTGGGACCCCTACGAGCTTCGCAAGAAGGCCCGCAACGGCTGGAGCCCAGGTGCAATGGGCATCGCGCTCGACAACCTCATCGATCGGTCCGTTTTCGTCGTAAACGCCGATCTCAATGTCCGTCTACACCGATAGCTTGCCTTGAGTGGCGAAGGGTTCAAAGTATCTGACTACGCGCACTTCGTCGCGCGCGGCACTATTCGAACGGCTTAGCGACCAGCGCGGTGCGAGCAGCTCTCGTAGTCGCAGCTACCGCTCGCCGGCTCAGCGCGACCGTGATCGCATCCTCTACAGCTCGATGATCTCACGTACGCGGTTCACGACGTGGACGACTTCTTTCGAGCTGGGCTTGTGCCCCTCGACCGCCTCGCCGAGCAGGATGGATCAGAGCGAAAGCGTCTTTTAGGCCTCCTCGAAGACGCCCAAATTGCCGATCCGCTCGGCTTTCCCGAGGAGAAGCCCGACTCGCTTGTCGACGCCGTTGGCCGGATAATCAAAATGCATAGCCTGGAGGCTCCTTATGAGCACACCGCCGATGCACGAACCCGTATGCGCAGCTTCGGGTCGAAGTTGATTACGCGCTACCTAGAGGCGTTCTCCCTGTCAGGCGGTCCCAACGGCAAGGAAGCCAAGCTCTCGATCAAAGCGCGGGAGGCGGTCGAGGTTACGGCGCTCAAGATGCTAGTGGTCGTTTATGTTGTTCGGCGCCCTGGCCTCGCGGTGGTGCAGCACGGCCAGCGGCGCGTGATAGGGGATCTATTCGACTTTTATTTTTGTGCCAGCAGCCCGCGTGGACTGGATGGCGGCGATCATCGGCTCTTCCCGCCCGGCGCCCGCGAGCGTTTGGTTAACACCGCCTATACCTCTACTGAGCGCGCTCGGGTCGTGGTTGACCTGATCTCTGCCTTGACCGAGAGCAGCGCAATCCAGCTTCACAATCGTTTGTCGGGTGGATGGAGCGCACCCACGCTCGACGCGACGGCGCGGATCGGCTAGTCACCGACATAGCGGCTGGTCGATGGTCCATCAGCTGATGTCGGTGGCACAGCCCGCGGCGTTATAGCGCTCAGCCGCCTCGCGCAGTCCCTCTCCGCGCGCGGGGAACAGCGTTGCGCTGACGTGGCGCCAGTAGCGCCGCGGCGAGTGTCCGGGCAGCACCAGCGCGGCCAACGTGCGCAGTGCGTACGGCCACGCCGTCAGCCAGCGCACCGCCAGCGCTTGCGCGTGCGAGTGGTGCTTGCGCATGTACAGGTCGCGGTTGCGCGCCATCTCCACGATTCGCGGCTCGGAGACGGTGTCGGTGGAGAGCTGCTCGTGGTGGACAGCGCGCGCCGCGGGCACGTACAGACTGTGCCAGCCCGTGTCGTGCAGGCGCTTGGCGAAGTCGACCTCGTCCGAGTAGACAAAGAAGTCGGGATCGAGGTAGCCGACCTGCGCCGCGGCCTCGCGGCGCACGAGCAGTGCCGAGGACTGACACCAATCGACGGTGCGCGTCAGTGCCCCCTTGCTCTGCGCCGTGTACAGACGGTGCAGCAAGAGCGCGCCGGCCAACGCGGTGCGAATGTCTGGGAAACGCCATGCGCACGGCTGCGGCGCCCCGTCGGGCCGCAGCAGCTGTGCCCCGGCGCAAGCGGCTCCAGGGTCCTCGACCAACGCCTCGTGCAGCGCTCGCGTCGCGCCCGGCTGCAGCTGGGAGTCCTCGTTGAGCAGCAACGCAAAGCGCCCCTGCGCCTGGCACAGCAGCTCAGAGTCGTTGTCGGCCTTGCCGCGCCGCCCGCTCAGCGCGATCAGCTTGTCGACGGTTGGATGCGCGTCCGCCGCCTCGGCCGAGCCGTCGCGCGAGCCGTTGTCGAGCACCAGCGTCTCGGTCGCGAACGGGAGCGTCGCCCGCTCGCGCGCGATTGCGTCGAGGCCACGCAGCAGCAGCTCGCGCTGCGAGGTGTTGACGACGCAGTAGCTGAGCTCGATCGCGGCCATGCGGGGACCCTACCGGGGGGTCGCGCCCGCAACTTGCGCCCGGGCCCTTGGGTTGACTTCATATGAACTACGTACAATCATGTTGTCTAGCGGCTCCGCATTCCTGCTACGTGAACTAGGATGGTGCGGAGTCGTCAGTGATTCACTGGGAGAGGGAGGTCGCGTCCGCTGGGTCGCGACAAGATCAGCCACATGGAGGGATCGATGGGGATTCAAGCTTCACGCTCGCGCATGCCGGCATGGCTTGCGCCACTTGCCGCGATAGCGCTGGTAGGCGTGGCCGCGCTGGGAACGACTGCCGCCGGTGCCGCCGGCCCAAGCGCCAAAACGGCCCGCACGCTCAACCTGAACGACAGCGCCAGCCTCAAACTCAACAACCACAAAGGCGTCGAATTGAAAGAGTCGGGCACCGCCCATGGCAACCTGCCCGGCTCGATCTTCATTCAGCTGCGGCTGGCCTCGGCGCGCTCGGTAACGGCGAAGATCCAGGTGTACCCGAGCGGCGGCTCGGTCTCGGCGAGTGCCAGCGCCACCTACCGCGTCGTCACGTCTTCGAGCGCCTCTTTCTCGGGCAGGCTGAACATCACCGGGGGTAGCGGCCGCTACTCCAAAGCCAAAGGCTCCGGCCTCAGCTTCACCGGCACAGTCCATCGCCCGAGCGACTCGGTGTCCGTGCATGTCAGCGGCAAAATGTCCTACTAGCGGATCGTCTGTGAGCCGCCGTCTGTGCATCCTTGCGCTGGCGGCGGTCGCCTGCCTGGGCGCGGCCGCGCCCGGACAGGCTGCGCAGACGGTCAAATTGCAGGCGTCGTTCACACCGGATCGGTTGGGGGCGTCCACAACGATCGGATTCGGCTTCACGATCGTCAACAGCGAAGGCGGCTTGCCCTCGCCGTTGACGCATATCGATTTGCGAATGCCGCGCGACATGAACTACATCACCAGCTCGCTCGGCCTGGCCACCTGTCAGCCGGAAAGGCTTGTCGCCAGCGGTCTCGCCGGCTGTCCGGCCAACTCACGGCTGGGGATGGGCAGCGCCTTCGTCGAGGTTCCGTTCGGGCAGAACGCGGGCCACGAGATCCCCGAAATCCAAGCGCTGATGGGGCCGCCGAACAACGGCAACGTGGTCGTGCTGTTCTACGCCAACGGCCTTGCGCCGGTGTACGCGCAGATCGTCTTCAGCGGCGAACTGGTGGAAGGCGGCGGGGCGTTTGGCGAAGACCTGTCGGCGGCGGTGCCGCTGATCCCGAGCGTCACCAACGGACCGCCCGTGTCGATCATCAACGTCAAATCGACGATCGGCCCGAACCACCTCACGTACTACAAGCACGTGCACGGTCGGTTGGTCGGCTACAAACCGCAGGGCGTGTCGCTGCCGGAGCGTTGTCCGCACGGCGGCTTCGTCTTCAGCGCCAGGTTCGCCTTCCTGGACGGCACGTTCACGGAAGCGAAGGCTGTCGTGCCCTGCCCGCGCGCACGACGCAAGTAGCTTCGCTTTAACCGGCGAGAACGACAGATTCGCAGCCTGGCCGGCCGGTAACGCCGGCCAGGCTGCGGCGTTGTCGCTACACGGGGGATTGGCCCCGGTACGGCAACGCGCTGGAGGTGCGCAGTGGTCGAGCGTCGGGGCTGGGTGGATGGGGGTGTGAGGTCATCGAAAACGGTGAGACGCGGCAGCGACGACCGACTTCGTCGGCGTCCCGCTGCCGCGTCTCACCGTTTTCGATGACCTCACACCCCCATCCCCGGCAAGCCGAGTAAGACCCCAGCGCTACCAGCACGCTTGTGCCTTACCGGAGCTAATCCTGAAGCGCGAGGCTGGCCGGGACGCGCGCCGCGAACCAGCCCGGGATGGCGACCATCAGCACCGCGGCGGCGGTGACGAGGGCAAGGCTTGAGAGCGCCACCACGACCCCGACCGAGCTGACGACCGGGTAGTTGATCACCAGGTTCAGGGCGCGGTCGAGCAGCTGTTGGCCGAACAGGCCTACGACCGCCCCACTGAAGCAGCCGACGCCAAGCAGCAGCACGCTCTCCAGCACCAGCGTGCGCCACAGCTCCACGCGCGCGAAGCCCTCCAGCTTCAGCTTCGCCAGCCGTGGCCGGCGCTGCCAGATCATCGCCCCCATCGCCGCGGCCATCGCCAGCACGGCGGCGACGAGGATCAGCGTGGCAATCTGCGACAGTCGATCGAGGCCCTGGCGGGTGATCGCCTTCAGGCGCTGTTCGTGCTGCTGCGCCGTCTGCGCGGCAAGCCCGGTTTCTGCCCCCAGCGCGGCGCGGGCCTGGTCTGCCACCTGCGTCGGCGTGACCCCCGGCTTGGCCAGCAGCTGCAGGGCGCTTGCGTCCTGCGTCCCCCAAGCCTTGGCGTAGTCCTCGGCGTTAATCACGATCGCGCCCGGCGCCCAGCCGATGTTGGTGCTGATCGCGGCCACGCGGAAGGTGCTCGGCACGGGCGAGGGGAGCGTCACCGCGCCGTCGATTTTCAGTTTGTGCGCTTCGGCAAGCGCCAGCGACACGACCGCCCAGCCACCGCCGCGCACGCGGGCATCGGCCTGCGCGACGTTGCCTTCCACCAGCTGACTGGGCGGCACCAGCGGTGAGGCATCGCGTGGCGGGGCGATCACCCACACGCGCCGGTCGCCGAAGTCGAGCAGGCCGCCGCGATAGACCCGCGCCGCGCGGACCCCCGGCAGCGCGCGCAGCTTGGCAAGCTCAATGGCCGGGAACGGCGAGGTCATCAGCAGGTTCGAGCTGCCGGCCGCCGACACCCACACGTCGGTCGGCGCGTTGGCGTCTTCGGCGGCGTTGTAAAGCCCTTTCAGCAGGTCGCTGTGGGCTCCCTGGATCGCGACGCTGCCGAACACCGCGATCGCGCCGGTCGCGGCGATCGCGAGCGCGCGCGAATGGCCGGCGCGCAACTCCATCGAAGCGATGTGCGGCGTCGCGCTGACGATCCGCGGCGCGAGCGCTCGCACCAGCGCCAGCACTCCCATCAGCGGCAGCGCCAGCAGCGCCAGCAGCGCGGCCACCAGCGTGACCATCCCGACGATCGCGGCCTGCGGCGCGGCCAGCAGGATCGCCAGCGTCGCCGCCAGACAGGCCACGCCGGCGATCGTCAGCACGCGCGAGACGCCGCCGCCGCGGTCCTCGCGGACGGCGATCGCCGCCAGCGGGTCGCGCGAGACGATGTCCTTGAACGGGCTGAGCACGGCGACGCTGGCCGCCCCCATGCCGCCCACAACGGCGACAATCACGCTCTGCGCGCTGACTACGCGCTCGGTGCCGACCGCGAACGCCGAGGACAGGTAGCCGGGGTTGGAGTGGAACAGGTGGATCGACAGCTCGTCGCCAAGCAGCAGCCCGAGCGCGCAGGCGATCGCTCCAAGCACGACCGCGTCGAGCATCAGCACGGCGATGACCGCGAGCGGCGTGTAGCCGTCGCGACGCAGGTCGGCGATCAGTCGCCGCCGCTGCGGCACCGTCAACAGCATCGCGTTGAAGGCGAACAGGAAGCCGACAAGGGCGCTGATCACCGCGAACAGCTGCGTCGACTGGTTGGTGGCGGCGGCGGCCTTGGCGAACAGCACTTCGTCGTAGTCGGAGGACTCGACGCCGATCCGCCCGCCCGCGAGGCGCAGCAGCGCGGCGCGCACCTGCGCTGTGCGTCCCGGCGCCGGCTCGACCAACGCCCGTGTCACACGGCCCTGCAGCCCGCTTGCTTCTTGCACGTATTCGATCGGGCCGACCGCGACGGGACTGTCGATCAGCGGGCCGACCTGCTTGGCGGTGAGCTGTTCGTCGAGCACGGCTTCGCTGTAGCGCCCGGCCGCCTGGACGTGGAAGACGTCGCCGTATTTGCTCACGCCGAGCTTGTGCGCCACGGGCGCGGGCAGCACGAGGAAGCCGATCGTCCCGAACGGCTTCTGCTTGACGTTGTGCACGAGCGCGCCGCCCAGCTTCAGCAGGTTTTCGTCGGCGCCGGCGATCTCGACCGATTCGCTGCCCTTGGGACCAAGCGCGTTGGCCGGCACTTCCACCAGCGGCGCCACCACGCGCACGTTCGGCAGCTTGCGCGCTTGCGCGACGACCTGTTCGGGGAACCCGTGCGCGTCGCGCGCGGTCAGCTGCAGCGTCGCGCGCCCGACGATGCCGCTGTTGAGCTGCCCGACCGAGCTGGACAGGCTTGAGCTGGCGATCTGCGAGGCGAACAGCAGGCCGACGCCGGCGGCGATGCCGACGATCGCGAAGCACTCCTGCAGCGCGCGCGCGCGCAGCCGCACTCGGTACAGGTGCAGGGCGTTGGCGAACCTCATTCCCTCTCCCCCCTCCGCGCCTTACACCCGCTCAGGCGGGTGCCGTGGTCGTGAAGGGTGGGTGGGGACCTTCGTTTGGGTCGTAGTCGGCCAGCTTGCCGTCGCGCAACGTCAGCACGCGGTCGGCGTAGCCCGCTGCCTGCGGGTCGTGACTGACAAGCACGATCGCCACTCCGCGCTCGCGGCACAGCTCGCGCAGCAGGTCGAGCACCTCGCGCCCGCGCTGGGTGTCGAGGCTGCCGGTCGGCTCATCGGCAAGCAGCAGCTTCGGCTCGGTCGACAGCGCGCGCGCGATCATCACGCGCTGGCGCTCGCCCATCGACAGCGTCTCGGAGCGATGCTGCAGGCGGGCACCGAGGCCGAGCAGCTCAAGCAGCGGCTGCACCTGTTTGTGCGCCTGCTTCCACGGGGTGTCCTTGAGCAGCTTCAGCACCGTGTTGTCGATCGCGCTGACGCCGGGCAGCAGGTCGAAGTTCTGACGCACGAAGCCCATCTCGCGCAGGCGGAAGTGCGAGGCCTCGCGCTCGGACAGCGAGGACACGTCGCGGCCGTTGACAAGCACCTCGCCGCTGGTCGGCGCCAGCAGCGCCGCCACCATCAACAGCAGCGTCGTCTTGCCTGACCCCGACGGGCCGTACAGCGCCACCATCTCGCCGGCATCGACGGTCATCGAGACGCCGTCCACCGCCCTGACCGTCTCCTCCCCTGCCGTCTCGTAGTGCTTGACGAGATCGCGCAATTCCAGCATTCGACAACCCTACCCCTCTCCCGGCGCGTCGTGAAACCCCTCCGACTGGGCGCTGCTAGCCGCTCAGTCGCCTGATCTCGAACACCGCCATCGCCGGCCTCACCAGCGGCCCGGCGGCTGTCATCACCGCCTCGCGCACGGGGCTCAGCTCGTCCTCGCGCGCTTCCTGGGTTGACAGATAGTTCGCGATCATCCCGGAGAGCATAACCCTATGGGGCCTGCGGTTGGGAAGATTGTCGGCGGCGTCGCGCGCACAAGCGGTCAGCTGAGCCAGGCGCTCGGCCGCTCGCGGCGGGTCGTAGTAGGCAAGCAGGCTGCGGTGGCCGGCCGCCTCGTCTTCGTGTTTGTCGATCAGGTTGTCCAGCAGCGAGTGCAGGCAGCCGATCCAGGGAAAGTAGGCTTCGGCCAGCGCACGCGCGTCGTCGCCGCTCAACCGCGGCGAGGCGGCAGCCGCGATCAGCGCGTGGACCTCAAGCGAGGAGCCGGCCGCGGCCGCGGTCTCCCACCAGCGCAGGTCGCTACCTGTGGGCGTCGCCCGCAGCGCCCAGCGCTCCAGGCCGTCGTGGTCGCCCTGCGCTTCGCTCAGGTTCAGGCTCTGAAAGGCGACGACCCGTTCGGCTGAGGCCCGCAGCCAGGGTTCGACCGTCGCGTGTGAAGGCAGTTCGGCGAAGGCGCGACGGCATTCCGCCAGCACCGCGTCGAGGTAGCCGCCGTCGTCGTGCTGGGGGTGGTGCTCGTACCAGTCCTGGCAGACGTCGCCAAGAGAGACGGCGTAGACGAGCGCTTCGTGCAGGCGCCGACCGTCGCCAACGGGATCGTCGCTCGGCTGCTCGCCGAGCAGGTCGAGCAGGTTGTACGCGCACTGGAACGCGGCGGCGGCGCGAACGGCCGCGCCGCGGTGGCGCCACGGGGCGAACGCGCTGAAGGCCGCCGCTCCCTCGATGTTGCCGCTCTTGGCGATCGCCTCCAGCGCTAATCGCCTGAGCACCGGATCGGGGATGCGTCGCGCCCGGCGGCGCCAACGAGTCACGTGCACGTACACGCGCGGGAAAACCGTCGTCCAGTAGCTCGATGCCGCGCGCGCGAACGCGACGGCGAGTCCTATTGTCCCTTCCCCGTGCGCGTCCAAGTCGTCGACCCCTCCTCCTACACGCCACCCTACGACCATGCGCTGTGCTCTGCGCTGGCCGTCGCCGGCGCAGAGGTGGAGCTCGTCTGCAGCAGCTTTGCCTACGGCGCGGCTCCGCCCAGCCAAGGCTATGGCCGCAGCGAGCTGTTCTACCGCCATGCTTTCGGCGCGGCCGGCGGCCGCGTGCGCGCCACCGTCAAGCTGGCCGAGCACGTGCCGGACATGCTGCGCTACCGCCGCCACGCGCGCGCAGCAGAGGTCGTGCACTTTCAGTGGCTGCCGTTGCAGCCGCTCGACCGCTACCTGCTGCCACGCGGGCGGCCGCTGGTTCTGACCTCCCACGACATCCTCCCGCGCGAGCCGCGCCCCGGCCAACTGGCGGCACAGCGTCGCCTGTACGAGCGGTTCGACGCGATCGTCGTGCACTCCCACGACGGACGCGATCGGCTGATTGAGGAGCTTGGCGTCGAGAGCGATCGCGTGCACGTGATCGCGCACGGCGCCTTCGCCTATCTCGCCGAGCGCGCCGCCGCCGAGCCGCCGCCACCACCGCCACACCAGACCGACAAGCGGGTGGTGCTGCTGTTCGGCCTGCTGCGTCCCTACAAGGGCATCGACGTGTTGCTGCAAGCCTGGCGCGGCGTCGAGGGCCAGCTGCCGATCGAGGACGCCGAGCTGTGGATCGTCGGGCTGCCGAAGATGGGCCTCGATGGCCTACGCGGCGAGCTGCCCACCGGTGTGCGACTGGATGCGCGCTTCATCGACGAGCGCGAGCTGCCGGCTTATTTCGAGCGCGCCGACCTGGTCGTGCTGCCCTACCTGCAGGCCGACCAGTCCGGCGTGCTGTTCACGGCGCTTGCCTTTGGCAAGCCTTTGCTGCTCAGCGACGTCGGCGGCTTCCCCGAGCTGGCGCGGGACACCGGCGCCGCGCGGGTGGCGCCGGCCGGCGACGTGCGAGCGCTCGGCTCGGCCCTGCGCGAGCTGCTTGGCGATAGGGCCGCCCTGACCGAAATGTGCGTGAAGGCCAGGGCAGCCAGCCAAGGACATTACTCCTGGCAGAGCGCCGCGGAAGCACATCTGCGGCTTTATGCGCAGCTGCTCGGGCAGGACGTCGGCTGAGCCGAGAGAATGCGAGCCGTGCGCACTGTGTTCGAAGCGGCCTTCTGGGCCGCCGCTGCCCTGATCGCCTGGACGCAGCTTGGCTACGCATTGTTCGTGGCGTTGCTCGTGCGTCTCATGCGTCTGTTCTCAGGGCGTGGCGAGCGGCCGGCGGCACCGGGCACGGCGCTGCCGCCGGTAGCGCTGATCGTCGCTGCCCACGACGAGCGGAGCGTGATCGCGGCCAAGGTCGCCAACGCGCTGGCGCTCGACTATCCGCGCGAGCTGTTGCAGCTGATCGTGGCTTGCGACGGCTGCGAAGACGACACCGCCGCACAGGCGCGCGCGGCCGGCGCCGACCTGGTGCTGGAGCTGCCGCGTGGGGGCAAGATCATGGCGCAGGACACAGCGGTGGGACAGGCTCGCGGTGAGATTGTCGCCTTCTCCGACGCCAACGCGCTGTGGGCGCCGGACGCGCTACGCGAGCTGGTGACGCCGTTTGCCGACGCGCGCGTCGGTTACGCCTGCGGGCGCGTGCGCTTCGTGCGCGACGGTGCCGAGGCCACCAACCAGGAGGGGGTCTACTGGGGGTATGAGATGGCGTTGCGCGCGTGCGAGTCGCGCCTGTGCTCGGTGACCGCCGGCAACGGCGCGATCTATGCAACACGGCGCGAGAGCTACATCGTGGTCGACCCGATCATGGGGCACGATCTGTCGTTCCCGTTCAACATGGTCAAGCGCGGCTGGCGCGCGGTCGAGGCGCCGCGGGCGCAGGCGACAGAGAAGATGGTGCCAACGGTCGAGGGCGAGTGGCGGCGCAAGCGGCGGATGATGAGCCACACCTGGCCGATCGTGCTGCGCGGCGGCATGCTCTCGCCGCGCGGCTATCCGCTCGGCTACGCGCTGATGATCCTCTCGCACCGGCTGTTGCGCTACCTGCTGCCGTTCTTGCACGCGCTGGCGCTCGCCTGCAATCTGGCGCTGGTCGCGCTCGGGGCCGGCGCTCTCTACACGGCCCTGCTTGGATTGCAGCTGGCTCTGCTGCTGGCCGCGGCGCTAGCCCGTCGTGCGCCGGCCCGGCCGCTGCTGATCGCGCGCTACTACGTGCTGACAGTGGCATCGCCGGCGGCCGGCCTGTGGGATTGGCTGCGTCATGGCACCGAGGCTTCCTGGCAGGCGGCGGAGGGGACGCGATGAGGGGGGTGCTCGGGGTTTACGTTTTGCCAATTTGCACGAAGGCCCCCTCTTTGGGGCGCACGCGGGCCTGCGCAAAGCTCCGCATTTGGCCCAAGGCCCCCCTTTGGGCGATCTCGTGATTCGTCGTACGGTCGACATACTCGTCGGATCGCTGGCGTGTCTGCTCGCCGCTCCCGTCATCGCCGTCGCGATGGCCGCGATCCGGCTGGAGTCGCGCGGCCATCCGCTCTACCGCCAGCGGCGCGTGGGCAAGGACGGGCGTGAGTTCGACCTGCTGAAGCTGCGCACGATGGTCGACGGCGCCGAGCACATCGGCGCGGGCCTGGCGATCAACGAGGATGACCCGCGCGTCACTCGCGTCGGCGCCTTCCTGCGCCGCACTTCGCTTGACGAGCTGCCCAACCTGCTGGGTGTGGTGCGCGGCGAGATGTCGTTGATCGGCCCGCGACCGACGATCCCGGTGCAAGTCGCCCAGTACAGCGAGCGCCAGCGTGGCCGCCTTGCGATCCGTCCCGGCATCACCGGTTGGGCGCAAATCCACGGACGCTCGGCGTTGCCCTGGAGCGAGCGGATCGAGCTCGACCTGTACTACATCGAGCACCGCTCGCTGGCGCTGGACCTGCGCATCCTCTGGCGCACGATCGCGATCGTGCTTGGGGGGTCGGGGCTATATAAGGGACAGACCGGGGGTTGGGAGGCGGAGAGGGATGGATGATTTGGTCCCACCGGCCCAGACGGGAGGCTGGGCGTGAGCCCCGCCGTGATGCTCACAGGCGTCGGCAAGCGCTACGACATCGTCTCCTGCTTTGCCGCGTTGACGACGGTGGTGGCGGTGGACCCCAATCCGCTGGCACCCGCGCGATACGCGGCGCAGGTACAGGCGAGCCCGCCGCGGATCGAGGACCCCGACTACGTGCCGTATCTGCAATCGCTGTGCGAGCAGCACGGCGTTGGCGCGGTGCTGCCGCTCACCGACCTCGACATCGAGGTGCTGGCGCTGGCGCGCGAGCAAGGCCTGCTGCCAGCGCTCGTGCCTTCCTCGGAGGTCGCCCGTGCCACTTACGACAAGTACGAGGCGCACCTGTTGCTGGAGCGTCTGGGGTTGCCCTCGCCGCCGACAGTGCTGCCCGACGCCGACCTCGACGCCCTCCACTACCCGGCCATGGTCAAGCCGCGCCAGGGCTCGGGCGCCCGCTCGATCCACCTCGCGCACGACGCCCGGCAGGCTCGTTTCTTCGTCGATTACGTCGATGAGCCGACGATGGTGCAGCGCGCGATGAACGGGCCGGAGCTGTCGATCGACTGCCTTGGCGATCTCGACGGGCGCTGCCTGAACGCGATCCCGCGCACGATGCTTGAGTCGCGCGGGGGGGAGTCGATCAAGGGCACCGTGATCGACGACCCCGAGCTGGTGGGGCTGGGGGCGCGCGCGATGGAGGCGCTCGGCGTGCGTGGCCCCGCCACGATCCAGGTCTTTCGCGATCCCGAGCTGGGGGTACGGATCACCGACGTCAACACCCGCTTCGGGGGCGCCTTTCCGGCGCCGGCGCTGGCGGCGCCGGCCGGCCGCAGCTACCCCGAGTCGATCGTGCGCATGGCGGCCGGCGAGACGGTCGAGCCGCACGTCGGCGAGTACCGGCGCGAGGTGACCTTCACCCGCTACTACTGGCAGCTGGAGCTGGACGAGCGGATGCGGCCGAACGGCAACGACATCGTGGCCGGCGGACCGGCGCCGCCGCGCTGAGCCGTGCCGCTGCGCCAAGCCGTCGCGCTGAGCCGCCCCGCGCCGCCCCGCGCCGTCCCGCCGCACTGAACCGCCCGGCGCTGCTGCGCCAACGCGTTGGCTCGTCCTACTGCCGGTCGCCGGCTGCGCAGCTGTCAGAATGGCGCCATGTCCGAGTGCGCGCAGTGCGGAGCGCCGATGCAAGAGGGCCAGGACTGGTGCCTGCAGTGTGGCGCCGGCGCGCCCGGCAGCCTCAGCGGTGGGCCGGGGTGGAGAACCGGCGCGGCGATCCTGGGCATCACCGGCCTGCTCGTCGTCGGCGCCTCGGTCGCGGCCTACGCGGCCCTGACCAAGGCCAAGCCGAAGCCTAAGGTCGTGGCGATCGTCAAGCCCACGACCACCCCTATCTACACCATCCCCAGCACCGGTGCGACCGGGACGACCGGCGTGCCGGGCATACCGACGACCGTCTCGCCGACGCCACCGAAGATTCCGACGCAGACGCCGACTCCGAAAAGCAGCGAACCCTCGACGCCCGTGTTCCCGCCCGAAACGAAAACGGCTCCGACCACCAAATCGACTACAGAATCGACTGGCGGCAGCGAAGAAAGCGCGAAAGAAAAAACCGAATCGGGCAAAGAACCGCCGAGCCCGATCCTGCTCGACACGAATGCCGCCTCGGTCTACAACCCCTACGCCTATCCGGCCTCGCTGTTCGGAGACCCGAGCTTGGCGATCGACGGCGAACCGAGCACGCCCTGGACGGCTCAGGTCCAGCCGGAAAAGGCGCCGCGCATGGCCGAGGGCCTGCTGCTCGATCTGAAGTCGCCGCAAAAACTGGGCAGCGCCGCCGTCAAGACCTCGACCAGCGGCGCCACCGTCGAAATCTACGGCGCCAACGGCGCCACGCTGCCGGCCTCGATCACAGACGCTGCTTGGAAGCGGCTGGTGGGCCTGAAAACGCTGAAGAAAAAAGACACCACCTTCAAGCTGAAGGCCAAAGGCAAGTCGTTCCGCTACGTCGTCCTGTGGCTGGCCAAGGCTCCACCGAGCTCGACTGTCGCCAAGCCCGGCGACGTGGCGATCGGCGAATTCGAACTTTTCCCGCCGAGCTAGCCCGAGCTGGCTCGGGCTAGCTGGCGTTCGAGCGGCGCGGCTTAGCCTGGCGCGACTTCGGCGCCCACACCTCGTCGAGGAAGCCGGCGATCTCGTCGGTCAGCCGCTCGGGTTTCAGGCGCAGCTCGACCAGCGAGTGGGCTTCGATCAGGCGCGATGCGGACAGCTCTTCGGCGAGCATGCCGGCGTCGGAGAAAGGGTGGACGGGGTCGCGGCGGTGGCCGAGGACAAGCGCCGGCGTCTTGAAAGTGCGGCGTTCGTTTCGATGGGGGGCGATGCGGCCGAAGAACAGGCCCTGCAGCAGCGCGCCGCCGGGCCCAGGGTCTTGGCGTACCAGGTCGAGCACGACGTTGCCGTAGTAGGGAAGCAGGCGCCGCGGGATCGCCCGCGTGGCGCGGGAGACGAGCTTCATCGCCGGCTCGCCAAAGGTCAGCGAGACGAGAATCGGGGTGAACGAGAGCGCCGAGGCGAGCAGCGCGTTGTCGAGCACCGGCATCTCGATCACCATCCCGCGCAGCCGCTCGGGCGCACGGGCGGCGACCTCCAGTGAGGCGTTGGCGCCAAGCGAGGTGCCCATCAGCACCGCCTGCTCGATTTCAAGGTGGTCCATCAGGGCCACCAGCTGCTCGCCAAACGAGTACATCGAGTAGCGCCACATGTCGCGCGGCCGGTCCGATTCGCCGTGGCCGAGCAGATCGACGGTGATCGCTCGGTTGCCCCTGTCGGCAAGCGCTTCGGCCAGCGGCCGGTGCATGTTCTGTGAGAGCAGCAGGCCGTGGACGAGGATCACGGTGCGCTTCTCGGCGTCGGCGCGCCGGCTCGTGCGGCCGCGCTTGCCGTCGCTGGCGAGCGCCGTCAGGCCCGCTCCGTACTCGGTGTAGGCGATTCGTTGCGAATGGAACTGAAACGAGGCCACGCAGTAAGCCTATCGCCGGCCTCGGCCCGGGCTGCGCACCTCCCTGTTTCGCGCCGCCCGGGCCGAAGGCCGACAGCCCCCGCCCCTGGCTACTACACGGACCCGGACGAAGCCGTGGATCGCCCGGGCCCGGTCCCCTCTCCGGAGCCATCCTTCTGTGCACTGAGGATGACCTGCCCGCTTAAACCCGCCGACGTGCGGGAAGATGCGGTGTGTGCCGGCGCGCGCGGCCCGGTAACTTTGGCTGTACAACCAGCTGACCCAGGAGGAGAGAGATGGCCAAGCAACCCCGCATCCTCGCCGGCCAGACGGCTGCGATCACTGGAGCCGGGCGTGGGATCGGAAAGGCCACGGCGCAAGCGCTGCTCGCCAAGGGGATGCGGGTGGCGATCGGCGACGTCGACCTCGCGGCCGCCGAGCAGACCGCCGGCGAACTGGGGCCAAGCGCGATCGCCGCGTCGCTCGACGTGACCGACCGCGACTCGTTCTCCGCTTTCCTGGATCGCGTCGAACAGCAGCTGGGGCCGATCGATGTGCTCGTCAACAACGCCGGGATCATGCAGATCGGCCGCTTCATCGACGAGGACGACCTGACCGCACGGCGGATGATCGACATCAACCTGCACGGTGTGATCCTCGGTATGAAGCTCGCCCTTGAGCGGATGCTGCCGCGCAACCACGGGCACATCGTCAACATCTCCTCGCAGGCCGGCAAGTACGGCTCGCCCGGCGGCGCGACCTACTCGGCGACCAAGCACGCGGTTGTCGGTCTGACCGAGGCCGTGCGCGGTGAGCTGCGGCTGATGGACGCACGGATCGACCTCAGCTATGTGATGCCGTTCGTCGTCAACACGGAGCTCGGCTCGGGCCTCGGCAGCGCCCGCGGGCTGAAGAGCCTGCAGCCCTCGGAGGTGGCTGAGGCGATCGTGGAGGCGCTGGAGAGCGGCCGCGTGGAAGTGTGGGTGCCGAAGTCCTCCAAGCGCACGCAGGCGCTCGGCGTGCTGCTGCCGCGGCGGCTGTCGGAGGGGATGGCGCGGGCGATGAAGGCCGACATGGTGCTGGCCGGCGCCGACGCGAACGTCCGCAAGGGGTATGAGCTGCGGGCGTCGAGCTCCGAGCCCGGATTGGAGCCGGCCAAGGAGCCGGCGCGGCTGACCGACGGCTCAGCCGGCGGTTAGCCAGTCCGCGATCTGGCGGCCGATCTGCGGCCCGGCGTCCTCCTGCAGGAAGTGTGAGGCGTTCTCGATCACGCGCGGTTGCTCGCGCCCGATCGCCTCGGCGAAGCGCTCGCCCGTAGCGAGCGGCAGCACCGGGTCGGAATCGGCCCAGAGCATCAGCGTCGGGCGGCTGTCCTCGCGCAGCGCATCGAGCACGCGCTGCCCCGCGGCGGCGCCGGGCAGCTCCGGCGAGCGCGGGATCATCAGTGGAAATGCGCGCGCCCCGGCCTTCGATTCGGCGTTCGGGTAGGGCGCCTCGTAGGCGGCGATCACCTCGTCACCGGGGTCGTTCTTGCAGGCGCCGCGCACGAGCATGCCGACCGGAAGGTCCTCGGTGCGCTCGACGAAGTCGCGGAAGGCGGTCCAGGCGTCGGTCATCTTCTGGTGGCCCGTGAACAGCCCGGTGTCGAGGATCACGAGCCGGTCGAAGCGCTCGGCGTGCTCGACCGCGAGCCGCAGGCCGATCGGCCCGCCCCAGTCGTGCACCACCATCGTCGCCCCGTGCAGATCCAGCCGATCGAGCAGCGGCGCGATCGCGGCGACATGGCGGTCGTAGGAGTACCAGTCGAGGTCGATCGGCTTGTCCGAGCGCCCGAAGCCGGGCAGGTCGGGCGCGATGCAGCGAAAGCCGGCGTCGCGCACGGGTGCGAGCACCTTGCGCCACAGGAACGACCAGGTCGGCTCGCCGTGCACGAAGAAGACGGGCGCCCCTTCGCCCTCGTCGAGGTGGGCCAGACGCAGCCCGTCGTGCTCGCGGTAGTGCGACTGGTAGGGAAAGTCGGGCAACCCTTGCAGCAGCTCGTCCGGGGTGCGCACCGCGTCGGTCATCGCGCGCCAGAGCATATGCGAAGCCCGCGTCGGCATGGACGCGGCCGGTCGCGATGCGTTAGGCTCGCGCGCGTATGCACACGCTGATCGCCCAGGTGGCAGTCCCGGTGCTGGCTGCCGCCAAGAGCAAGACGCCGTTCTACATCGCCGGCGGCGTGCTCGTCGGTTGGGCGCTGCTGCTGTTTGCCATGGGCACGCGCAAACCGGAGATCCCGGGCAACCGCACCTCTCAGCGCGCGATCATGGCTGTCTCAGTCGTGCTGGTCCTGTTCACACTGACGATGGCTGTCGCCACGTCCGGCGGTGGCTGAGCCGCGTAGCGATCTCGCTCGTCTGGACTCGCCTGGCCTCGATCGTCACGCTCGCCAACGCCTCAAAGGCGCGGGCGCGCTCGCGTAAGTATTCGGCGAAAAGCAGCTCCGAGTTCTCATCTGAGCGCGACGCCGTGCGCGCCAGCGCCAGCGCGAATGCCGCCATTAGGACCACCAGGCCCGACCCTACGTAGATATCTGTTATTGCACCCACTGCTGAAAGCCCCCTTTCGCAGTCTCCACCACTAAGAGTGTCAGGCGCCGCAGACCCTCACGCGCCTACGAAGCTTTCTTCCCGGTATTTGCGCGCTCTCCTTCGCGTATACGCGGCGCCACCGTGCGCGCGGACTTGGATGCTGCCGGTTGCCTCTACCCGATCCAACCGATTTCACGCTCGTAATTTGTGAGAAGGCTCAGTGGCTGGGCGGCAACCCCCGCGCCGGGCGGGACGATGGCTTGGGTCGTTGAGGGCCCGATCTTCCGACCATATCGCGGCTTGCCAAGATAGCTCTGTGAGCACTATCCCCGAGCGCCGTGCGCCTCGCCTCACCGCCGTCATGCGCGAGGGTGAGCGCGTCACGCCGCTGGAGCTGTTCTTCGACCTCGTGTTCGTGCTGGCGCTGACGCAGTGCACGACGCTGATGGCACGCACACCGACCTGGAAGGGCCTGCTTGAGGGCCTGCTGGTGCTGGGCATCCTCTGGTGGTCGTGGGTCGGCTACGCCTGGCTCACAAGCGTGATCGACCCCGAGGAGGGCAGCGTGCGGCTGGCGATGTTCGCCGCGATGGCGGGCCTGCTGGTCGCGGCGCTGTGCGTGCCGGGCGCGTTCGGGAGCGAGGCGCTGCTGTTCGCCTGCGTGTACGCGGTCGTGCGCGCCGCCCACATCGCGCTGTTCGCGATCGCCAGCCGCGAGGACGATCAGCTGCGCCACTCCGTGGTCGGCCTGGCCGGCAGCACCGCTGTCGGCGTCGGCCTGCTGGTCGCGGCCGCCTTTGTCGGCGGCGCCGTGCAGGTCGGGCTGTGGGCGCTGGCGCTTGTGCTGGACATGCTCGGGCCGTATCTGTTCGGCGCCGATGGCTGGAAGCTCGTGCCCGGGCACTTCGCCGAGCGCCACGGGCTGATCGTGCTGATCGCGCTCGGCGAGTCGATCGTCGCGCTGGGCGTCGGCGCCAAGAGCGTGCTCGACGCCGGCATCGTCGCCGCGGCGGTGCTGGGGCTGGTCGTGGCGGTGACGCTGTGGTGGGTGTACTTCGACGTCACCGCGATCGTCGCCGAGCGCCGCTTGCAACGGGCGGCCGTGGGGCGCGAGCAGAACGAGCTGGCGCGCGATTCCTACTCCTACCTGCACTTCCCGATGGTCGCCGGGATCGCGCTGCTGGCGGTCGGCGTCAAGCACACGTTGGCGAACGTCTCCGCGCCGCTTGCCATGGTGCCGGCGGTGGCACTGCTCGGCGGCGCCGCGCTGTATCTGCTCGCGCACGTGGCCTTCCGCCTGCGCAACATGCACACGCTCAGCTACCGGCGGCTGGGGTGCGGCCTGCTGCTGATCGCGTTGATTCCAATCGAGCGGGCGCTTGAGATCTCCTCGCTGGCCACGCTCGCCGTGCTCGCCGCCGGCATGACCGGGCTGATCCTGTACGAGGTTGTGCGTTACGCGGACACGCGCGAGCGCATCCGCCACGGGGTCGCCGCGCCGGCGACCCCGCAACGACAGCCCGAGGCCGCTACGGCCGCCACGCAGGGCCCGGGAGGTACTGCCTGAGGATCAGGCCCGCGAGCACCGCGTAGCCGATGTCGGTGGGGTGGATGTCGGTCAGCGGCGTGCACATGTTCGTCAGCAGGCAGATCGTCGGCTGCTCCAGCGCCCCGGGTGGGTTGAACACGGGCAGCGGATCGGCGAAGTGGGCTGAGGCCGCGCTTGCGACCTGGCGCATGACTTGGTTGAGCGCGGCCGTCAGTTCGTCGCCGCCGGCGATCGCCGAGCCGAACGGGTTGTACAGGCCGAGCACGACGACCTTCGCCTGTGGCGCGGCGCCGCGCAGGTCGGCGAGGATCGTGCCGAGGTTGCCGGCGACGTGCGCGAACAGCGCCGGCGCGTGCGCGGCGATGCAGGTGGCTTCCAGTTTGCAGGTGCCCTCGATCACGCCGAGCGCGTCGTTGGCGCCGATGTCGAGCGTGATCGGGCTGACCGTGCCCGGATGGGCGTCCAGATACGCAAGCGCGTCGGAGAGCTGTGAGGAGCCCGACCCGCCCACGTAGGGGTGGTGAAGCGGGAAAGACAGCTGGTAGACGCAGGGCCCGTTGATGAACGAGTCGGTCGTCTCGCCGGGGCAGCCGTCGTTGACGACCCCATCGTCGCGGTGGGCCTTCAGCAGAAAGCGGCCGAAGTCGTCCACGTAGCCGGTGTCGAAGGCGGCCGGGCTCTCGTTGGGGAAGAGCTCGTTGAACTTCGCCTGCTGGTAGCCGAAGGCCAGCGAGTCGCCGAGCGCCAAATACGTCTGTCGCGGCTTGCTCGCGCCGGCGCCGGGCGCCGGCAGCAGCAGCACGATCGCGGCAAGCAGGGCAGCCGTGCCTGTGGTTCGCGGTGAACGCGGGCGGGTGCGGGAGCGAATCCAGCTAACCATCTCTGCCTCCTTGGCAGCGGTTGCCGGGCGAAAGCGCCCTTGCGACGATCCACCCGGATCGACTTTCAAGGTAGTAGCGGGTCCCCGGCCTGTCAAAGTCGCTTCGGCCAAACAATGGCGCCGCGGTTGGCCGAACGGTTGTCCAGTCGGCATTGACAAGTCGGGGACCCTCTGGAAAGCTCGGCGGCCATGAACGCACGACCCGGAGCGGGGTCGGGCCTTGCCGGGCTCCTCGGGAGGCTTACGCCGGCGCTATTCGCGTGTGCGCTCTTGGCCGCCATCCTCGCGCTACCCGCGCGTGCTGCGGGCGAAACCACGACGATCGGATTTGACGATCTCGCGGCTGAAACGGTCGTCGGCAACCAGTACGCCGGCAAGGGCCTGGAACTCGGGCTGGCCACCAGCTTTGGGCAGAAAGAGCTCGCCGCCGGGGACTGCGGGTCGCCCACCGTCAAAGAAGGCACGGCGTTCTCGCCGCCCAAGTACGCGCTGCTCGGCTCCTGTGAACAAAAAGGCGACCCCGCTGCCCCATTCTGGAGCGGCACGTACGGCAAGCTGATCGGTCAGCCACGCGGGTCGGTCTCGGTTGAGATGCGCGACCTCGTTCCCGCTCCACCCCCACGCGCGGCTCTGCTCACCGGCTACGACAGCGCAGGCAACGTCGTCGCAAGCCAAGAAAAGACGCTGGCGGTCGGCTCCTGGACCCAGCTTGCGATTGCGCAGCCCAGTGGGGCCAAGACGATCAGCTACTTCTCCATCGCCGCCAAGGAAACCAACAGCGAACCGATCGCCATCGACGACCTCAGCTTCGAATCTGAACCGCCCTCCACGCCTCCGCCGCCCACCAAAGAAGCGCCAAAAGTCGTCGCGTCGATCGCCTCGCTGACCCCGCGGCCCGCGCCCGGCGCGGCGATCTCGCTCACCGGCGCCGGCTCGCAGCCCGGCGGCGGGCGCATAGTCGCCTACGACTGGGACCTGAACGGCGACGGCAGGATCGACACGAGCACCGGCGCCAACCCGGTTGTGCAGCTGATCCTCGCGCCCGGTGTGCACACGATCGGGCTGACCGTCACCAACTCCAACAAAGAAACCTCGAAATCGAGCTTCCCCCTGAACGTGCCGCAGGCAACCTCGCAAATCCACGCGCCCGACGGCGGCGAAGGCGAATGCCTGAGCACCTACGACCAGGGCGACATCCACATCGTCGCCGAATGCATCCAGACGCTCAAGGGCGGCGGCTATGCGATCTCCTCGCGGCAGGTGGCGCTGAACGGGATGGACCTGAACACCGCCGGCGGCGGCATCGGCATCTTCAAGATCCAGACCGTCAAGTTACTCGGCATCGGCAGCACCGTGCAGATGTCCGGGGCGCCCGTGAACGTCGAGTTGCTGAACACGCCGATCGGCAACGTCGTGCTCGGTGGTCGCGACCTGGAAAAAGAACCGATCACGCTTGCCTTCGAAGCATTTCATCCGCCGAGCGTCAAACTCCCGCTGGCTGCTCGCTCGGCTCGACGGCCCGGCGGTCCCAGTGCCCACGCGGCCGGCGGCGGCAAGACGCTCGTGATGGCCTTTGCGGTCGCGCACAAATGCGCAGCCGGCAGCAAAAAGGCTGGTTGTTGCCCGCCGCAGGCCAACACCTCTTGCGCTGAACTGCCGGGCAGCTTCCCGCTCACGGGGCAGGTTGCCGTCTATCTCAACGAAAAAGGCCAGTCGCTGATCGACGTTCAGGTCGGGCTGGAGCTGAAGTCCGTCAACTTCGAAGCCACGGGCGGGCTGGAGATAATCGCCGACCGCGAAACCGGGATCGAGCTGGAGTCGCTGAAGTTCGAAATTGGCGAAGCGGGCTTGGCGGAAATCTTCAAGGTCTCCAAAGCCTCGTTCACCTACTACTTCCCCTCCGACCCCGAAGAATCAAAGCGCGACACCTGGCAGGCGAAGGGCACGATCAGCTTCGGGCCGCTCGAACAGCCGGCGATGGAAGCGGAATTGTCCTTTAAGAAAGGCGAATTCCATTCGGCTTCGATGGTCTTCACGGCGCCACCGGGGGCAGGGGCGATGATCTATCCGGGCGTCGAAGTGAACAAGATCGGGGCTTCGGTCGGCGTCAACCCGCTTGCCTTCGGCGGCGTGCTCGGCGCGGCGATCGCCACGCAGCTGGAGCTGACGCTGGAATTCAAGTTCCGCGAAGCGACCTCGACCGAACTGGGCTTCTTCGGCGGGCAGGGCAAGCTCTCCTACAAAGGCGACGACATCGCTACGCTGGCGGCCGACGTCTACTCCGACGGCTACACCGACGCGAAGCTAGCGATCGACATCCATTTCCCGTTCGACTCCAAAGAACCCGTCGTTGAAGTCGGCGGTGGCATCTCCTTCTGGGACGAACCGACCAGCGGCCTGTGGCAGGCCGAAGGCAACGCTCACATCAAGATCTGGGTTATCAGTGCCGAAGCGGCGGTCCTGTTCAACAACCAGTACATCGCCGGCTGCTTGGCGGCCGGCGAATTCGGCGTGCAGGGCCGCTATCGCCTCTCCGACGGCAACATCGACGGCGGCTTCTTCGGCTTCAAAAAATGCAGCGACGAACTCAAGCAGTACAAGCAGAAGCCGTTGGTCAAACACTCGGGCGGCTTCGTCGGCGGCGAAGAATCGCTACGCAGCCTCCCCGGCACGGTCTCCCCGTGGCTGACGGCTGCCGCGCCAAGCGCTCGCGCCGCGACCGCTGGCGAAAGCCAGGCCTTCACACTGCCGGGCGGCAGCCCCGGCCAGGAGCTGCGGATCGGCTTTGACGGCGCCGCGCCGCCCGTGCACCTCAAGGGCCCGGGTGGCCAGGTCTTCACTACGCCGGCCGCGCCTGGGCAGTTCGTGACCGTCGGCAACGAATTCATCGCCGCGATCGGCCCCGGCGGCCATGAAGTGATCGTGTTCCTGCGCAAACCAAAGGGCGGCGAATGGTTGTTGCAATCGGCCGCAGGCGTGCCGATCGCCAAGCTTGAAACGGCGCAGGACGTGCCGCCGGCGACGATCAAAGCGCGCGTCGCGCACAAGCACGGCGATCGCTTCTCGCTGTCCTACAAGATCGCCAACTTCGTCCCCGGCACGCACGTGCGCTTTGTCGAACGCGGCCGCGACACCACGCACGTGCTCGGCACGGCCGGGAGCGCCCACGGCACGCTGGCGTTCACGCCGCAGGAAGGGCTGTCGCGCCCGCGCACGATCGAGGCCTACCTGCTCGACGCCGCAGGCATGCCGCGCCGAGTGCTGACCGTCGCCCACTACAGCGCGCCCGGCGCGATACGGGGCGGGCGGGTGCGCAAGGTCAAGTTCGTGCGCCACGGCAGCGCCGGCGTAATCGCCTGGAGCGCGACAGCGGGAGCGCGCGAGTACCGGATCAAGGTGCGCGGCGGCGACGGCCGTGTGCAGACCTTTGTGCGCAAGGCCTCCTCGCGCAGCGTCGCGGTAACGGGCCTGATCCCGACCGACTCCTACACGGTGACAGTCGTGGCCCGCGCCGGGCGCAACCTACTGCCGGGGCCGCGCTCCAGCGCCACGCTGAAGGCGCTGAAAACGCCAAAGGCCGTGCCCGTCAGAAAAGGGAAAAAGAAGAAGAAAGGCTGAGCGTCAGCCGGCTGCGACTGCTACGCGCTCGCTCGGCGCGGCAGCCGGGAGGGGGCGCTCGCGTTCGCGCAACGTCACTTCGCAGCCGCGCGAGGGGCTGATCGTGATGCTGCGCCGCTGGGCGGTCTCGGCGCGCTCGCCGACCGGCTCGATCCCGAAGCGCTCGACCACCGCTCGCAGCACGACCTTCATCTCAAGCATCGCGAAGCTCGCCCCAAGGCAGCGGCGGCGTCCGCCGCCGAACGGGAGCCAGGTGTAGGTGCCCGGCGCTTTGCCGCCCTCGCTCTCCAGGAAGCGCTCGGGGCGCAGCTCGTTCGGGTTCTCGTACACATCGGGATCGTGGTGGACAAGAAAGGCGTTGGCGATCAGCACGACGCCGGGCGGGTAGCTGACGCCGCCGACCTCGATCGGCTTCTTGACCAGCCGCGGCTCGGCGTTCATCAGCACTGGACGGCGGCGCATCAGCTCCTGGATCGCGGCGGTCAGGTAAGCCTCGTCCTCTGGATCGCGGTCGAGCTCGTCGCTCAGGCGCGCGAGCACGTGTGGCGCGCGCGCGAGCTGCTCAAACCCCCAGGCAAGCTGCGAGGCGGTTGTCTCGTGACCGGCGACAAGCGCGGTCACGAGCTCGTCGCGCAGCTCCTGGTCTGCCATCGGCGAGCCGTCCTCGTGGCGCGCGCCGAGCAACAGCGCGAGCACGTCCGGGCTGTCCTGGTCGGCGCCGGCGCGGCGCTCCTCGATCAGCCCGTAGATCAGCCGGTCGGCCTCCTCGCCGGCCCGTTCCAGGCGGCCCATCGCGCCGCGGCCCGCCAGCAGGCGCTGGGCGAACGGGAGGATCGACAGCGGGCTCTCGGCGAACTGCAGCACTTCGGTCAGCAGCTCGCGCAGCCGGTCGAGCTTGGCGCCGCGCTCCAGGCCGAACACCGCGCGCAGCACGATCTCAAGCGTCAGCCGCTGTAGCCGCGGGTGCAGCACGACCGGCTCGTCGGTCGGCCAGGTCGTCAGCTCGCGCTCGGTCAGCTCCTCCATCAGCCCCTGCAGCTGCTGCATCGCCTCGCCGTGGAAGGCGGGCAGCATCAGCTTGCGCTGGGCCAGATGCGGGCCCTCGTCGAGCAGGATCACCGAGTTCGGCCCAAGGATCGGTTCGAGCACGCGCGCCCCCTCGCCGGGGTGCAGCACGTCGGGCGGCGCCTGGAAGATCTGCTTGATCTCATCCGCGTCGGAGACGATCACAAACGGCGGCTGGCCCAGGATGCGCACGGCGAAGCGCTTGCCGTAGATCCCGCGTGCCCGTAGCAGGCCGGCGGTCGGGCGCGACCAGGTCGCGAGCGTCTGCACCGCGACCGGATATTTCGGCCCGGGCGGCAGCTGCTTCATCAGCCGGCGCGTGGCAAGCATCGCGCCACATCATGACAGGCCCAGCCCAAAATTGGCTGTGCGGCCAGTCACAGTCGTAATCTCGGCTAATTGTCTGAGGGCATGGGTACAGTGGTGGCAGCGCTTCTTGCTTGCAGGAGACGGCGCACGACCAACCGAAGTACGGGCAGGTATTGGCCATGACAGAGAGCAGCATCAAATCCATCGGGTACTACACCGCTGCCGAGGTTGCGCGGCTGGCGGGGGTTTCGCCGCGGCGTATCGGCCAGTGGGCTCGCTACGGCATCATCCGAGCGAGCGCCTCACGGCGCCCGAATGCCTACTCATATGCGGATGCTGGAGAGGCGATCGTTGCCCACTATCTGGTCGAGCAGGGTAAGCGGCCCGCTGAGATCAGGAGGGCTGTGGAAAAGCTGCGCGAGCAGTACGGCGAATGGCCGCTTGCGGCGGCTCCGCTCGCTCACGATGGCGCGATGCTTGTTCGCTGGGACGACGGCGCTGATCGCTGGCTCTCTGTCGATGTTCCAGAGCACGAGGTACTTGAGCAGACCCTCATCAATCTAACAGTGGTCGCCACGGCCCTTGGTCGCGGTGGGTGGGTCTCGATCGAGAAGCCGAGAACGCACGTAGAAGTTGACCCCGACCGACATTCCGGCATGCCAGTAGTGCGGGGTAGGCGGATACCCACGTCGCTTGTCGCGGCCGTCGCGGCCGAGGATAACGGCCGGACGATTCTGCGTGAGGATTATGGCCTGTTAGACAAAGAGATAGATGATGCGCTTGGCTACGAGCAGGATGTAGCGAGGCTTGCGGCCTGAGCGACGCCGTTTCGTCCTTGATGAGGACATCAATTGGCAGCTCAGCCAGGAGCTTCAACGACGTGGACGCCCGGATGCGACCGGCGTCGTCCCTCAGAGGATTCACGGACTGAAGGACGGGGCGCTATTCAAGGCGCTTGCCCGCGACTACGAACCGTACGTGCTGGTCACCTGGGACAACAAAATGCCGGTGGTTCACGCCGCTGCCCTCAGCCACCATGGCGTCCCTCTCGCCGTCCTAGATGAGCGCTGGCTCAAGCGCAGTGGACGGCCCGGCTCTCAGCAGGAACCGTATATCCGAGATGTCATCCACCGTTGGCTGCATCGCATCGAGTTACTTTCGCCCGGCGAGCGCCGATTCTTCTCGCCGCACGGAAGCCGCCCTGTCTCTCTAACGCGGGTGGCGGTGCCCGTCTAGGCAGGATGCGATCCTCGCCCCAGATCGGCGGGATCACCCGATCGGGGTGATGCGCGACCGCCCTGCAAGGCGCGACACTCCGACGATGCCGCTACTGGCCGTATCGACCGGCGCCGGTGTCCTGTTTGGCGCCATCTACCTCGTGCTGCTGATCACGCTTGGGATCCTCTCGATCCGCAGGGGACACTGGGTGATGTTCATCGTCGGGATCTTCATCCCGCTGTTCTGGATCATCGGCGCGCTGTTGCCGCCTAAGGGCGGCGGACGGGCGTATTAGTCAACGCTCTCCCTTTCTTTTATCGACGCCGCACATGTGCGGCGTCGCCGGGCCTTACATGTAAGGCCCGGCCGATCGGCGCATGCGCCGATCGGGTTCCCCGATCTATGGAGTCGTTGTGGCAGCCACTGAGTGGGCCGCCCTGGCGTCGGCCTGCTCAAAGAACTCCGCGCCCTCGATGCTCACCTTCGGCAGCACGCGGTCGAGCCAGCGCGGCATCCACCAGTTGACCTTGCCCATAATCACCATCACCGACGGCACCAACAGGCAGCGCACGACCGTCGCGTCGAGCGCCACCGCGACCGCTAGGCCGACGCCGAACTGCTTGATCGTCGGGTCGCCGTTGAGCACGAAGCTGCCGAACACGAACACCATTATCAGCGCCGCTGCGGTGATTACGCGCGCGCTCGTGAGCAGGCCGGAGACGACCGACTCGCGGTTGTCTTCGCCCGCGTGCACGTGCTCCTGGATTTGGCTGACCAGGAACACCTCGTAGTCCATCGACAGGCCAAACAGGATCGCGAACATGAACAGCGGCACGTAGGACACGACGGGAACAGGGCCGGGCAGCCCGATCACCCCACTCAACCAGCCGTACTGGAAGATCGCCGTCAGCACGCCGTAGGAGGCGCCGATCGAAAGCAGGTTCATCACGGCGGCCTGGGCGGGGACGACAACCGTGCGGAAGGACAGGATCAAGAGCAGGAAGCTGAGCGCGATCACGACCGCGATCTGCAGCGGCAGCTTTTCGGAGATGCGTGAGGCTAGGTCGACGTAGCCGGCGGTCGAGCCGCCGATGTCGGCCTTCAGCCCGCCGCTTGCTTCGGCCTTTGGGATCGTCTGGTCGCGTAGGCGTTCGACCAGCTGTTCGGTTGCTTTCTCGGCCGGCCCACTTGCGGCGATCGCGTTGAAGTAGGCGCTGGAGCCGCCCTTGTCCACCTGCACGGGCGTGACCGCGACCACCCCCTTGGTTTCGGCGACGTCCTTCTGCAGCGCTTGCAGCCGCTTGTCCTTGGCCCCTTCGGCGGGTGGCTTCAGCGCGACGGCGACGATCAGCGGCCCGTTGGCGCCGGCGCCGAAGTTGTGCGAGATCAGGTCGTAGGCGCGCCGCGCCGTCGTGGAGGTGGACAGCGCGGCGGTGTCCTGCTGGCCAAGGCTCAGCGACAGCAGCGGGATCATCAGCGGGATCAGGATCGCCAGCGCCGCGATGCCGCCGACCCAGGGTTTGCGCGCGAGCGCCCGCGCCCAGCCCGCGGACCTGCCTTGCTGGATTTGGCCGTCGGGGTGGTGCTGGCGCACCCGCAGCGAGTTTATGTGGGTCCCTGTGATCGCCAGCGCCGCCGGCAGCGACGTCAGCGCCGCCAGCACGGCGACGACCACGGCCACGGCGGCCATCTCGCCCATCGTTGTGACAAGCGGGATGCCGGCGACCGCCAGCGACAGCAACGCGATCGTGACGGTGCCGCCGGCGAAGAACACGGCTCCGCCGGAGGTCGCGGCCGCGCGCGCGATCGACTCGTGCATGTCGAGCCCTTCGTCCAGCCCGCGGAAGTGGCGTGTGACGATGAACAGCGCGTAGTCGATGCCGACGCCAAGCCCGATCATCGTCGCCAGCGTCGGCGCGACCGTCGGCACGGTCACGACGTGGCCGAGGATGCGCACGATCGCCAGCGTGCACAACAGCGCCAGGATTGCGTTGACGATCGGCAGCAGCATCGCCACGGCCGTCCCGAACGTGTAGGTGAGGATCACCATCGCCGCGACGATCCCGATCAGCTCGCTGGACTCGGTCGCGGGTTTTGAGACCTTCTGCCCGAGCTGCCCGCCGGTCTCGACCTGCAGCCCGGCCTGCTTGGCCGCGTTCGCGGCGTCGATGATCTGTTGAGCTTCGCCTACCGACAGTTCGCCGGGTGGTTTTGACAGCGTTACCGACAGGTAGCCGGTCGCCTGGTCCTTGCTCAGCGCCGCGGCCCCCTGCGGCGTCAGCGGCGAGACGACGGATGCCACGTTGTCGGCCTTGGCGACTTCGCCGGCGGCTTGCGCGACCGCTTCCTTATAGGGCGCTTCGGTCAGCTTGTGGCCGCTGCTGGCGTGCAGCACGATCGGGCTGGTGCCGTTGGCCTGGTCGGGGAACGAACGCGCCAGGTCGCTTGACGCGCGCTGGCTGTCGGTGCCGGGCAGCGACAGGTTGTCGTTGGTGTTGTCGCCAAGCTGGTGGGAGACGACCACCAGCGCGATCGTCACCAACAGCCACGTCGTCATCACGACGAAGCGGTTGCGCACACAGGCCTTGGCCAACCCGTACAGCACCGGTGTCACGGTTGCCCACCCCCTTGCGGTCGTGCTCGTGCCTGTCGCTTATGGTCACGCCCGCTTGCTTCGCTGTCAAGTGTCGTCGCGCTCGCGGCTGCGGTCGTAGCCACAATTTCAGGCGGGCACCGGGGTCGGCTCATGCGAGCGCCGCCGATCGCGTCCCGGCCATCGTCTCCAGGCAGTCGCTCGCCGCGCTCGCGCCACCTGCCCGCGCGAACAGCTCGGCCACGCGCTGCGCCCCGTCGCGCAGGTCGAGTGCCTGTCGCACCGCTGCCGCGAGCCTCGGCGCCGTCAGCTTGCCCGCCGGCAGTCGCACGCCGGCTTTGGCCCACTCGACCCGCCGCGCCGTGTCCAGCTGGTCGCGCCCGAACGGCACGACCACGACCGGCACACCGGCGGCGAGCGCCTTTTGGGTGATGCCCATGCCGCCGTGACAGACCACGCAGGCGGCGCGGTCGAGCACCGCGTCGTGGGAGAGGAAGCGCGCCACGCGACTGCCGCTGGGCACGTCGAAAGCGCTCGGGTCGTGCGCCGCGGAGGTGCCGAGCACGCCGATGCCGGCGGCGGGCAGCGCGTGCAGCGCTGTCGCCAGCAGGGCACGGTCGCGCTGGTGCTCGGTCGAGCAGGTGACGAGCGCGAGCGGGTCGGCAAGATCGGCCAGCCACTCCGGTCGCGGCTGCGGCGGCGACCAGTCGAGCGGGCCGACGAAGCGCACGTTGGCGGCCCAGCCCGAGCGGGGATACTCAAACCCCTCGGCGGTCATCGCGAGCATCTGGCGCGGGCGCTCGGCCAATTCGCCGAAGCGCCGCAGCGGCGGCAGGCGGTGCTCGGCGCGCAGCCGGTTCACAACCGGCAGCACGGTGCGGTCCACAGCGGTCTCGCGCAGCCCGCCCAACAGCGTGTCGCGCGCGCGGCCGAGCGGCCCTTTCATCGGTGCCAGGCCGAGGCCGAACGGCGGCGCCTCGCGCGAGCGCGCCATCAGCAGGTAGGGCGAGAACATCGCCCACGGCAGCCCACTCGCCTCGGCGACGGTGGCCGCGCCCCAGCAGTTGACGTCGACCAGCAGCGCATCGGGCCGGTGGCGCTCGATCGCGTCCTTCAGGTCGGTGGTCTCGTACTTGGCGCGCGCGGCGAACGTTCTCAGCGCGCGGCGCCCGCGGTCGGCCTGCGAGCGCCCGCGCCAGTCCTGCAGCTCGATCGCTTCGACCTTGGCCGAGATCGGCTCGGCGGCGATCCCGAGCGCCGCCACGGCCTCCAGCTCGTCCACAAGCGTGACCACCGCGACCGCGTGGCCGCGCCGCTGCAGCTCCTGGAGGATCGGCACGCACGGATACAGATGGCCGCGGGCGGGCGAGGTGTAGGCGAGCAGCCTCACGACGACGTCCGCCTGCGCGGCTTGCGCGCTCGCGGCGCCGGTTGCCGCTCTGAGGCGTCGGGCTCGACCAGCCGCTCGATCAGCTCGACCAGCGTCGCTTTGGTGCGCTCGATGCTGAGGCCGAGGTCGCGGCGCAGGATCTTCCACATGTACACGTCGCAGACCGCCACGAGCTGTGCCAGCCGCTGCTCGTATTGCTCGCCTTGCAGTAGCGACAGCTGCGGCTCGAACGTGCGCAGCACCCACTGTTCGTGCACCTCGTGGCCGCGATCGACAGCGCGCCGTGCGAACGAGTCGCGGTGCTCCTCGCCGAGCACGCGCACGACCGCGTCGCGGTATGGGAGCAGGCGGGTGACCATCTCGCCATAGCGCTCGTAATGGCGCACGAGGTTCGCGACAGCGCCGGCAACGTCGCCGACGGGCGCTTCGTCGCGTTCTTTGATCACGATCGAGCTGGTGCGACTGACAACCGCGTCGAGCAGCCCCTTCTTGGAGCCGAAGTGGCGCAACGCGGTCTGCTTGGTGACCCCCGCGCGCTGCGCGACCGCCTCCAGCGAGGCCTCGTTCCAGCCGTCGCGCTCGACCTCTTCGCTGGCGGCCCGCAGCAACGTCTCGCGCGTGCGCTCCTTGGCCTGCGCGCGCGTCGTTTGCCTATAGGGACGCTGACGCCCTGTCTCCGCCATCGCGATCTATCAGTCTTGCAGGGCGACCGACGCCGGCACCGAGCTGGCCAGGTAGCCGGGGAGCGCCAGGATCGCCAGCGCGGCCGCGACCACCAGCGCGATGCTGGCGATCGCCGGGCCCGCCGCCAGCGATAGCGACACCGGGAAGTTGACGGCTTGCGCCAGCGCGCGGTCGGCCAGCCGCTGGCCGATCAGGCCGAAGGCCGCGCCGGCCATGCAGCCGACGCCGAGCAGCACGACGCTCTCAAGCAGGATCGTCCCCCACAGCTCGCCGTGGGCGATGCCTTCGAGCTTGAGCTTGGCCAGCCGCGGCCGGCGCTGCCACACCATCGCGCCGATCGCCGCGGCCATCGCCAGCACGGCGACGATCGGGATCAGCGTGGCGATCTGCGTCAGCTGCGCCAGCGCTTGGCGGCTGAGCGTGGTCTGCTCAGCGGCCTGCCGCCGGGCGCTCTTGACCGCCAGGCCGGAACCCGGGCCGAGCGCGCGGCGCAGCTCGCCTGCCGCCCGCTGCTCTGAAAAGCCCGGCTGCAGCGTGACCGCGTAGGCGCTGACATCCTCGCTGGCCCAGGCACGCGCATAGTCGCCGGCGTTCAGCTCGACGGCTCCGGGCGCCCAGCCGAGATTCGTGGTGATCGCCGCTACGCGCAGGGGGACGGGCGTCGGCGTCGGCAGGCTGACCGTGTCGCCGAGGTGCAGGCTGGCGCTCTGAGCCAGCGCCTTTGAGATCGCAAGCCAGCCGCCGGCGCGCAGGCGCGCCTCGGCCAGCGGGAGCGAGCCGGACAGCAGCTGCCCGGGAGGCAGTGGCTGCGAGGACGGAGGCGGTGCGAGCACGCGGATGCGCCGATCGCCGTAGTCGAGCAGGCTGCCGCGGTAGAGGCCGACCGAGCGGATGCCCGGCAGGCGTGCCAGCGCCGCCGCCTGGCGCGGCTGAAACGGGGTGGTGTCGAGCAGGTTGTAGGAGCCGGCCGGCGCCACCCACAGCTTGGCGCTCGCGCTTGCTTCCGCGGCGTTGTGCCGTAGACCCGACAGCAGGTCCTGGTGGGCGCCGTCGATCGCGACGCTGCCGAACACGGCGACCGCGCCGGTGGCGGCGATCGCGACGCCGCGGGCGCCGCAGGCACGCAACTCGATCGCGGCGACGTGCCCGACGGGGCTGACGACCAAGCCGGCCAGGCGACGCAGCAGCGCAAGCGAGCGGTCGAGCGCGAGCGGCAGCTGCGCCAGCAGCGCGAGCACCAGCAGCACCATCGCCGGCATCGGCGCCTGTGGCGCGCGCAGCAGCAGCACGGTCGCGGCGACCAGGCACAGCATGCCCGCGGCGGCGAGCCGGCCGCCGCCGCGCAACACCTCTGTGTCCTCGCGTGGGCGGATCGCGGCCAGCGGGTCGCGCGCGAGCACGTCGCGCAACGGGCTGAGCACGGCCACGATCGCGGCGCCCATGCCTCCCGCCACGGCGATCGCGACGCTCTGCGCTGTGACGGTGCGCTGCGAGCCGACGGCGAAGGCAAGCGAGAGGAACGCCGGCTGGGAGTGGAACAGGTGGATCGACAGCTCCTGGCCGAGCGCCAAGCCGAGCACGCAGCCGAGCGCGCCCAGGCCGATGGCGTCAAGCAGCAGCACGCCGATGACCGTCGCCGGCGTGTAGCCGTCACGGCGCAGGTCGGCGGCCAGCCGCCGCCGCTGCGGCACCGTCAACAGCATCGCGTTGAAGGCGAACAGGAAGCCGACCAGGGCGCTGATGACCGAAAACAGGCTCGTGGACTGGCTGCTGGCGGTGGCGGCCTGGTCGAACAGCCGCTGGTCGTAGCCGGTCGACTCGACGTTGGCGGCGGTGCCGGCGATCCGCGTCAGCGCCGCCCGCACCCGCGCTTCGGCGCCGCGATCGGGCTGCACGAGGATGCGGCTCAGCCGGCCTGACAGGCCGGCTGCTTCCTGCACGAACGACAGCGGAGCAAGCGCGGCGGGTGTTTCCACCAGCGCGCCGATCTGGCGGCGGCGCAGCACGGAGTACAGCGGCACCCGGACGCTGCGCCCCGCCACTTGCAGCGTCGCTTCCTGGCCGAACTTGACGACGCCAAGCGTGTTGGCCAGCGGCGCCGGCAGCACGATTGCTTCGATGCCGCCGAAGGGCGCAAATGAGCGGTCGCGCACGAGCCGGCCGCGCAGGGCCGAGACGCTTTCGTCGGCGCCGATCAGCTGGATCGCGGCGCTGCCCTGCGGGCCGATCGCGTTGGCCCCGGTTTCCAACAGCGGCGCGGCAAAGCGCACCCCCGGCGTGTGGCGCACACGTGCCAGCGCGCTCTGCGGAAAGCCCTCGGGGGCGCGCGCGAGCAGTTGCAGCGTCGCGTTGCCGTCCACCCCACTCGCCAGCTGGCCGACCGAGCTCTGCAGCGAGGTGCTTGCCACCTGCGAGGCGAACAACAGCGCCACGCCGGCGGCGATGCCGAGCACGGCAAGCAGCTCCTGTGCCAGTCGTGCGCGTAGGCGTACGTAGTACAGCCGCAGCGCATTGCCCGGTCTCACAGCGGCACGGCCGCGGCCGCGGGTTGCTCGGGCTGCGCGCTGTACGGCGAGAGGCGACCGTCGAGCAGCGAGTAGGCGCGGTCGGCGTAGCGCGAAGCGGCCGGATCGTGGCTGACGAGCACGACCGCAACGCCGCGCTCGCGGCAAAGTTCGAGCAGCAGCTCAAGCACTTCGTGCCCGCGTTTGCTGTCGAGGCTGCCGGTCGGCTCGTCGGCCAGCAGCAGGCTGGGATTGGTGGAGAGGGCGCGGGCGATCATCACGCGCTGGCGCTCGCCCATCGACAGCGTCTCCGAGCGGTGCTGCAGGCGCTCGCCCAGGCCGAGCCGCTCAAGCAGCGGCGTCACCTCGCGCTGGGCTGCGCGCCAGCGCTTGGCGCGCAGCAGCTTCAGCACGGCGTTGTCGAGCACGCTGACGCCCGGCAGCAGGTCGAAGCTCTGGCGGATGAAGCCGAGCTCGCTCAGGCGCAGGCGCGATGCTTCGCGCGCCGACATCGCGCCGACGTCGCGCCCGCCGATCAGCACCGTCCCCGAGCTCGGCTGCAGCAGCGTCGCCACCATCAACAGCAGCGTCGTCTTGCCCGAGCCGCTGGGCCCGTACAGCGCGACCATCTCACCGCCCTTCACCTCAAGTGAGACGCCGTCCACAGCGCGCACCGTCTCGCCGCCGCCGGTGTGGTAGTGCTTGACCAGGTCGCGCAGCTGGAGCATGCCCGTTGCCCTAGTCGGACGCGCGGCCGGCGACGTGCACGGTGATCGAGTCATTGGAGCGTTGGATTGTGCCGCTGAAGCTGAGGCCGCTGCCGTGAGCGTGGCTATAGCGGCCGCTGCCGCGAGCGACCGAGAGCGTCCCGGAGAAGGTGGCGTCGCTGCGTCCGCGGTGGTAGGCGGCGCTGCCATAGCAAGTGATCGAGCCACCGTGCGGATAGATGTTCAGTTCGGCGCTGACGTGGCTTGAGGAGTCGATCTTCAGGTGCACGTAGATCGGCCCGGGCACGGTGCCGGTCGCGGTCCCCTGCTCGTTGAGGGTGAAGCCGTGCTTGCTGGTCAGGTGCAGGTTGCCCCTCTCGTTGAGCGTGAACGTGCCTGCCGCGTGCGCCGGGATGAGCATCGTAAGAGCGGCTAGCGAGGCCGATATGACGTAGCGCATCGCGAATCACCTGCTTTCTGTGGTTTCGGTCATGGGCATGGAATGGAAGTCGTCGCGGTGGAAGTCGTGCCGTCGGCAAACCCGGTCCGCACGGCGAAAGGCAGGCCGCCTTTGGGGCAGTGGGCGGGGACGATCACCGCGTTGGCGGCGTGGCGGCGCGAGCCGGCTGGCGGCCCGATCGTCAACGTCAGCGCCGCGATCGACACATCGGGCTCAAGCGGCAGCGTGGCGATCGGCGGGACCGTCAGCGCCATGTCTTCTCCGTAGGGCGGTTCGTCGGGCACGATCGTGCCTGAGAGCAGCTCGCGCTGGCCGAACGGGGTGTACCCCTGCGCGAACACGTCGAAGGTCGGCTGCAGCCCCACCAGCGGCCCGAGCACGGTGGTGAGCGTGACGTGCTCGCTCAGTATCTGCGAGCCGGCCTGCGCCTTGGCCAGCGCCGAGCCGCCGCCGAGCACAGACGCCGGCGGGCAAGCCTTTGGGCCGTGGGCGCGCAGCGCCCGCGGCGAGCAGCTGCGCAGTCGCGGCACTTCCACGTTGAGCCCTTCCGGCAGCCGCAGCAGGGCACGACGCAGCGGCTCGGGGACGGCTGCCTGCGGGTCTTCGTAGCGGATCGAGATTTCCAGCGTGGCCAGCGCCCGCGGCCGGTCGGGGCGCAGGCGGACCTTGAGCTGGGTCTGAGTTTGAGCGCAGGCGCTTGCCGGCAGGAGCAGCAGCGCAAGCGCTGTCGCCATGGCTAGCGCGCGGGACATGGCACCTTGGGGTAGAGCGTCAGCGACTGCCCGTCGCGGAAATCGATCGTCGCGCGCGAGGGAAAGCCCCCCGCCGGGCAGCGGCGCGGCACGACCAGCCCGCGCACGTGCACGAGGCGAAGGCGACCGTGCACGCGTTTGTAATAGGCGACGTTGGCCGCCCCAAGCGAGGCGAAGGCGCTTTCGATCGAGGCCAGCGGCGCCCCCGGGATCGTGGAGATCGGCGGGACTTCGACACTGAAGCCGAGCCCGTAGGGAGCCGGCGCGCGCACCTCGTGGGCGATCACGATCAGTTCGACGTTGACGGGCGAGCGCGCACTCGCGTACACGAGCAGCGACAGGTGGCCCGGGTTCGTCGAGGAGAAGAAGAAGTCAAGCGTGTAGCCCTCGTGGACTGTTTCGCCGGGCAGCTGCAGCACGCCGATGCCGCCGCCGAAGCCGGCGCGGGAGTCGGCCGGGCAGGCTTCGGGGCCGTGCGCTTCGAGCACCGCTTGCGAGCAGACGCCGGCGCCGCGCGCGTCGATCAGCATGCCCGCCGGCGCGTACACGGTGAACTTGCGCACCGGCGCGGGAGCGCCGCCGGGCGGCGAGGCGAAGTGCGACGTAAGCGCCAGGTTCGCCGAGGCGCCAAGTCGGTCGGGGGTGAAGCGCTCGCTGACTTCGACGCCGGCCGCGGCGCCCCAGGCGAACGCTGCCAGCAGCGCGAGCACGACCGAGACGAGTGCAACTGCCAGACTGCGGGTAATTACCCTGCGCACCCCTCGCGCCCTCCTCCTCGGTCGCGCTCCCCCAATTCGCGTTACCGACGGTAACACTAACTTGTCAGCGTGTCAATAGGGTGCTTGTCTCGGGGCGTGCCTGTGTCGGGCTTGCGCTGTGGCTACGGGCGCGGGTCGCGCCACATCGCCCACATCTTCGGGCCGCGCGGGAGTTGCAGCTCGCGCGTGACGCGGAAGCCGTGCCGGGCGTAGAAGGCTATGTTGCGCTCCTTGGAGGACTCCAGATAGGCCCCCACGCCGTCGGCGTCGCAGTGTTCGAGCACCGGCGCCAGCGCCGCCGATCCCAGGCCCTGGCCCTGGGCGGAGGGGTCGGTGCCGAGCACCGCCAGGTACCAGTGCGGCGGCTTGCGCGGATGCGCCATCTCCATGCCGCCAAAGCCGCGCGCGATCAGCGGCATGCGCCAGAACAGGCGCGGGTGCAGCATGCAGCGCGCGATCTCAAGGTCTTGGCGTGGGCTCTCGCGCCACTGCTTCGGCGGCGCCCACAGCGCCCCGCAGCGAAGCTGGGCGTCCGTCCAGACCTCCTCGCGGTCGAGCAGCTGGCGCAGGCGCGTAGCGTGAAAGCGCTCCAGCATCTTCGGGCGCAGCCGGTCGGGCTTGCACGACCAGATCGCCACCGGGTCGTCGAAGAACGCGCGCGCGAGCGAAGCGGCAAGCGCCGGCACGTCGGCCCGCGTTGCTCTACGGATGTCGGTCGAGGTTGCGCTCATCTCACGGTTCTCGGTATCGAACGAGGGTAGAGGACGGGGCGATGAGCCTTACCATCGGCGGCGGGCCGCTTGCCGCAAACAGCGACGCCGAGCGCAACTACAGCGTCGAGGCGCCGGCGCGGCAGATGCTGTTCCAGCCCTACCCGCGACGTATGCGCGCGATTGCCTCCGATCGCGTGGTGCTCGATTCGCTGCACGGGCACCTGCTGCACCAGACCGGCGCGTTGCCCGAGCTGTACTTCCCCTATGAGGATTTTGACAGCGAGCTGCTTGAGCGCTCGGATACCGCTACCGAATGCCGCCTTCGCGGCCACGTCAGCTACTGGTCGGTTCACCTCGACGGGATGACGCTGCCCGACGCCATCTGGTCCTACGAGCAGCCGCCCGCCGGATATGAGTGGTTGCGCGGCCAGCTGGCGATCGACTTCGACGCGCCCGACATGTGGCTGTGCGAGGACGAGCGGCTGTTCGGGCACCTGCGCGATCCCTACCACCGCGTGGATGTGTTCGAGAGCTCGCGCGAGGTCACGGTGCGGATGGGCGAGCAGACGATCGCGCGCTCACGCCGACCGCGCTTGCTGTATGAGACCGGATTGCCGGTGCGGGCGTACCTGCCGGCCACCGACGTGCAGGCGGGGCTGCTGTGGCCCAGCGCCACGCGCACGATCTGCCCCTATAAGGGAGAGGCGTGGCACTGGACGCTGCGCCTGCAGGGAGAAGAGGTCGAGGACGCTGCCTGGAGCTATGAGACGCCGCTGCCCGAGGCGTTTGCGATCAGAGGCTGCCTGTGTTTTTACGACGCGAAGCTGAGCGTTGAGCTGGCGGAGCCGAGCGCACGCTTCACGCTGTAGGGGCTGGACCAGTGTGAGCCGGCCCTCGCGCAGTAGCTCGCCGTGAGACAGCTCGGGCCGCTTTGACCACCGGTGGCCAAGCCCCTCTCCATTTCCAATTTATACCACTCACGCAGCGCTCATGACGCCTCGGATAGTGCTGTAGAACCGCTCGCCTGGACCGAAGCTACAGAGATGGGAGTGGCAAAAATGCGCGGGGTGTCCTTGGTGTGTCCGACGGGGGTGTGGCTATGACTGAGCACGCGGTGGTAATTGCCGGAGCCGGCCCGACGGGGATGATGCTGGCGGCCGAGCTGGCGTTGGCGCAGGTGGACGTGGCGCTGCTTGAGCGGCGTTCCGATCACGTGCTCGCCGGCTCCCGGGCCGGCGGGTTTCATTCGCGCACGATCGAGGTGCTCGACCAGCGCGGCGTCGCCAATCGCTTCCTTGCGGAGGGGCAGACGGCTCAGGCCGCGATGTTTGCCACGACTGTGCTGGACATGAGCGACTTCCCACGCGCCATCCCTACTCACTTGGGATCTGGCAGAGCTAAATCGAGCGGATCATGGCTGCCTGGATCGCCGAGCTGCCGGTGCGGGTCTATTACCAAAGCGAGGGTGAGCGGCTTCTCCCAAGACGGCACCGACGTTGATGTGGAGATGGCTGACGGTCGCTCACTGCGGGCGCAGTATCTGGTCGGCTGCGATGGAGGACGCAGCGTTGTCCGCAAAGCCGCCGGCATCGAGTTCCCGGGGTGGGATCCGACCAGGAGCAGCCTGGTCGCCGAGGTCGAGGTGAGCGAGGAGACGCCGCGGGGAACCCGCACCGACGCCATCGGCGCATGAGGGCGCTGGTCGACGTCGTCTCAGAGTTGGCGACGATGGAGGAACCACGGTGTTGATCCGCCCTGACGGATATGTCGCCTGGGTTGGGGATGGAACCGCCGTCGGGCTTGCCGAGGCGCTGATGAGGTGGTTTGGAGCACCCGTCCTGGGGGTGCAGCTAAGCGGGGTTCAGCGCGGGCTGGGACGCAGCGCGGCGGTTGGTGTGATTAGCCGAGATGGGCGTTCGCTCATGCTCGATCGCTGTTCACCCCCAGTACGCCCGCGACGGCGCGCGCGGCCAGGAGACCATCGTCAGGCGTATGCCCGGCCAGCGCGATCACAGCCCCCTCCAGCGCCCCCAGCAGCGCCAACGCCAGCGCACGCGCGGGCGGTCCCGGTGGGATCGAGCCGGTCCTGCGGCCCGCGTTGACGAGCTTGGCGCAGCGCTTGACCCCGGTCTCCCAAATCCGGTCGGTCTCGCGCCCGACCGGATGGTCTTGGCCGGCGAACTCCATGCGCAGCGCCATCACCACGCGCGCGATGTCGCGTCGGCAGAAGACGGCGTGGCCGCATGCAAGCGCCAGCAGCTCAGCCACCGCGGCAACTGGTATCCCGCAGCGCACGAGCCGCTGATCCCCCAAGAGCTTTTCGATCGTGCGCAGGCGATCCTCGCTGAGCGCTGCGAGGACCGCTCGCGGGCGTCAAACCCGGCCGAGTACCTGCTGACCGGCCGGACACGCTGCGGGCGCTGCGGCCAAGCGTATGTAGGGACAGCGGCGCATGGGCGCTCGGGACGCTACACGTACTACACCTGCTTTACGCGGGCACGCTACGGCACCAAGCATTTGTGCGAATGATCGCCTCCCGGCCGAGCAGCTAGAGCAGGCCGTCACACGCCGACTCTGGAAGGTGCTCCAAAACGACGACCTGATCGACCAAGCGATCACACAGGCATACGAGCGACTGACGCAACGCGACGACGAGCAGCAGTCCGAGCTGGCCGCCATACAGGACAAGCTCGCAAAGACGCGCGCCGCGATGGACCGCTACTTCCGCGCGTTCGAGGCCGGCACCATGCCCGAGGACACCTGCGCCCCGCGCATAGCGAGCCTCGGCGAGCAGGCCAAAGCCCTAGAAGGCCGCGCCGCCGAACTCGCTGCGGCCGAGGACGACGAGCAACCCGAGCGCGCGAACACCGCCGAACTCGACGCCCTACGCAACACACTTCAAGCGGCGCTGAGGGACAGCACGCCTACGCGCACCAAGGCCGTGCTCCAAGCCATGATCGACGGAATCCGCGTGGATGCACGCGATCACATAGAACCGACCTTCCGTGTCCCGGCGGTTCGCATTGACTACGGTTACATGGAGCTAGCCGGACTCGAACCGGCGACCTCCTGGGTGCGATTCGGGCTCGCTCACCTGGGATTCTCGGCTGTAATCGCCCGGTTTGCAGGAGCTTTGCCGGCGACCGCGACCACCGACAGGGGACCGGACGCGCGGGGATTATCGGCGATTCTCGCCGACTCAGGCACTCGTGGCGACGAGTGCCTGAACGCGTCGGTGGGTCTCGACACGTTGGGTAGCGGTCTACTTCGAGGGCTCTTGTATCCACTGCCGGCGCGCGGGGGCTCCAGGCCGTTGGTGGTCTCACCGCTGAGAATAGGTGCGAGGAAGGCGGACGCATCGGCGTACCCGGCGTCCAGGTCGGCCGGCGCGCCGACTTCCTGAGCGAGGCGACGGTATTGCGAGGCCCAATCTCCGGGGGGCTGAGGCAAGGCTGTCGGCAGGGGGTGCGTGGTGCGTCGCGTAAAGGCTCTGTCGATCGCCATGCGCAGCAACGCAGCATCGAGGGTTGAGTTGGTGGCGATCAGCGCGAGATCGACGAGATCCTTGGCGCGGGTGCTAGGGCGGCCGCCCTCGTAGGTGCGGGTGTATGCGTGGAGCTTCTCGGCGATCTGGATCTCGAGTGGAACGGCCAGCACCTCGACCGGCGGTATGTCCGCGAAGCCGAGGAGGGCCTCGGTCGTCAGCGTGTCCGCGGTCACATCTTCGTCGCGGCGGAAGCCGACATCGAGTAGGAATGTCTCAAACTGGCGGCCGGCTAGCGAGGCTGAGACTCGGAAACGGTGGCTGCCACCCAGTCGATCCTCGGGAGCGCCGGTTCGCTCGATGGTGAAGGTGAAGTAGTCGCCGGGGTCGTGAGTGGCTGCGTCGATGAGCGTGTCCAGCAGCAGCTCCTCGTCCGCCTGCCAGTCGATGTCGACGTCCTTCGTCGCTCGGGCACGCCCGGCGAGGCGTAGCTCCAGCGCGAAGCCTCCCTTCAGCAGCCACCGGCCCGGGGCCACAGCGAGCAGCCGGGCGAGGAGTCTGTCGAAGACAACGCGCTTGCGGTCTCGGGCGAGCTGGGCACCGTCACCGTGCGCTCGGGTCTTCAGCCGCTCCTCGAGCGCCTGACGAAACGCTGTCGCGTTCCCGTATCTCATGCTGTTTCCCGTTGAAGCGCGTGGTCGACGAATGCCCGTACGCGTGCGGGTCGCGATGCGACCGCCGACCGCAGGCGCCGGGGTGTGATGAGCCCGCGATCCAGAGCCTGCACGATCGCGAGCTCTAGCTGCTCGAGCTGGGTTGCGCCCTGGAGCGCATCGAGGATCGTCCGCTCCGGGGTCGTCACCGGCACGCCGGCGAGCATCCGGATTTCCGCGTGTTCGGGCGGGTGCTTCAAAGTGTGGAGTCGCACTCCTGGCCGTGGCCGCTGCCCTCGCTTTGAGCGGGGTACGGACAGATCGACTGCGCTTGGGATCACATCGGAGAGCTCGTAGAGCTCAAGCGCGCTCTCGTGCGAGACGACGGCTCCCGCGTCTCGCAGCGGAAGCCAGGCCGCCACGACGTGCTCGTGCGGACTGGCCGGGAAGTGGCGCAGCCGATACAGACCCCGGCGGACCCGCTCGTAGCGACCCCCGGGGCGCGCGTGATGGCGCAGAGTGCTCCGATCCATGCCCACCGTGAGCGCCTGTTGGGTCGTGAAGTAGCCCGCCTGGGACTCCGCGGTTCTGTAGAGCGCGTCGTGGCCTACGTCATGCATAAGAGGGATTATATAACCCTTATGTCGGACATAACGGCAGGGAGTATCGGCCCGGAGGTCGTAGCCGCGTCGTTGCCGCTCGGGCGGCTACCACCGACGCACGCGGTGCGCATTCAGTTATGCCGCCGGCCACACCCGAATCGGCGTCCCGCCGTATCTTCTAGACGCCAGGAGACAGAACATCCCATTCAATGATCCAATATGGTTCGCATCAATGACCAGCAACGGCGATAACTAGGAATTATGGATGGTGGGTCACCCTGCCGACGGCGCGTCCTATGCCGCACGTCTTAACGAGGCGCTGCGACAGCATCAGGAGTTTCGGGATCATGTAATCCCCCTGTGCGCAGCGGAGACGGCTGTATCGGACTACGTACGCTCGTTCCTAACCGACCCGATTCGAGAGAAGTATGCGATGGGCGGCCCAATCGCTCCTCAGGCTGAGAACTTCATCGGTGCCGAGCATGTGCTCAACCTGCATCAGCTGACGATCGACATCTGTAAAGAGAGCTTCGGAGCGAGCTACGCCGACCCGCGCCCGCTCAGTGGCACAGGTGCGGTCACTAACCTTCTGATGACGCTGTCGGAACCGGGCCAACGGGTGCTTCTACAGACGTCGGAGAGCGGTGGCCACGCGTCGATGGCGCCGATTTGTAAGCGACTCGGCCTTGAGGTCCTAGATCTACCGTATGACTATGAGCAGTTCAACGTCGATGTCTCGGCTTGCCGAGACATCGCATGTCAGCCAGACTTCGTGCTTTTTGCGCCTTCAGACATTCTGTATCCTCCGGATTTCGAGGCCATTTGCTTCCCAGCGAGTACCACGGTGATCTACGACGCCACTCAGACCCTTGGGTTGATTGCAGCCGGCTGCCAGCGGTCGCCACTTGATGCGCATCCGCGCATGGTTGTGTCCGGAGGAACTCATAAGACGCTGCCCGGCCCGAGTTCAGGCTTGTTGTTGACTAACAACGAGGAGATAGCCGAGCGTCTAGATACCGAGCTTAGCCCGAAGTTCGTACGCCACTCTCACCCTCATCACATCGCGGCGTTGTGCGCCGCGATGATTGAGCATCAAGCAATTGGGCCACGGTACTCACACCGCATATGTGAGTTTGCCTCCACGCTTTCTAGTGAGTTGGAGCAAAGGGGAGTGACAATTCTTCAGTGCGGCGGCCGTGTCACCGAGACGCACCAACTGTTCTTGCATGTGCCGGCGGAGGAGCTCGCTGATGCCTACATACGTGCGGCCGCTGTTGGCGTCACTCTGAACACCAAGCGCAAGCCACTCTTTCGCGATACCGGACTGCGGCTCGGTGTGCAGGAGATCGCAAGGTACCGCTGGACCGCTGGGGATATCAAGCGATTGGCCGCCGTTCTCGCTGCGCTCATCGCTGGCGACGCGGACTTGGTTTCGCTCCGCTCGGAAGTACGCTCGCTTTCACAGCTGAACACCTTCTCCGACGACATGCATATTTGTGTTCCAGGGTATTCCTGAGAATTAGGTCGGCCAGTTGGCTGAAGGCGCACGTTTCAGCACCTTTGCGAGCAATGCCTCTCCCGACAGGATCCGGACACGACTCACCATCCCCGCAGACATCGCCAATGTCAAGTAGGTCAGCGCCCGCGGTGACATCTTCGTCTTGCAGCACAATGCAAACAGAATCCCAGCTCCGACGTCGGGAAGCCCGTGGAACACATGACTTCTGCGGGGACCGATCCCTGTCCTCTTTGTACGCCACGCACAAGCTGCCAAGTAGGCCGTCGCCGCGACTCCCGGCAACGCACCCTGCGGCTTCTGCTGGCTTCGCACTAGAACTACTGCAGGTGCTATCCCGCAGGTTACCGTGTCTGAGACCTTATCGGCGACGGCACCGAACATCGTCGGGTGTCCGGAATCACGTGCAATCGAACCATCTACAGAATCGAAAAGAGCCCCGAGTAGGATGAAGGTGGATCTACGCGCCGGTGTGGTTCCGTTAGGTAGACAGATAGCGGCTACTCCGGACGAGAAGTTGCAACATGTCAGCAAGTTCGCGACGAGCTGGCGAAACCTCGCGCTTGTGCTTGCACCAGTATTGGTCACGTAGACACAACCCTCTTAGAAGTCGTCTCAAAATGGAGGTGTTGGCTCGCTGTAGCGAGAAGTAGTTGTGCGTCAACTCGGTCCGGGAGGATGTGGCGCATGGTGGGGCGGCTGGTTAGTGATGAGTTCTGGTCGCGGGTGGAACCGGTGATCCCGGTGGTGGAGCGCCGTCGGCGTTATCCCGGCCGCAGGCGTGTTGATGACCGTGCTTGTCTTGAGGCGATCATGTACGTGCTCAGGACGGGATGTCAGTGGGCGATGGTCCCAGCGTCTGAGACCGGGTGCACGGGTAAGACAGCGTGGCGGCGGATGGACGAGTGGGACAAGGCAGGGGTCTGGGACGAGTTGCATGACAAGCTGCTGGCCGAGCTGAACGTCCAGAGCGGGATCGACTGGAGCACCGGCGTTGTTGACAGCTCTTCCCAACGCGCGGTTTTTGGGGGCACTTCACCGGCCCGTCCCCGGTCGATCGCGCGAAGAATGGCGTCAAGACCCACGCCCTGACCGGTTCGCAGGGCGTGCCACTAGCGGTCACCCTCAGCGCCGGGAACCGCCATGACGTCACGCAGCTGTTGCCGTTGATCGATCTGCGCCGTGACGCTCCGATCGCTGGCAAGATCGGGCGTCCGCGCGGGAAGACCGACCGTGTGCTCGCCGACCGCGGCTATGACTACGACAAGTACCGTCGAGAGCTCCGCAGCCGCGGAATCGTCCCCGCCAAGCGCTGCACCGAGAACGGGTCAGGACTTGGGCGGGAGCGATGGGTTGTGGAGCGCACCATCAGCCACCTACACCAGCCCCGCCGGCTACGGCAGTGCTACGAGCGCAGCGACCGGTTCCGCCTCGCGTTTCTCAAGCTAAGAGCGTGTCAGCTCTGCTTCCTACGACTCCAAACCTCATTTTGAGACAACGTATAAAGTAAAGTTACAAAACGATTAGCCGGATTGGGTCAGACGCGGACGCAGGCGCATCAAGCATCCCAACGATCCTCTCGGCGAGCTCCGCGGTGATCGCGATTTCGGCCTGAATTGCGATCTCACGAGCACGAATTGAGGAGGATAGAGCATCTGTACGGGGTAGGTCGTCCGCCCACGTGCCCATCTGAAGCGCGACAAGCACGTTTCCAAGCAGTGCGTTCGCGATGAGATTGCGATCACGGTTCTCTTCACCGAAATTAAGGACGCGACCATAGTCGTGTAGGGCTGAAGCGAAGTCGCCTTCGAACCTGGCGTACTCAGCGCGTTCAAAGTAGAGGTTGTAGAGAAGACGATCGTTCAGCGCAAGCGCTCGCCTAATCGCCGACTCGATGATCGTAGCCGCATCTTCTCGACGCCCGCGTAGCCACGCGACCTGCGCTTGGTACTTCCAAATCTCAAGCATGTGACCGTCGTGGGTAGACGAAGTCGCGATTTCCTGCTCAAGAGAAGCGAGAAGCTCCTCCTCATCATCCGGGACATCGCCCACGAGCACCTTGATGCCGGTCGCCCCCGTGATGGCCTTGACCCTAGTAAATAGCTGACCGTTAGCCTCAGAGAGCACGGTGGCCCGCTCGAAGAGGCTCATCGCCTCCTCGAGGTTCCGTCCTTGATGGCGCAGAACGTGCGCCTGTCCCCACAGGCAAAGGGCGTGTAGGGCGTCACGCCGTCTCTTTTCCGCCCACCGGCCGAGGTCCGCAAACATCTGAGCCGACTCGTCGTAGCGATTCAGGAGATGTGCGATGTCGGCTTGTAGAAAGCGTAGATCGGTCTGCAACTCAGTGTCGTCTCTATCCGGACTTAGCCTGGCGCGCACGATGCTGCTCGAGTGAAGCTCAACCTCGGCCTGTTCGTATCTGCCGAGACCAGCTAGCTCTGATGCCCGCGCGAAGCGGAAAAGGTCAGTACGCGCTTGATCGCCTGTGATAAAAAGGAGCAGGTCGGTGTGCTCGTGTGCTCGCGCATAGAGGTTGCCCAAGAAGGCGTAGTTACGTGCATCAACAGCGGTGCGGATAACTGTTGCGAATAGGTCATCGAGTCGCTCGGCTCCGAGCTTTGCCGGGTCAGAGAACATCGCGAACAACGCGGCATGCTCGAACTCACCGCGAGCGTATTCACGCTCGAATAGAACACCTGCGGCGTCTGCCACCTCGAACGCAAGCACCCGTAGTGCCGTGTCTCGAAGGATGTCGTGAATTTCGAAGTATCGGTCGTCGCTACCGGGGACGGCCGTGACAAGTGTCCGGTTTTCGACGATCTCCAGCTGGTCATCAAGATGCGCGAGCGGAAACTGGGCAAGCTCACTGCGGGAGATCTGTCGCTCCATTAGACCAGTCAGCGACGCATAGGACAAGAGGCGTCGTGTCTCGGCGGGCAGCTCAGGGATAAGTTGTTCATCTATCACGGCGGTGCCTCGTCCTGAACGTGTCTTTCCGTCGTAGGTGGAGAGCACGCGAAGATAGAGTGGCAGGCCCCTGCACTCAGCGTGCAGGACTGCCAGCTCGTCGCAAGTCATACTCACGCCGCGTCGGGCAACCAGTTCCTTAGCTGCGGGCAGATTGAGACCCTGAACGGGAACATGCTGGACGTCCTGATTCCCAAGAACGACTGGGTCGATCGAACCGAGGAGCACTTTGTCTTTCTTCCGGTCGGCAAGATATGTGTAGACGTGTTCGCCAAGCTCCCTCCAGAGACCCGGGGAATTCATATTATCGAGGATCAAGATGACATTGCGATGTTGGAACTGGTGGTTAACATACGCGACGAAATCGCTCCAGAGGCCGCCAGAGTCTTGAAGTGCTTCGCCACAGATCTGGGAGCAGGCGTCGGTGAAACCTGTCGCGGCGGCCAGATTGAAGTACAGCGCAGCTGACACACGCTTTGGCTTGGGTTGTCCGCGGACCGGATGGCGGTTCCCATTGATGACGTCAGCGAGGTGCTTTAGGAGAAACGTCTTGCCCGCTCCGCGGGGCCCGTGACACCCGACGACTTGATGTTCGTCGAGACGTGTGACGAGATCCCGCATCTCTGCATCGCGGTTGATCAGGCTGTCAGTTGGTTGCAGCTTTGAAGTCGTGAGGTTCGAGACATCCGGCTGGTGGGGGCGGCCCTGTCTATACGCGAGCACCACACCGATGATCGCCACTACCAGTGCGGCGACACCCGACACAGCAGTCGCGATGTCGAGGCGCTGAGCGGTGGCTTCCGACGGTGCAGCCTGTGCAAGCCTCACGACTCCCAAGATGCCAAATGCCAGTAGGCATCCGGCGGCGATCCAGAAGGCGACCTGCGACGCCCAACGAAGACGGTGTCTCAGCATCTTACTCACAGCACGGTCGGCGCCGCCGATAATTCCTAGTTATCGCAATAGCTTCTCCAAAACGTCTGCATCCGTGACTACTCGACGTAGTGCTTCGTCGGATACGTGGGTATAGATTTCGGTGGTGGTGAGACTTGCGTGTCCGAGTAGTCGCTGTATGTAGCGAATATCAACCCCTGCCTCGATCAGTCGAGTTGCGGCAGTGTGTCTTAACATGTGCGGTGTTACTTTGGTACGGAGCCCAGCGGTGCCTGCGGCCTTCGCTAGCCGTATCCGCATTGCCGATGCCGTGAGGGGCTCGTATCGCGAGTTGAAGAGAAGTTGCGCATGCGATGGGTCAAGCGTGCGGCGAGCGTGAACGTATGATTGCGTGAGGTCAGCAACCCATTGGTTGGCCAGGAACACTTGGCGCTCTCTTCGTCCCTTCCCCAAGATGCGCAAGCTGCGGTTGGGTACATCGAGGTCGGCACATCTGATACTGACGATCTCACTTACACGGGCTCCTGTCACAACCATCAAGCTGGTCGCGAGGAGGGTTGTAGACTCATGCGGCCGTGCCAAGACGGCCGAGGCGGAGCTGACGTGTTTAAGGCCGGCGGCGGTCCTAAGAGAGGAGAAGAGTGCATCGAGTTCGTGAGCTGGGACGGTCCGCGGGAGCACCCGGTGTGGTCGTCCAGACGACAAGTTGCCAACACCGCTCAACGGATCTTGATCCAAGAGTTGCTGCGTAGATAGCCACTTGCAGAACCCTCTTATCGCCGACATTCGTCGCTTTATAGACACGGTTGAGAGCCCTGCCGCACGAGACCTCTCGACAAAGGCGATCACACACTCCTGGTCTATGCGACCGACCTGAGCACGCATACCTACGTGCCGCTCGAACGTCTCGATGTCGCCGTCGTACGCTCGAATGGTGTGCGGCGAGAGGTCCCTGGCTACGCATAGCCACCGTATGTATTGCCTGCGCGCGCTATGGACCCGCATTCGTGTTCCTTCCTGAAGGCGGCGCACCGCGTGCCGTTACGGCTGGCCGACTATGTCGTCCCTACGCCGCTCAGCATCGGCGACAGCGCATGAGCACTTGAGACTTCAGTCGAGGACGGCGGGTCATCCACACCCCCAATAAGCCCTGTCGGCCTAGCGAGTAGCCCGGCGAAGGGGCTTGCCGCCATGCGGGCGCGGATCTCTTGGCTATGGCGAGCATCGTCGAAGAGATGCGTGTAGACGTCGAGGGTGATCGTGACGCTCGCGTGCCCGAGGATCCGGCTGACTTGTGCGACATCGAGCCCGAGATCGACGATCAGGTGGCTGGCGTAGGTGTGCCGCAGGTCGTGGAACCGCAGGGGAGGCCACTCGCCCCTGTTGAGGCCAGCAAGGCTGGCTGCCCGCCCGGGGCCACGACGCGCGACGTTTCTGTGTCCATGTGGAGTGCCGCGCGCAGTCGCAAACACCCAATCGCCGCGCTGGGCGTATGGCGTTCGGAGCTTGTGATCGGCGAGCAGGCGCACGAGCTGCGCGAACAGCGGGATCTCGCGAACTGAGGCAGCCGTCTTCGGTGCGACGCGCCGGGCGGGCTCACCGCGGTGCGCTCGCGAGAGCTGCGCGCGCACGCGAATCAACCCACTAGTGAGGTCGATGTCCTCCCAGACGAGACCGAGCAGCTCTGAGATGCGAAGCCCCGTGTACAGCGCGGTAGCGACCATCAGCCGATCGCGGGGCGCACAAGCCTCAAGCAGTCGCTCGATCTCCCGGCGGCCGAGCACTCGCTGACGCCGTCGTTGAGGGCGCGGCCGCTCGTCGCGGTGGAGCTGGTCGACGGGATCGATCGTGATCCAGCCGTTGCGACGCGCGTAGCGCATGATCACCTGCAGGGTCCCGAGCGCGTTCGCGCAAGTCTTCAGGGAGCAGCGCGAGGAGCGCATGTCGGCGAGCACGGCGGCGACGTCATCGACGCTGATCGAGCTGATGCGTCGGCGGGCGAGTACGGGCAGCAGCTGGTGGTCGAGGTGGTAGCGGTGTGCCTCAAGCGTGCGCTGACGGCGTTCGCCGGCGTCGATCCTCGCCTGAAAGCGCTCCTCCCAAGATTCAACGAGCGCCCGGAAGCGCAGTTGCGGTGAGAGCGGCGGCACCTGACCACGCTCGGCGGCGGCGATCAGCGCTTCTCGTTGCCGGCGGGCGACCTCAAGGTCAAACCCGATCGTGCGGAAGCGCAGCCTGCCGGCGTGCCTGAAGCAGACTGCGTACTTGCCGTTGGGTTGACGATAGACACCGCGCTCGACGCGAACGCGGCATGGAGAGAATCCGGGCTTCATCGAGGCACCTCCTTCGAATCAAAGACCCGAAGCTACGCCAAGCCGCGCGCTCGGTCCACACGCCAGACCGCCGGCCCTCAGAAGTTGACCAAAAGTTGACCGGAGCACCCGATCGCGCCGGTCAAATCGAGGCGATCCCGCAAAATCCGGCCGCTTGCAGGAACTTCGAATGGAGCTAGCCGGACTCGAACCGGCGACCTCCTGGGTGCGATGCCTATCTTGTGCTGAAAGGTCCCGATTAGCAGCGGGTTTGTGAGCCCGCCACCGCACCGAGATCAGCGTGCATACAGGTGGATTGCAGCCGATTATCGCAGACTCAGGCACTTCTCGCGATAAGTGCCTGAACTAAATCCTGTCAGCCCAGATGTCTTTGCCAGCACCCGAAGGATGGGATTCTCAGGAGCCGCTTGGCCTCGAAATGCACACGCGATCCCAGGTCAACGAGACGCTTGGATCTCGTCCCAAGCGCAAGTGAGCTGGGCGTGCCGAGACGCCTGCTTGCCGTGCAAAAAGAAGAAGCGATAGTCCAATACCTAAAACTGAAGGACTGAAAAGGTATCTGGCACGCCTAGACGACCTGCTTGCCTGCAGCGAGCCGAGCCTCTAGACGTGCGCCCGACGAAATGAGGCGGTACGCGACGCAACCATCGGGTACGGTGACCCCATCGACCTCCGCTGAACTCTCCAACAGGGCGTCCGCAGGCAGTCGCTCAGACGATTGGCCGCTTCAGCACTGTATTGGTCTGGATGGGAAACCCCGTCGTGTCACGACCAAGACTATGCCCCATCGCACTCGATCTGACGATATATGACACGACCTCCCAGCCGTCCGCGCCAAGCTCGTTCAAGATGTCAAGGTGACTTGTCTTATAGTCCGTGTCGCCCGTGGACCATGAAGGTCGGGTATCAGCTTCGGCGGCGCCAGGAAGCCATATCTTGTAGGTGTGTTCAGTCCACCAGTAGGACTGCCAATTGTTTTGTTCGCATTGCTGGTGCACGTCCGCCGATAGGCGCTGCCACTCGGGATCAGCCTTGGTGATCTTCCGCGACGTACTTGTCCATAGAATGGACGCGTACTCCCACCGCACCCTTGTCACGGCATAAGCAGGAGGAGGCCAGCTTGCCGCTTGTGCGCGACCTCGCGAGTTGCCTCCTCCTCTCGGAGACGCGCGGCGTGAGCCGCTTGCATTTGGTGCATTGCTTGGTGTTGCATCATGGTCTGCTGCTGCGCGGCGGCTCTCACCGCCTCATAGTAGTCTCGGCGTCCGTCGTCTGTGAACGGGAAGTTCTCCGGACTCGGTGCTAGTGAGCCTGCGATCGCGAGCTCCTGGTCCGGACGCGGATTGAAAAGATCCTGCGGCGCGAACGGATCGTGCCACGGATGCTGAGATCCAAACGCGGGAGGGTGTTCGCGCGCGTACATCGTCTGCGGATCCTAACCTACGTACATCTCAAGCGCATGTTCCCCTTTGAGGGGAGCATGCTCAGCCAACGTGCAGCCCGTGCTGTAATCCGATAAGCAGCAGCGCCCACTTCGGCCGAACTCTCTCTCGCTCCGGACGATACGAAGGTCTGGTACGCCGCGAGGCGTGTGCTTCCGCCCTCGCCCGGCGTAGGCGGGCGTGTGCCGGACCTCGGGAGGCGTGCTTTCAGTCGTCCAACGGGTCCTTGGACGCTACCCTTCCGCAGATGCTCAAGGTTCTCACCTCGGCCAGCAACCCGGTCGAGCAGAGTCTTCTTCTTGCTCGCCTTTCGGACGCGGGCATTCCTTGTATGCGCGGCGCTGGAGGTGCGCGAGTTGCGCTTGGCAGCGGGCGCGACATACTCGTCAAGGAGGAGGATCTGGCCCGGGCCCAGGAGATCCTCAAAGAAGACGACGAGGGCTTCGACGAAGAGGAACTCGCTCGCCTCAGCGAAGAAGCTGGTCGGCAGGTAGCCGAGGCGATCCCGCCGCTCCCCCAGTCCGCTGCAGAAGATCGGGTCGGTCCGCCGACGCCTGAGGAGGCTCGAGCGCCGGAAAAGACGCATGGTCTCCTCAAGGCATTTGAGAGGCTAACCAGCGACAAGCGCGAAGCGAACAGTCCCTTCGGGCGATAAGAACACCAGAGTCACCATCAGCGCTTCGACGGGGATCACGCGCACGATCGAGTGAATGCGTTCGGATCGTCAGATAGGGCGCTTCAGCGCACGCCTCCGATATCTGTCCGCCCCAGCTCACCTCCAGCTAAACGGCGCAGAAGAGCGAGTTCAGCGCGTGTTGGCCCGGTCGGCGGGGTGTCTGCCGCGGGGACGGTGCGAGCGGTGGTCTTCGACGATCAGGTTGGCGATGTCGCGGACGTGGCTTTCGGGGAGGATTCGGGGCTGTCCCTTGACGCAGCGCTCGAGCAGGATGGCGGGGCGGTTGGTCAGCAGGTGGACGGTCAAATCGGAGACCTCGCCGACCCCCGAGCGCGGGTGGATCAGCAGAACGACACGCACGATCTGAAGCTCGGTGTAGCCGTGGCGGCGCAGGTGCTCTGCGAGCAGGTCGGTTGGCTCGTTCAGCTGGCGGCTGGGCGAGCGCCCGCTGTTGTCGACCACAGGCTTGTGCTCGCGGTGCCTGCCAGCGCGGTCGAAGCGATCTAACCACCACTCGTCGGCCACACAGCCGACAACCCCGTTGACGGACTTGACCTCGATCGCGATCAGGCCCGTCGGTCCGAGCAGGAGCTGGTCGATCTCGCCGCGCCGGTTCTTGTACCCGCGCACCAGCACCCAATCGTCGTCGAGCGCTCCATCGAAGAACTCCGCGGCCTGCTGCTCGCCAAGCATCCCAGCGCTGATCTTCTCCACCTCGTCGCTCTCGCGCTGCGGTATGTAGGGCGCGCGCGGTGCCTGCTGCCGCGTCACCCAGATGTTGAAGGCCAGCCCGATCGAGCGCAGCCAGCGCCGTTTGGATCGCGCCTCGTCTCGCTCGGCTTGCAGGCGTCCAAGGAGCGCCGCATGGTCGGCAAGCTCCGATTGGTGTCGCGCGTAGATCGCCGCGTGCTCGGTAGCGATGCCACGCTCGATCCGTTCGCGTCGGCGGGCTGGATGGTTTGAGAGCTCGATGGTCCGCACGTCAGGCCGGTCTTCGCAATCGTCGCATACGGAGTTTCCTCGGCGCGGGCTCTACCTGGCATGAGCGCGGAGGTTAGGTGCTCGACGCCTGGGTGACGAGCAAGGATCTGCGCGCTGAAGACACCGATGCGCTCGTGCGTCTGTTCAAGCAGAAGCGGGCGCACCTGGCGTGTCGGGCACGGTCTACCTGGAGGCGTAACGCGGCTCAAAGTCGCTGGATGCTTCTATGAAGTCAAGGGCCCTTGGACGAGTCGCTTGTAGAGGCTGCGGGAGAGGTGTCGCTTGAGTGAGCGCATCGCTGTCGGCGCCGGTGCAAAACCGACCCCCTTCGCCGGTTGAGATTGACCCCTCTAGGGCGGTGGCGGAGGCGTCCGGGGTCGTGTGGAGCCTGGCTCGGTCGTTGCTCCTGATCCCGCCCCCGCTACTCCAAACATCGGCGAACTCTTGCGTTTGACGAGGAACAGTGACTGGCGTTGGCGTCGATCGCGCGCTCGCCTTGCTGCAGGCCCGGCACAGAGCAATCGAACATTCCCCGAGTTTATGGACTTCATCCACTGTTCGGACCACGGCTGTGGTTCAATCACGCGATTGTACGAGGAAACGAGGGGAGGCCGCCAAGCAGAAGCGTTGCACGGAGCAATCGAGAGGCCAACGCATCGTCCTAAGCGCAAGCCTGATGTCAACGTCGGCTGATACTCCATTGCTTGGAAAGCCCGTGGCGGCGACGTAGGTACCTTGGACCGAGATGAGCGCAACGTTAGCCGGGTCAAGCATAAATTTGTTGCCGATGAGCACAACCGAATGGTTCTCGATACTGCACTAAGCGCTGCCAGCGCCCTGTTCGCAGCGGTCGCAGCTTGGGGCGCGGTCCGCGCGATTCAGATGGCTCGCGACGCCACGCGAGACCGTGCGCTAGGAGATTTGCTCGGAGCCCTTGCTGAGGTCCAACATGCTGCCGATTCTCTGACAGCGCCTCGCACGGAGCAGGACCGGGCAAACGCCGTCGACCTGTTCTTCACCGCACAACGGGATCTCGCACGGGCGCTCGCAGTGCCAGTAGCTATCTACAGCCTGGTAGACATCGCTCAGATTCAGGAGAACATCGACTATCTCAGGCGAGCGCGCCCAGATATGCCACCACGTGAGATCTGGTTCAAGGCGATGCACGCCTCTTTGTTGCTTAGTTCGAAACTCATGGCGCCAGGTACAAGACGCTCGCGCGGAGAGGTTCGGTGACGCTAGTCGGGGTTGGCCATTGCATGGACGACCAGCGGCAGCGGCTGCGCCTCGTCCGCTGACTACTGCTTCGCCCTGATTGCTCACTCACGATCGCACGTCTGGACATTGAGACGGCGTGCCTGTGCTGGCCGAGATTGGCGAGGGAGCTCCGACGCTCGCCGGAGCTCCCTCGCACATTTGGTCCCGCGCGGGCAACTCCTAGAACGAATCGGTACTACATCGTTGCGCCACCGAGCAGGCGCTCGGCCCGCTTGCGCACCTCGGGGCCGACGATGTGACACTCGCCACAGGCACGCTTGCCGGCGGAGTTCTCCGCGCCGCAGTGGCTGCACATCCACGGCCTGACCTCGCTCGCGAGCAGTTTGAGCAGCTCCTCGCACAGCGATGGCGAAAGCCGCGCGTCCTCTAGGTGGCTGATTGCCTGCGAGCGCACGCCCTCGTCGGCGTCCCGCAGGCAGCGGAGAAGCTGCTCCTCACCGTCTTCGCCGCCCGCCACGCGCGCCGAGAGCCACTCGGCGGCGGCGGATCGTAGCATCGGATCCTCGCCGGCGAGCCAGCGTTCGGTCATCTCCTGTGGGTTTGGCGCGAGCAGTAGGAGCAGTAGGCCTGCGAACTCTCGCGCCCAGATGTGTACCCGCTCGATGCGGGTCTCGAGCAGCGCGACTGCCTGCGCGCGGTCGGGCGCGCTCGTGATCGCGGCGAGGATCGCACCCTGTGTTTGGCGCGGGAGCACACCAATGCAGCCGATGAGCCCGCGCAGCATCGCGTCGGAGTCAGCGATGCCGCTCCACTCCCCTTGTAGAACACGGCGTTCGCCACCGTCGTAGATCAGACTGTCGGTATCGTCTCCGTCCGCGAGCTCCTCGGCAACGAGGCGCGCTTGTGCCGCGAGTACCCTGGGATCGAAGCCCCCGAGAGCCGCCACGGCGCCAATCCAGGCCCGCGCCGGGGCTGGGCGCTTCTCGGTCCAGCCGGGCCGTACCCAGTTCAGCGAGGCTGTAGCGGTGAAGTCGGCGAGCTCGTCCAGGCGCCGGCGCTGCAGCGGCTCGAGCGGTCCGTCGTCCGCGAGCTCGGCGATCAGCGCGAGCGTCGCGCGGGTGTGGGCGTCGAAGTCGACGTCCTGCCAGGGCGCTTTGAACTTCGCGTATGCCGCGTGCAGCTCGGCGTCGAGCGCCTCGGCGAGATCGCCGTGCCCGGCGCCGCGCAGGGCGTCTCCAAGTGCTTTACGGAACTCGAAGCTGCCGTCCTTGAAGCGGGAGACCACGAGCTCGGCGTCCGCGCGTGTTCCCGCGGCGAGGCATACTGCCGCTGCCTCGAACGCCCGTTGGTAGGGATCGTCGCGTGCCGCGATGAGCATCTCCAACACACCATCATTGCCGGGCCTCAGCAGCTTCTCGCGAGGTGGCGGGGGCTGGGAGGCGATGAACTCGCGCAGCTCGCTAACGGTGTGTGCGTCCGTCCGGTGCCAACGGGTGAGCTGCAGCACGCGCACGATCGCGCGCCGCGCGGCCGGCACCCCTGCGGACAGCGGCTCCGCAAGCCGTTCCCGCAGCGGTGCGTCGAGCGGCAGCGAGAGCAGCGCTAGTGCCGTGCGCTCAGCCAGCTGCGGATCGGTAAGCAGCCGGAGAGCGTCTCCGTCGACCAGGGCGACCAAGTCCTCTGCTGCGAAGGCGACACCGTCGCGGGCAGCCGCAGCTAGCGCCTCGAGCTCGAACACGCTCGTCTGCTTACTGGCGGCCTGGAGCCACTCGCGAGCGAGCGGCGCGGAGAGCCCGGCGCCGAGCGCGAGCGCGGGCCATGTCTCCTCAGTAGAGCGCATCTGTGCGAGCCAGCGCTCTTGTGCTTGCTCGCCAGCGAGCGCGCCCGACCAGGCGTGGGCGAGCTCGGCGACGGGACGCAGCAGGGCGGTCAGTTCTCTGTCCTCGAGCGCGAACAGTCCCGCCTCGGTCCAGAAGCTGATCGCGTCGTCCGCGGCGCTGCGGGCATCTCCCGGGGCGAGCATGAACTCGGCCGCTAGGGCGTCGTGCACCGCTGTTGCGGCCTGCGCGGCGCTGACCGGCTGGCTCGCAAGGACGAGCCCACCAAGCGTGCGCAGTGTCACCGCGACCGCCTCGCGTGCGCGCGAGTCTTGCAGCGGCCCGATCGCCGCCTCGCCACGGTGTCGCTGCTCAAGCTCCCAGGTCTCGATCACGTCCTGTACGAGGCGCAACAGGATATCCGCGCGGTCGCTCGGCAACGCGGTTACCTCCTCGGCGTGCGCGGCGAGGAGCGAGAGCGTCACGACCGTTAGCGGCGTGGCTGCAAGCCGGTTCTTCGCGAGCGCCGCGGAGACCCATGCGGAGCGCTTGCTCACCCAGTTCTCGCTTTCCTGCGCCGGCGCGGCCGCCTGGAGGATCGCTTCCACTGTGCGCTCGGTGTGCTCGGGCGTGCGCAAGCTGAGCTCGGGGAGGCCGAGGCGGCGGCCCTCGCTCGCGGCGACAGGGCGGGTGGCGAGCACGAGCTCCGCCGGGGCGGGAAGGTCGCGCATCCAGTCGATCAGTTCGCCGACGAGCGCGCGGCGGCCGCGGCGCACCTCGTCGAGTCCGTCGAGTGCGAAGAGCACGTTGCCGCGCGCGAGTTCGGATTCGAGGCCACTGCGAAGCGCCTCGCGTTCGGGGGGCGGCGCCTCCGCACAGGCTGCCGCGATGATTCGCTCACCAACGACCGGCCCGGCACGCGAGACGCGTTTGAGGTGGACGAGCACCGGCACCGGCCATGTCGGGCGCTCGGCTGCGTGGGCGCACACGGCCCGCAAGGCGGTGCTCTTGCCGCCGCCGGGAGGCCCGAGCAGCAGGCAGCGCCCGCGGCGACGCTGGGCGAGCTCGAGCGCGTGCCCATGCGAGCGTTCCTCCTCTGCCACGTCGACGCGCACTTCCGCATCGGCCGCATCCAGCGGCAGGTCGGCGAGGGCGGCCGGCGCGCCGAAGAGGGAAAGCGTGCGTCCCAGATGAGTCATCCGCGCGCGGTGCTCGGCGAGCGCGCGCGCTGCCGCGACTGGGCTCTTGGCGGTGAGGCCGCAGCGCAAGTCCACGCCGCAGTCTGCGAGCGTCTGGGCCAAGCCGAGCGCATCGGAGCCGCCGCGCAGCCGGGCGAGATCTCTGACGATGCCGGTCAGCTCACGGGCCGCGTAGGCGCCTTGGCCCGGGGCGCACACGTGGCTCTCCAGGCGGGCGATCAGCGCCGCACGGCCGTCGCCGCTGCGTGGGTCGGTCTTCCAGATGACCATCCGCGCGAGAAGTTCCGGGAACTCCTCGCGCGCGATGTGACGCAAGGCGATGGTCTCCAGTTTCTCAAGCGCGCGTCGCTCAGGCCCGCTGGGGCCGCCGGAATGCTCGGTCCGGCGCCGGTCTAGCAGGGCGCCAAGCGCAACCAGATCATGGCTCGGACGGGCGCAGGCGAGCACGAGCCAGTCGTCGCCCGCGAGACCGATTTTCAGAGCCGCTGCGAACTGGGCAACTGACTTAGCAAGCGGCGAGCCGGGACGCGTATCGACACCTACCCTCTCCTTCACCTGCACGAACACAAGCCCGTTTGTCCCCGACGTCACGACAAGGTCGTCGACCGGGTGATCTGCCTCGGCGATCAGGCCAGTCCCGACGAAACCCTCAAGCGCAAGCCCAGTCTCTGCGAGCGGCCGGGCAGCGATCACGGTACTCGCAAGCAGCGCCCCGACGCACGCGCGAAGCTCTCCGCCCTGCTCGTTGGCCGAGCCGCCCAGAGCACCGACCGACGCTGTCGCCTGTGAGCTCACGCAGCCATGCTACGACCGTCGAGCGTTTCCGCGGCCTTCTAACCGTCACGCCCGCCATGCACCGTGAAGATCAGGAGAAAGCGTTGCCTTTAAGCGCCACCCCGCACGCCATAACCTTCGGCTGCCGCGTCATGCTGGGCAGTGATGGAACACGATGTGGAGTACAGGAAGCTAGTCACATCGGGGTCGGCCTACGATGAGTTGTTGCGCATGGGCCACGTGGTTCGTCGCGTCGACGATCCTGGGAAGTGGCGTCGCGAGATCAAGGCGAAGGCGCGTACCGATCGGATCAAGGTGCGCACAGGCCTCTCGGCCCGCGACCCCCATGTCGCCTGGGCCTACCTCACGCACTTGGACGATCGGCGTGCCGATCATGCTGCGTTTGACGAGACGGTGCGACATCGCAAAGCGGTCGAGGAGGCCTTCTCACGCGCGAGCCTCTACGGACACGACCGTTGCCGGATCATTCGCGCCGAGGGTCGCCGTGCCGCCGGCTCCTGTCTTACGTGTGGTGCACGGCTCTATGTCGACTGGAATACCAATCCTCCCTTCATGGAGGGCGAGGTCTTCGAGACCGATTGTGGGGCGTCGGATCGCGGACCGCGATCATGGGGATAGCTGATTGGCTGATCGAGCTCTTTGCGAGCGCACGGCCGAGTCCACTCCACGAAAGAAGCCCTGGCTTTTGACAGCGCGCTGTGCGGAGGCTCTTTCTCGCGAAGCGCTCGAAGGCGCCGATTAGCGCAACATCAGGTCTCGGAGGGCGTTGTCTCTGAGGACGTCGGCGCGACGCTCGCCGCCACAAACAGCGCTCCCGCGAGGATCCCAGCAATTGCTACGACTTGAGGGACGACGCTCGACCAGTCCAAGAGAAGCGCTACGAGCGATGCGACCTCCCCGACGAGCATCACGAAAAGGCCGACTCGTTGCACACTCACGGGAACTTCAAACGAAACCGTTGCAACGGCCAGAGGAGCTGGAGCTGATATCTCAAGGACCATCGGCAGCCGCCGTGTCGTGCCGGATGGCTCCTGAACCGCTAGCGCGACGAACAGGACAGGGATCGCCGTCCCGCACACTATGTAGAGGTTCTGAAGATGCGTCGCCACTGCGTCGGCAGCCATGATTATTAGATTCGGCTACGGGGACGGGAAGCCTCCCCGCGCAAAATTAACGTCGCGCTTTGCGTGTCAGATGGCTCGATCTGTCATTGCTGATCTGCCACGTCCCCGTCAAACGGATCCAGCAGCCGATCACAGGACTCGTCGCTGTCCGCGCTCGACAGGTGCATCAGCGCCTCCAAACGGCAGAGCTGCGTGAGCACGGCATCCGGTGCGTCACGGCTCAGCCGGTCGGGTTCCTGCTCGACCCGCCAGCGATAGTTCGCCAACAGCTCGACCAGCCCGCTCCGCGCGCCATCCCGCACCCGGGCCAACACAGTCCTCGGAATACTCGTCGTCAAATACATTCGGTTCCTCCTTGAATCGCGTTGATAACGACGCCCACCACTAGCTCGACTCGCCAAACCTCAAGCAACCTGACCAGAAAACGCTCACCCGCCCCCGAGCAGGGGCATCGCGCGGCCAGACCGAACCCAGCTCGCTCATCCAGACCCCGCGTGCTGGTAGCGCAGGGGACGCTCGCTGGTCTGCCGCACCCTGCCCGTACTCGCCAACCGCTTCAAGCAGTTCGCCACTGCACCGGAAGACCGGCCAAGACCGGCGGCTACCTTCGTCGGTCCGAGCGACTCGCGCTTGCCGTGCTTGCGCACGTACGCGAGCACCAACCCATCCAACTGGCCAGGACGCAAACGACCATCCGCCGCCCGGCCACTATTCGCGGCTCTTTGACGGGACCGCCGCCGCCAACGATCAGCAACACGGCGAGCACCATCCCTGCCGCCCTCACGGCGCCTGACCTTCCCCGCGCCCTCAAGGCTCGCGAGCGCGCGGCTGACCGTCGAGCGGCCCAACCCCGCCGCGGCAGCGATCTCCGCCACCGTGACCTCCGGCCGCTCCTCCAACACGCCCAACACGACCTCCCCAGCTGAGCGCTGTCGCTGCTTCTGCCGGCTTCCAGGCATCGCGTCGGCTCCTTCCTCGTAGGGAGACCGGAGAAAGCCAGCGATCGAGGCCACCCATCCTCCGTATGACGCGCCGGATAGCGCACGTCGTACGGAAGAATCAGCGACGCATCGAGGCTCATCTCAAGTCCCTCGGTGCCAGGCCCCGGGGCGCTCCAACGCCGCCGGGGCCACCTATTTGCATTGACGCCGACGAACCTAGCTCCAAACCAACACGAAAGCCAGCCCACATCGACCGCAAACCACCCGAATCCGACGGTATCCACACGATCTCAGGCACTAGTGCCTGAGATCACCCCCGATACACGCCCATTCCAACGAACCCCCCGCCAGAGCAAACCAGCCACCTAGCAGGGGGTTCTAGCAATGGAGCTAGCCGGACTCGAACCGGCGACCTCCTGGGTGCGATCCAGGCGCTCTCCCAACTGAGCTATAGCCCCGCGGCCCGCTACCGCAGGCTGTAGGTCGTAGAAGTGTAGGCCCTCCCTCAACGCGCGTCCGCGCAGTATGGTTTGGGCGCGTATGGGATTGCTCGACGACGCCATCCGCGAGCACCTGGAGCTCAAGCGTCTACGGGGCGCCGACGAGGGCGAGGTTGCACGCGCAGAGGACGAGGCCTTGGGGCAGGTGCAACACCAAACGGGAACACCGATTGGCGACGAGGCCCCTGCCGAGAAGATCGACGCCAACGAGTCCGGTTCGCAGACGCAGCAGGCACCTGAGCCAGAGAAAGAGTCACAGGGCCAAGGCGGCATCAGCCAGGAGACCGTGGAGATCGACATGGAGCAAGCACTTGCCGGCGACCCTGCTCCAGCCGAGTCGCGGCAGGCTTCCCAAGCCGGCGACAACACCACTCCAGTCGCCCATCCCGCGCACGCCCAGCCGAGCTCGGGCGACTCGCTGGAATGGGAGATGCCGGGCGACCGGGCAAAGGACGAGGCTTCCGATGAGGTCGAAGATGAGGAACCAGTCGAGGACGTGCTGGAGGAGACCCCAGACTTCCTGCGTGAGACCCCCGAGCACGAGCGCCTCTGGTTCGAGCAGCGTCCGCCTCGCGACTTCGACTTCAACGAGTAGCTCAGCCGAGGCCGACGGCGCTATTGCGCTGGTCGACGAGTAGATGCGTGCCCTACACTCGGTGGCTGCGGGGCCATAGCTCAGCTGGGAGAGCGCCTGCTTTGCAAGCAGGAGGTCACCGGTTCGATCCCGGTTGGCTCCATTAGGGACAGTTGTCAGCCCTCTGTTTGAGAATGCCACTCTAGAGGGCCTCGCTGAGAGCGCGGCCCCTGTGGCGCGACGCCAGCGCCGTAACGCTCTCGATCGAAACCTCAGGGTGTGCCTTGAGGTTGTGCATCGGCCCTTCTGGGCCGATCGCGGGACAGGGTGCTCGAACGCTAGCGCGGCATCGCCGATTGGACATGACAGACTCGCTCGGGTGCCCGTCGAGCTGCCGCTGCTGCTCGTCGAAGATGCGCTCGCCTGGCGGGCCTGGCTGGCTCGGCACCACAAGCAGCAGTCCGGCGTTTGGCTGGTGCTGGCCAAGAAGGGAGTTCTCAAGCCGACGAGTCTGCGCTATGAGCAGGCACTGGAGGAGGCTCTCTGCCACGGCTGGATCGACGGGCAGCTGCGCAGACATGACGAGCACACCTACCACCAGCGCTTCACTCCGCGTCGGCCACAAAGCACGTGGTCAAAGCGCAACTTCGCGCATGTGGAGCGTCTCCTGGCTGAGGGCCGGATGCATACCGCCGGTCTGGCGGCGGTAGCAAGCGCCAAGGCCGATGGGAGGTGGGAGGCCGCCTATGCCGGGGCCGCGAGCATCGAGGTCCCCGCTGATCTCGCCGCTGCGCTGGAGGCGGCTCCGGCGGCCCGGGCCAGATTCGATCGCCTGCCCGCCCAGAGCCGCTACACGATCCTCTACCGGATCACGACCGCTAGGCGTAGCGAGACCCGTGCCCGCCACATCGAGCGCTACGTCGCGACGCTATCTCGGGAAGAGATGCCCTGAGCGAGCCGCCCCTGGCTACGCGCACCGTCATCGCGGCCGCGTAGCGTGCAGTCGATGTCGACTTCGCACATCTCTGTTTCGGCGCCGACCGGGTTGCCGGACGCCGACCCCATGCAGGCGCGCGAGGACGCGATCCACCTCTCCGACAACATGGCGGTCTTGCCGACGCTCGCCGACGCGAGCTTCCAGCTGATCTATACCGACCCTCCGTTCAACACGGGCAAGAGCCAGACCCGTCGCACGCTGCAGGCGCTCTCCGACCCGCAGGGCGAACGCACCGGCTTTCAGGGTCGGCGCTATCGCACGCGCCTGTTGCAGGAGTCCAGTTACCGCGACACTTTCGACGACTATTTGGCGTTCTTGGAGCCGCGCCTGCGCGAGGCCCACCGCCTGCTGGCCGACACGGGCACGCTCTACTTCCACATCGATTATCGCGAGGCGCACTACTGCAAGCTGCTGCTTGACGAGATCTTCGGGCGGCTTTGCTTTCTAAACGAGATCGTCTGGGCGTATGACTACGGCGCGCGCTCCAAACGCCGCTGGCCGACCAAGCACGACACGATCCTCGTCTACGTCAAGGATCCGGCGAGCTACCACTACGACGCCGAGGCGGTCGATCGCGAGCCGTACATGGCGCCGGGCCTGGTCACGCCCGAGAAGGCCGCCCGCGGCAAGCTGCCGACCGATGTCTGGTGGCACACGATCGTTCCCACCAGCGGCGCCGAGAAGACGGGCTATCCGACGCAGAAGCCCGAAGGCATCCTGCGGCGGATGGTGCAGGCCTCGACTCGCCCGGGAGACTGGTGCCTTGACTTCTTCGCCGGCAGCGGCACGCTTGGCGCGGTCGCGGCCAAGCTCGACCGCCGCTACGTATTGATCGACTCCAATCCGCAGGCGGTGGCGGTCATGCGGGATCGTCTGCAGCTGCGCTAGCGACGGTTTCGTCAGATGTGACCGGGGTAGCGCTCTGTTATGCGCAATCCATTCCGACATAACCGCCGCGAAGGTTCTTCTGCGGGGTCCGAAGGGCCCTCTGCACGGGCCGTGACGCCCGAACAGCGCGGCTACGAGCGTGAAGGCCAGGGCCCGGGCCAGGGCTACGAAGATGACGGCGCCGGCGCGTCGGGACGCGACCCGGCGCCGGCGCGCCCAGACGAAGCAACTGAAGCGCGAGGTGCCGAAGATCCGCGACGTGTCGAAGGTGTCGAAGGGTCGCGACGTGTCGAAGGTGTTGACGGGTCGCAGCGTGGGCGACGTGCGGAAGAACCGCGACGCGGCATGCGCTGGCGCGGCCGCAATGCCGGCGCGGCAACTGTCGGCGCGGTTGGCGGCGGCGTGTTGATGCTGGCGCGACTGGTGATGACGATTGCTGTCTTGATCGGATTGCTGATCGCCTTGGCGATCGTGCTGTTCGACGTTGGCGCGAACCCGTCGAACACGATCGTCGAAGGCATCCACGAAGGCGCCAACTTCTTCGCCGGCTCGTTTACGGCCTTGATTACTTTCCACGGCAAACCAAAGCTGGAACTAACGGTCAACTGGGCGATCGCGATCGCTGCCTACCTGGTCGTTGGTGCCGTGATCGCATCGATGATCCGCTCGATCGGCGCGGCCGGTGTGCGCTTTGAAGAGCGCCATCGCCCGGCGCTGTAGCGGTAGCGCCGGCTGTAGCGCGTGGCGCCCGGGTGGCGCGCGCAAGCAAGGGCTCGCAAACGGGGCCCCGCAAACAAGGCGCCCGCAAAGCAGGGCTCGGTGGGTTCCGGCGTCTCCCCCGCGCCGGAGCCTGCCGGTGCCCATGAGGAGCGTGCCCGTGAGAAGGATGGGATGAGGAGGATGCCGGTCGTGGCGAGTGAGGAGGAGGGGTGAGGAGGATGCCGGCCGCGGCAAGCGGGTATTCATTGCTTGGCGATGCCCTCCAGGCCAGCGACCCCGAAGCACTCGGCGGCCGGCGACGGCGAGCGCCTGTCCGAGTACGGGCGCAAGCGCTCATTCGAGCGCACCCCTGAGCCGCCGCCGCCGGCGGCCAAGACGTGGCGCTCGTCAAAGCCCAAGCAGGCCGGAGCGCCCGCCCCTCGCCGAGCGCCCGCCCCCCGCTTTGTCGTGCACGAGCACCACGCCCGCCGCCTGCACTGGGACCTGCGCCTGGAGCGCGACGGCGCGCTGGCTTCGTGGGCGATTCCCAACGGCATCCCCGGGGACCCCAAGCACAACCGCAAGGCGATCCATGTGGAGGACCACCCGCTCGACTACATCGACTTCGAGGGCGAGATCCCACAAGGCGAGTACGGCGCGGGCCAGGTCAGCGTGTGGGATCGCGGCACCTATGAGTGTGAGAAGTGGCGCGAGGATGAGGTGATCGTCACGTTCAGAGGCGGGCGTCTGCGGGGCCGTTATGCCCTCTTCCAAGCCGGCCGCGAGGCGAAGGACTGGATGATCCATCGCATGGACCCGCCGCTCGACCGCACGGCGGAGGAGATGCCGCGGTTCGTGGCGCCGATGCTGGCGAGCCCGGCGCGCTCGCTGCCTGCCGACGACGGCGACTGGGCGCTGGAGGTCAAGTGGGACGGCGTACGCGCGATCGCGGTGTCGGCGCCGGGTCGCATCCGCCTGTGGAGCCGCAACCGCAACGACGTCACCTCGGCATACCCTGAGCTGCGCGCGCTCAACGGCGTGCTCGGCTCGCACAGCGCGATCCTCGACGGCGAGATCGTCGCCTTCGCCGACGATGGCCGTCCCAGCTTTGAGCTGTTGCAGACGCGTATGCACGTGCGCGGCGCGCCGGTGAAGCGCCTGGCCAAGACAACGCCTGTCACCTATGTGCTGTTCGACCTGCTGTGGCTCGACGGCCACTCGCTAATGGAGCTCCCGTTCGCCAAGCGGCGCGAGCTGCTGGCGGCGTTGATCCCGCAGGGGCAGCGCTGGATCGTGCCGGAGTACCACCTCGGCGATGCCGCGTCGTTCTTGGCGGCCACGCGCGAGCAGGGCCTGGAGGGCGCCGTCGCCAAGCGCCTTGACTCCCGCTACGCGCCGGGCCGGCGCGACGCGGCCTGGCTGAAGGTCAAGAACGCCAACCGCCAGGAGGTGGTGATCGGCGGCTACACGACCGGCAGGGGCGCTAGGGCCGCGACGATCGGGGCGCTGCACCTCGGCGTCCACGAGCGCGAGGGCGATGCGGCGTTGCGCTACGTCGGCAAGGTCGGCACGGGCTTTGACGACGCCGAGCTGGAGCGCCTGGCGGATGTGCTCAAGGAGATCGAGCGCGAGGCTTCGCCGTTTGCGGGCGCGCAGCCCCCGCGCGGCGCGCACTTCGTCGAGCCGAGCCTCGTGTGCGAGGTGTCGTTCGGCTCGTGGACGCAGGACGGCATCCTGCGCCACTCCGTCTACAAGGGCATGCGCGAGGACAAGCCGGCGGCTGAGGTCGTGCGCGAGCCCCTGGCCTCAACCAGGCCCGCGGACGCCCGGGCTTTCATCCCGGCGTCCGGCACGAAGGGCTCTGCTGTGGAGATGGAATGCGAAGGCCGGGCGCTGAAGCTCACCAACTTGAACAAGATCCTCTATCCAAAGACAGGCTTCACCAAGCGCGACCTGATCGAATACTACGCCGCGATCGCCCCCGCGCTGTTGCCACATCTGAGCGGTCGGCCGTTGACGCTCAAGCGCTATCCCGACGGTGTTGCGGGTGAGAGCTTCTTTGAGAAGCACTGCCCGAGCCATCGCCCGCACTGGGTGAAGACCGTGGCTGTGTGGAGTGAGAGCAACAAACGCGAAATCGAGTATTGCCTGTGCGAGGACTTGTCGACGCTCGTGTGGTTGGCGAACCTGGCTGCGATCGAGCTGCACCCGTCGCTGTCGCGGGCCAAGCGCTTGGATCGCCCGAGCGCGATCGCTTTTGACCTCGATCCCGGCGCGCCGGCGAGCGTGGTCGAGTGCTGTCGCGTGGCGCTGCGGCTGCGGGCTTTGTTCTGTGAGCTGGGCTTGGATGCCTATCCGAAGACCTCGGGCTCCAAGGGCCTTCAGGTGTACGTGCCGCTGAACTCCGCGCGCGTGACCTACGAGCAGACCAAGCCGTTCGCGCACGCGGTCGCCGATGTGCTGGAGCGGCGCGATCCTGGTCTGGTCGTCTCGCGCATGGCCAGGTCGAGAAGGCGCGGCAAGGTGCTGATCGACTGGAGCCAGAACGACGAGCACAAGACGACGGTCGCGGCCTACTCGCTGCGCGCCCGCCCGCTGCCGGGAGTGTCGACGCCGCTTGACTGGGATGAGGTCGAGCGCTGCGAGCAGTCGGGCGACGCATCATGGCTTGCCTTCGACCCCCGCGCCGTGGTCGAGCGCGTATCTGAGCGCGGCGACCTGTTCGCGCGCGTCGAGTCCCAGCGCCAGCCTTTGCCCAAGCTCGATGCCTAAAGGGGAAACGGTGAGAGCTCGTTCGCTGATCGCGCGCATCGAGCGTTTCGTGCGGGCGATTCAGGATGACGACGGGGCGCTGCTCGACCAGATCGTGCGCTTGAGCGCTTCGCGGCGCCTGTTCGCGCCGCTGGCGTTCACGGTCGGCGCTTTCGCGATGCTGCTCGACGGCTTGCGCATATTGCTAGGCAACTGGCGTCTGCTGCTCGTGCAGGTGCTGCCGGCGGTGTGGATCTGGCTGGCGATGTACGACCTGCGCGCGAAAGTCCTGTACGGCAAACAGCTGCCGGAGCTGCGCGGCGCGGTGCTGGTGCCGATCTGCCTGGCGATCGTGGCGATCACGATCGCGAGCTTCTTCCTGAACGCGGTCTTCGCGTTCGCGATCACAGCTGAGCGCCCACCGCGGATCGCCCCGGCCTATGAGGCCGCCCGCGCGCGCCTGCGTGCGATCTCGCTGTGGGGCCTGGGGCTGGGCGTGCCGCTAGCGATCGCCACGACTGTCGGCCCGCGCTGGCAGAAACCGTGGTTTGCGGTCGTGCTCGGAGTGGTCCTCGGCGTGATGATGATCTGCTACGTCGCGGTCCCCTCGCGCTTGATCGGCATTCGCCCGCACATGAGCAGGCGCGAGAAGCTGACCAAGGGATTGCTCGGAACGGCCTTGAGCGCAACGGTCTGCACCCCGCCGTACCTGCTGGGCCGTTTGGGCATCCTGATGCTCGGCTCGAAGGTATTGCTGATCCCCGGCATCGTGCTGCTCGTCGTCGGCTTCGGCCTGCAGGCGGGCGCGACCGGTGCCGTGCGCGCGATCAAGATGAGCCTGTCGCTACGCGTGGACCCATAAGATCGAACGTCGATGACCAACGCCGAGGACATGCTCGCGCACGCGCGCGAGTGTCAAGAGGGCTTGGCGGCGCCGGGCTTGAGCCCGCGCCCGGGCCGTCGCGTCGCCGTGCTCTCGTGCATGGACACGCGCATCGACCTGTTCGCGATGCTGGGCCTGCGTCGCGGCGACGCCCACCTGCTGCGCAACGCGGGCGGCCTGGTCACCGACGACGCGATCCGCTCGCTCAGCGTCTCCCAGCGCCAGCTTGGCACCGAGGAGGTGATCGTGGTGATGCACGATGGCTGTGGCCTGCTTGGCGCCGACGACGACGCGTTCGCGCGTGCCTTGTCCGCCGACGGCGCGGCGCCGGCATGGCGGATGGGAGGTTTTGCCGACGTCGAGCAGCAGTTGCGCCTGGGCCTTGAGCGCTTGCGCTCCAGCCCCGAGCTGCTTTGCCGCGATCGCATCAGCGGCTTCGTGTTCGACCCCGAGACGGGCGCCCTGCGCAGGCCGTGAGGCCTTTGGCGCCGTGCTCGATTTTGAGTCCTACCTACGGCGGATCGGCCTGACCGGCGCGCGCAGCATCGCCGAGCTGCACCGCGCCCACGCCAGCTCGATCCCCTTTGAGAACCTCGACCCGCACCGGGGCGAGCTTGTCTCGCTGGCGCCGGAGGACATCGAGCGCAAGCTCGTGCAGCAGCAGCGGGGCGGCTACTGCTTCGAGCAAAACCTGCTGCTGAAGGCGGCTCTGGAGGAGATGGGCGCCGAGGTGGACACCTACCTGGCCCGCGTGCGCTGGCGCGCGGACGGCGCCGTGCGCCCGCGCAGCCATCTCGTGCTGCGCGCGCGGCTGGACGGCGAGGACTGGCACGCCGACGTCGGCTTCGGCGTGGGCACGCCGCTTGAGCCGTTGCCGTGGGGCCCGGGCGAGGAGCACGAGCAGTCGGGTTGGCGCTTTCGCATCGTCTGGCAGGAGCCGGAGCTGTTGTTGCAGACGCTCGACGGGGATCGCTGGGCCGACCTGTACGGGCTGCAGCCGCTGCCCTCGCCGGCTGTCGACCTGGAGACATCCAACTGGTTTGTCTCCACGCACCCTGACTCGCCTTTCGTCAACGGCCTGATCGTGGCCAGCCGGGATGGCACGGGTCGGCGCGTGTCGCTGTGCGATTGGAGTGGTGCGCTGCTGCTGGCCGAACAGACGCCGGCCGGCCCCGAATCCTCCGTTGCCGTCGAGCGCGAGCGGATCCCGCGGCTGCTGTCCGAGCGCTTCGGCTTGGAGGGCTTTGGGTTGGATGGGGACGGGCGCGTCGTCGTTGGCGCGTAATCGAAAGGCGCGCTAAGGCCCCCCTTTACGGATTGGGTTATTGGGTAGCGTGGCTGGGCGCTTGTAACGTTCGTAGCGATCCTGTCCGCGAAGGTCGTTACGAATATGCGGGCGTGCGTCAAGTTGTTGCGCGTGTCAGCTATACGCGACAGGAGGGAAGCGACCGTGAACGACCGGCCCGTCCAACTGATCGTCTCAGACGACTTGCGGCGCTCGCGCCTGACCGTTTTCCTGCGCTTTGTCTTTGCGATCCCGCATCTGATCTGGCTGGTCGTGTGGGGTATTGCGGCCTGGGTGGCGGTAATCGTCAACTGGATCGCGACCCTGGTCCAGGGCCAGTCGCCGCAGGACCTGCACGATTTCCTCGCCGCCTATGTGCGTTACGCGATTCACGTGTACGCATACCTGACGCTGGCGGCCGAGCCGTTCCCCGACTTCCTCGGCAAGCCGGGCTACCCGATCGACGTGACGATCGCGCCGCCCGCGCCGCAAAACCGCTGGAAGGTCTTCTTCCGCCTCTTCCTGGCGATCCCGGCCGTGACGATCGCCGCTGCGCTGACCTCGGGCCGAGCCAGTGGCTACAACTACGGCCTTGGCCTCGCCGGCGTCGCGGCCCTGTTCGGCTGGTTCGTCGGGCTCGCGCAGGCGCGGATGCCGCGCGGCTTGCGCGACCTGCTCGCCTACGCGCTGTCCTACTCGGCTCAGTTCGACGCCTACTTCTTCCTGCTGACCGACCACTACCCGAACAGCGACCCGCAGACGGCGCTGCCCGAGCTGCCGGCGCGCAGCGACCCGATCGGGCTGGACGTGCGCGATGACCTGGCGCGCAACCGCGTGACCGTGTTCTTCCGCCTGATCCTGGCGATCCCGCACCTGATCTGGCTGACGCTGTGGGCGGTCGTTGCGCTGTTGGCGGCGATCGCCAACTGGCTCGTGACGCTGGCAGGGGGCATCTCGCCGCCGTCGCTGCACAACTTCCTGGCCGCGTACGTGCGCTATCAAGCCCATGTCTACGCCTACCTGTTTCTAATCGCCGACTCGTTCCCGGGTTTCACCGGCAGGCCCGGCAGCTATCCGATCGATCCCACGGTCGCGCCGCTGGCGCCGCAAAATCGCTGGACGGTCGGCTTTCGTGTCTTCTTGGCGATCCCCGCGCTGCTCTTGAGCAGCGCTTACGGGGGCCTGCTGTTGGTAGTCGGGCTGCTCGGCTGGTTCGCGATCCTCGCGACCGGCTCGATGCCGCGGGGCCTGCGCAACGCCGGCGCGCTGGCGCTGCGCTATGCGGCGCAGCTGAACGGCTACCTGGGCGTGATCACAGACGCCTACCCGTACAGCGGCCCGATCGTGCAGCCCGGGACGGAGCCGGCGGCGGTGGTTTCGGAGCCGGTTGTGGCGCCGGCGCTGTAACACGCGCGTATCGCCCGCTACGACGGCGACGTAGTAGCATCGATGGCCGCGCGCGCCCGTAGCTCAGTGGTCAACGGTTCTCTTCGGGGAGCCAAAGAGCAGCGGTCTTTCAAACCGCAGGCCGCGGGTTCGATTCCCGCCGGGCGCACTTTTTCGCGGAGGCTCGTCTGACCTCGTTAGCCCACTCCATGGAGCTGCCCTTGGGAGGCGCTTCCCCGGGTGGATTGACAATTGTGCCCATCTCTGTGTTCAGCCTTTGTTGGCACTTGTGATGCCACCACGTACATAAGGTCAGGTAATGGGTCGGTCTTCGCGGTCGACGTCAACCGGTGTAGCGGGGACCTTTGGGAGAGGGACCGGGTCGTTTGGAGAGATGGGGTTTTTGCGTGCTTTCGCTGTTCGATAGCGCTATTGAGAGTCGTTGTGCTGTAGACGAGCCCCTTGTGGGACGCGTCAGCGGCGTTGACGCGTCCTCTCTCTCTCTCTCTCTCTCTGCGCCAGCCGGCAGAGGCCTAGGCGCTTCCTCAGCAGCGGTCGCCCGCCGCGCTCCGGGCTCAAACGCCCGGCACCGTTTGCGGTGCCCGCGGTTCGTGCATGCCCGCATCGTGGCACCTCTGTCGCCGCTCTCTGCCCGCCCCTGCGCGCGAGCCGGAGGGTGCATGCTGATGGCCGCTGAGCCGCTGTTGCAGGCGGGCCGCGACAGAGCTCTCGCCGCTCGCGCCGACGCGTCGAGCCTGTCCGCCTTCAGACAGGAGCAGTTGGCACAGGTTCAACGGGCGAGGATCCTCGCCGGCGCCATCCACGTGGTGGGAGAAGGGGACACGTCGAACGTGGCGATTGCGGAGATCGTGCAGGCAGCGCAAGGCCATCCCCGCCAGCACCAACCTTACGATCCGCTAGCCAAGCTTGCGGGAGGCGGTCGGCCACGCTATGTGGTCGCCACCGCCTCCGCGGCGGCGTCGCGCCCGGCAAACGGGGTCACCACCAGGTACATCGCGTAGTCGCACAGCTCGGGCACCTTCTCGGTGCGGCCACGCAGGACGTGGTCGTGGATCAGCTCGAAGATCGCCCCTACCGACGCTTCGCGCATGACCGCCGCCGGCGTGTTCGGGTAGGTGTTGTCCGGGCCGATGTCGAGCAGCTCGATATAGGAGAAGTTGGCTTCGTTGACACGTCCGGTGACGTGCGGATAGGCGATCAGGATGTCCACGCAGGCAAGCCGCGCGATCGCCGGCTCCGCGGCCAGGAACTCAAGCAGCGCGTTCAGGCCGCGGCGGATGTTCTGCTGCCAGCTCAGTTTCAGGTCCAGCGAGCGGTTGATCGCCGCCGTCGCCTTGGCGTGCCCCATCTCGAACGTGGCCAGGAACGCCTCCTCCTTGTTGTCGAAGTGCTCGTAGAACGTCTGCAGCGAGATCGCGGCGTCGGCGACGATCTCCTCCAAGCTGAGCCCCGGGTAGCCGTTGCCCGCGGTGAGATTCGCGACCGCGTCGAAGATTCGTTCGCGCTGGTTGTGCGCGACCCACCCGCGCGGCAGCGAATGCTCCCCGCGCGGCAGGCCTCGCGGCGCCCACGGTGGAGCCGGCGAGAGCGAGCCTGGCGCCCGGCCGCCCTGTAGGTGCACGCGCCGCGCGCGCGGGCGCTCGGGGATCGTGCCGGGCACCGGGCACAGCGCCACGATCCAGCCGACGATGTCGGGGGTCAGCTTCTGCAGTTCGCTCTTGAGCGAGCGGCTGGAGCGCTCGCGACGAACGCGCGAGTACAGGATCGTGCGCAGCGCGCCGACGATCGCGCGCGCCAGCGCGGGTGGCGGCCTGCCGCCGTCAGGGGCGCGCGAGCAGATGTAGGAGACGAACTGGGCGAGCCGGTCGGCGTCGCGTGCCCAGCGCTCGATCCCGACCGGCCCCGCCGCGCCCATCTCCACCGACACGAGCCGAGCGGCGTCGGGACGGTCGCTTGAGGCTTCGAACAGCGCGCGCACGAACGAGTCGATCTGCACGGTCCACTCCGCCTCGGGATCGAAGCTCTCGGCGAGCCGCGTAGTCAGCCGCTCGATCAACGCGTCGTAAGTGGCCAGCAGGCACTCCTCCTTGTTCTCGAAGTGCTCGTAGAAGCTGCGCCGCGACACCCCTGCGCGCGCCACTAGGTCGGAGATCGTGGTCGCCACGAAGCCACGCTCGTTGACCGCTTGGATCATCGCCTCGTACAGACGCTCGCGCTGATCGGCGGCGACCTGGTCCGGTGGCAGCGCCTGCGGCCCGCGCGGCAAGCCGCGTGAGCGCCTGCCTTGAGGACGGGTGCGATCGGAGGCCATGCGCTATACCATAGCTCTTGACAGGCTGCGTAATCAATGATTTATTTGTTTTTGCTCACGAACGTCTCTCTCCGACCGACTTGGAGGTTTGCTGTGAGCGACATAGATCCCCTAGAACCGCTGCAAGGCTCGGTTCCTGCGTGTAGTCAGGTCGGATCGTGGGACTCCGAGCGGGCCGCAAGCGCTCACACCAGTACCCATACTGGCACCCATAATTCTGTAGGCCTCGTACTCTCAGACGTGCGAGACGGCAAATCAGGCGCCTATCGTTTGGACGTTTCGGACAAGCCGCGCCGAGCACGCTCAAAATCGACACGGAGGTTGTCCTGACATGAGAGAGCCCACCTGCGAGCAGAAGCTGATGGTCAGGGCGCTGCATCCGCGTTGGCCGTACCGACGCTCGCACTGTCGCCATGATCTGCACTGGCTCGTACGCGTGCGGCCGCGCCGCCACTTCTGTCGGCGGGGCCGCGGCCACACCGTCGCGGGGTTCCCGCCGCCGGCGCGGCGGCCGTACGTGCGCTGAGCGTTCTGCCTACTTGACCCGGTGCTTGTGCACTGTGGCTAGCTGCGTTAAGCAGTCTGCCCAAAACGGTTGACTTTGGCGCACTCGGCTGTATATAAGATCGGCACACGGTCTCGCTGCAGTGGATGTCGCGGGTCCATATCGCTCGATTTGGGAGGGTGGGGTTAATGTCGTCGTCCTGGCGCGTTTACGTTGGGCTGCTTGTGGCTGGCCTGTTGGCGGCGATCGGCTTGTTGGTGGCAACTGCGCCCGGCGGTTCCGCGGGCATTACGGGCAACGAACCGAGCGTGGCTTCCGCGGGAAGCGTGTCCGGTGTGCTCAGCGTGCCCGGCGTGCAAGCGCTCGACGGCGGCGAACAACAGCAGGATCAGTTGGTCGCAGATCGCGCCAACCCGATCGCCGTGCGCGAACGGTCGCTTTCTCGTACCGACTATGAGCATCTTGGCCCTCAGGCCGTCCTGCGCGCGATCGACAAGGCAGCGCCATCTGTCGTCAAGACACCGTTGCCTGGCGTGGATCACATTCCTGCCGGCGCCCGGGTGTCTCGCTATTTGGGAGAGGGAGTCGCGAGAGTTGAGCTTGCCGGCGGCAAGCGTGCGTTGGTGGAGTCGATGATGCCGATCGCCACACGCACGTCCTCTGGACGCTACGTGCCCGTCGATCTTGCCTTGCACGAATCCAGCCAAGGTTTCGCGGCAGACGATCCAGCCACGTCTGTGAGCATTCCCAGATCGCTTGGGAGCGGAGTAAGGCTCGCTGCCAGCGGCGTCTCGTTGACTCCTGTCAGCGGCTCGGGCGCGCCGTTGTCGGGGACAGGGAACCTTGACGGTGGCGCTGTCGTCTATCCAAATACGACGACAGACACCGATACTGCGGCTAAGCCCACTTCGACCGGGTTTGAGGTCTACGACACCTTGAGGTCTGTCGCAAGCCCCCAGACGCTGTCTTATCGCGTTGGCATGCCGGCAGGCGCCTCGTTGCGGCGAGGATCGTCGGCTTCGGCTCCCGTCAGCGTCGTGGCCTACGGAAGCACGCTGGCTTCGATACCCGCGGCGACCGCGGTGGACGCCGAAGGCGCCGAAGTACCTGTCGCCACCTCGGTGTCGGGACACACGCTGAAGCTCGTGGTCGACCATCGTGCCGGTGACTATCGCTACCCGATCGTCGTCGATCCGACGGTAAACGACGGTCACCTCACCGGCTCCTACAGCGATTGGCGGTTTGTGAGCGGCGGTGGCGGAAACCATGGCTTCGGCCCAAACGCCGGAGGGATAGAAGTAAAATGGGCGCTGGCCAACGAATGGGGCGCGTTGGTTTATCCAACACAAGGGGAATCGCATATCTTCGAGCTGTACATGGAAACCGCGGCGAGCACCACCAATGCCGTGGAAAACCATTTGGCCATCGCCGGACCGCCGCCCGGTGGAAGCGAATACCAAAAAGCTGCCTGGGAAGGGTCGCTCGCGTTGCCCAAAAGCTATGGCCGCAGCGGGGCAACCGTCTGCGTCTCCTCGTGCTCCGGTGGCAGTGCAGGAAATGTAGCGATGTACTGGGTGAATGCGATCGAAAATGGCCCTCTCTACGGCGGTCAGGTAACTCCCTATGCCGCTGAAGTCCTCATCGGGCAGAACAACGGCCCGAGCGTCGCTGTCGATACCACGCACGAACTGGAACACGGCACGTGGGGCAGCCACAACATCTTTTTCGGATCTGGCGGCTGGCTGAGTGAACAAAACAGCAATACGGCGCTCTTCGAAGAGTCCGATCCCGGAGTGGGCGTCAGCTCGGTGGAATACACGATCGCCGGGAAAAAATGGACACGAAACATGGAATGCTATGTGCAGTGTCCGTTGAAAGCGAGCACCGGCGTTGGGTTGGGGTACATGAGTGGCGTGCCCGATGGCGAACCGACAATAGAATTCAAGGCCTTCGACGCGATGGGGAGCAGCGCCGTCACGACTGCCAAACTGAAGGTCGATTCGACCGCGCCGCACGAAATAACGCTGAGTGGCCTGCCGAGCGGCAATGAAGTCAACGACGCGACTCGGAATCTCAAACTCGTCGCGCACGCTACCGATGGGACTACCGGAACGCCCAGCTCCGGCGTCGCCTCGATCGCGCTGGCGGACGGCGGTAACGAAATCGGCAGCCCGAACGGCAGCTGCTCGCCGGGACCGTGCACGGCGACCGGCGAATGGACGATAAACGGAGAAGAATTCGCCGCCGGAAAACACACATTCACTGTCACCGCGACAGATGCTGCTGGCAACCACGCCGCCAGCGAAATCACGGTCACGGTTCATCACGCCGCCCCGGTCGCGGTCGGCCCCGGCAAGTTGAATCCGGTCACCGGCGAGTTCGACCTCGAAGAAACCGACGCTTCCGTGACGACGACGGGGAGCCCGTTGACCCTGACCCGCAGCTACAACTCGCGCGAGCCGGGCGCAGGCGCCGAAAGCTCGTTCGGGGCCCCCTGGAGCATGAGCTTCGGTGGCGCACAGAAGCTGGTACGCGGCAGAGGCTATGAAATGACGCTCGTCGCGACGGACGGTTCGGAAACTGTGTTCGGGTTCAAGGGTGGAGGGAAATTTGAATCGCCGCCAGGTGACAGCAACTTGGTGCTGAAAGCCAACGCGGCAGAAACCGAATACACCCTGACCGACAAAGGCACGAACACCGTCTTTACGCATGTGAGTGGCGACAGCCTATCTGTCTGGCGCGCCTCTTTTGCATCCGCCGTAGCTGGCACGAGCACGACTCAGTACACCTATCAAGTGGTCTCGGGGGTGCTGGAGCCGTTGCAGGAGCTGGGACCGGTCCCAGCTGGCGTCTCGTGCACACCGTCGTTGAAACCTGGCTGTCGCGCGCTGACGTTCAACTACGCGACGTCCACCACCGCGACGGGCGAAGGCCCCAGCGAATGGGGCGACTACAAAGGCCGGCTGACCCGTGTGTATTTCGCCACCGCTGAAGAAAAAGAAGGCAAAACCGTCCAGGTTACAAAGGCGATCGCGCAGTACGCCTACGACAGCAGAGGTCGTCTGCGCGCCGTCTGGGACCCGCGCATTTCACCTGCCCTGAAGACCACCTACGCATACGACGCCGAAGGCCATGTCGTGGCCAGCACTCCAGCTGGCGAAGAGTCGTCGATCTTCCTCTATGGCACGACGGCGGCAGACACGACTCCCGGACGCATGATCAAGTTGGTGCGGCCGCCCGCTGAAACGGCGTTGTGGAACGGCAGCGCACCTGTCAACACCGCGGCACCCGCACTGTCGGGATCGACGTTGGTAAATGTTCAGCTGGGCGTGTCGAACGGCACGTGGTCCAACGGGCCGGTCGCATATGGCTATCAGTGGGAACAGTGCAACAGCTCCGGCGCCGAATGCAAGGTTGTCCCGGGCGCGACAAACGACACGTACACCCCGGTCGCGGCGGACGCTGGTCACAAGATGGAGGCCCGCGTCACCGCGATCAACGGCGGCGGCGCCGTCGTCGCGGTGACGACTCCGAGCGCGGCGATCGCGACGGCCGTCTCAGGCGCCTCCAGCCTCTCGCAATCGGTGTCGTCCAGTTCGTTCAGCGCCGTCTCATGCGTGCCTGAATCCACCACCTGCGCGGCGAGCGACGCCAAAGGCAACGTCTACTACGCCACCAACGTCAGCAGTGGATCCCCGGCGACGTGGCACACTTGGACTGGCCCTGGCACCAGCCCCAGTCAGGCATTGTCGTGCCCCCAGGCTTATCTGTGCGTCGTCGCCGACGGTGAAAAAGGCGGCGCCGGCGGTACGCTGTACTACGGAGCGATGGGAGGCTCTTGGACGCAGGCGTACAACCCGGCGAACGGCGTCGACGCGATTTCCTGTCCGCTGACGTCGCTTTGCGTCGCCGGCCAGGACAACAACGGCAATTTCGCCTACTCGACGAATCCGGCGTCAACCTCCTGGACGCAAAGGGAACCGGGCCTGTCCGGTCGATCTATCAAGGGCGTCTCGTGCCCCGCGTCATTCTCCTGTGTCAGCGTGGACAGCGCAGGCGACCTGCACCTGGCCACCAGTATGGCGCAATTGGAATCGTCGAGTTGGACGGAAACGAACATCGACGGCACGACGTCGTTGACGGGGATTTACTGCATCAATCAAGAACTATGCGTAGCAGTCGACGCGGCCGGCAACGCGCTCAAGCTCGAAATCAAAAGTGGCGTCGTCACAGTGAGCAAGCAGAGCATCGACACTGGCAACAGTTTCACCGCCGTCACCTGCAACGTTCGCTGCGTCGCGGTGGACGACCACGGGAATATATTCATCTCGCGCACAGGTGGCAGGACATGGATCGACACCTATCAGCTGGGCGATCATCTGACCAGCGTCTCCTGTGCCAGTTATGCGATCTGTGCGGCGGTCGATACGACCGGCCATCTGATCACGTTCAATCCATCAACGGCGTTCACCGAAGGCGAAGGCAATCGGCTGGTTTGGGGTACGGTGATCCAGTACAACGTGCCAGTTTCGGGGTCTGCTGCTCCCTATTCGCTTGGGAGCACGGAAGCGTCGACGTGGGCCCAGACGGACGTGCCGGTGGAAGGGACCGCCATCTTCCCGGCTTGGAAAGCCAAGCGCTGGCCGGAACCTTATGAACTCTGGCCAGCCTCCAGTTACAAGGGCGCAACGGTCGATTACTTCGATGCGTCGGACCGCTTGGTGGATGTGGCCGAACCGACGGGCGGCATCGCCACCAGTGAATACAACTCCTACGGCGATGTCGTGCGCTCACTCAGCGCCGACGACCGGGAAACCGCGCTCAAAGAAGGGTCGAAATCGGCGGAAGTCTCGCAGACGCTCGACACTCAGAGCACCTACGGCAGCGAAGGCACCGAGTTGCTCAGCACTCTTGGCCCATTGCACACCGTTAAGTTGGCCAATGGAACAACGGTCAAAGCGCGCAAGCACAAGGTTTACAGCTATGACGAAGGCGCTCCTGCCGGCGGACCGTACAAGCTCCTTACCAAGGTGACGGAAGGCGCTCAGATCGCGGGAGAACCGGAAGCGGATATTCGCACTACTGTTGACTCCTACGGTGGTCAGAACGGTCTTGGCTGGATTCTGCGCAAACCCACCGCGACACGCGTCGACCCGTCAGGCCTGGATCTGGTGCACTCGGCTGTCTATGACCCGAGTTCCGGCAAAGTCACGGAAACGCGCACGCCGGGAGCAGCAGCCCCGGGCGAAGAAGTGTTGAGTGGCTACATCTACAAGTCCAGCTTTGGAAGCTACGGCAGCGGCAGCGGGCAGATGAGTGAACCATCCGGTATTGCCCAGGACTCGGAAGGCAACCTGTTCGTGGTGGACACCGGGAACAACCGCATCGACGAGTTCTCTTCCGGTGGCACCTTCATCAAGAAGTTTGGTGGCAAAGGCTGGAGTGAAGGGGAACTGAAGAAACCGCAAGGCATCACGATCGACCGCAACGGGACGATCTGGGTCGCCAACTCCGGCGAGAACGTGGTCGGCGCCTTCAGCAAAGAAGGGAAATACCTGACTTCGGTCGGCATCGCGTTGAAAAGGCCGGAAGCGGTTGCCTACTCCTCGTACAATGGACGTCTCTATATCGCCGACAGCGAAGACAGCCGGGTCGAGTGGATCAACCCTGAAAAAGAAGCTGAATTCGGGATCTTTGGCTCCGAAGGCAAAGGCAATGGCCAGTTCGAGTCGCCGGAAGGCATCGCGGTCGATCCCTCCGGCAACGTGTGGGTTTCCGACACTGGGGACAGTCGCGTGGAGGAGTTCAGCGCTGCCGGTGTGTACATGAGCCAATTTGGCCACTTGGGCGAAGGCACGGGCGCAATGCAGGAACCAATGGGCATCGCGTTTGACAGCGAAGGGGATCTGCTTGTTGACGACTCAGAGAATCGTCGTGTCGAGGTGTTTTCCTCATCTGGGACATACAAGCTCCAGTTTGGAAACAGCGGCACCGGAAAAGAACAAATCGAAGACTCGTATGGGCTGGTACTCGACAGCTCTGGCGACGCGTACGTCGTGGACCGCAAAGGCTGGGTCGACGAGTGGGTGCCGGCCGCTTTGTCCCATGAAAGCCACGGTACCGGCGGGACACACGGGATGCAGACGATCTACTACAGCGCCGGCAGCAACTCGGAAGTGTCGGGATGTGGCAATGAGCCGGCGTGGGCTGGGCTGCCGTGCGAGAAGCGGCCGGCGGCGCAGCCGGAAACGAGTGGCGTGCCGAACCTGCCCGTGACGACTGTGACGTACAACATCTGGGATGAGCCGCTGGTCTCAACGGAAACGGTCGGATCGACAACCAGAACGAACACAAACGTCTACGACGAAGCGGGCAGGCCAAGCAAGAGGACGCTCAGCTCGTCCGTCGGGACGGCCTTGCCGAGCGTCGAATACGCCTACAACTCTGAAACGGGTGCTCTCACGAAGTCGAGTACAACCGCTGAAGGCGTAACGCGTAACATCGAATCGACGTACGACAGGTTGGGTGAGCTTGTCTTCTACACCGACGCCGACGGTCACTCGACGACGTACGAATATGATAACGGTCGCCTATATGCACTCAGGGAGAGCGGCGAATCCTATGAAGAGGAATACGAATACTCAAACGCCGGACTTATTTCTGGCATATATGATTCCGCGACGGGCTACCTTACGGCCGGCTACGACTTGGAAGGGAATCTGACGGCCGAGGGATATCCCAACAGGATGACCGCGAATCGCACGTACGATTCGACTGGCCGCGAAGTCGGCATCGAATACGTCAAGACGACGCATTGCACAACCGGTTGTGTCTGGTACAGCGAGACGGAATATCCGTCTATCCATGGCCAGACGCTGAGCCAGGCCAGCACGCTGTCGAACCAAGCCTATGTGTACGACGCTGCCGGTCGGCTGACCACCGCGCAGGACACGCCCGCGGGCGAAGGGTGCACTACGCGGATCTACGGCTACGAACAGGAAACGAACATCACAAGCCTAACCACGCGTACGCCGGGTAGCGGAGGGAAATGCGCGACTGAAGGCGGCACCGCCGTCAATCACAGCTACGACAGCGCCAACAGACTGACCGATCCAGGGATGGAATACAACACGTTTGGTGACATCACCAAACTTCCGGCTGCTGACGCCGGCGGCTCGGCGCTGACGAGTACGTTCTATGTCGACGGTACGCTCGCGTCGCAGTCCCAGAACGGCGAGACTATCGGCTACAACCTGGACCCGGCCGGACGCGACCGTGAAATCGTCTCGACCGGAACCACCAACTCGACTTTGACGTACGCCTACGACGACGAAAGCGATCAGCCGGCGTGGACTGAAGACACCTCCGGGAAAACGACGCGCAACGTCTACGGGTTTGAGGGTTCCTTGGTTGCCACCCAGAACGGGACGGAATCGCCTGTGCTGCAGATCGAGGACCTGCACAGGAACATTGTCGGCACGGCATCGCTGAGCGAAACGGCGACAGGCTTGTTGAGCAAAAGCGACACCACCGAGTATGGGGTGCCGCGGACGAGCAGCCCGCCGCGGTACTCATGGCAGGGAGTGTTCGCCTTGCGCACGGAACTGCCATCCGGTGTGATCGCGATGGGCGCCCGCTCGTATGTGCCGGGGATCGCACGATTCTTGCAGCCGGATCCAGTTGAAGGCGGGTCGGCCAACGAGTATGCGTACACCTACGGCGATCCGGTTGGCAGCGCCGACCCAAGCGGTGAATACACGGTTGCGACGCCAGGTTGGCTGGGTGCGTTCCTAAATGAAGAAGCAGAAGCGGCGACCGAAGCGGCTATCCGGCGTGCCGCTGAAGAACAGGCTGCGCGAATAGAAGCGGAAGAAAATGCACGGGAGGCTTCTGAAGAAGCTTCTGAAGGCTCGTTTGGCGGTGGTGGCAGTGGTAGAGGCAAGGTGAACCCGTCTATATTGATGATGCACTACTTCAGCCACGACGAAAGTCCGCCGGAGTGCTTGGATTTCTTTAAGATCGGTGGGCCGATAATCAACACTCATTACTGTGGAAGCCACCATCTTTATTACCACATGGTGCGCACCAAGGCAGAAGAAGAATTCATTCACGAACACCATGTGATGCAGGAACTGGTTGACGCCGGCACGGAAGTCTTCAAATCTCTGAATGAAGCCGCGAAAGCCGCGGGCGTAGGGTGGAAGGAACTTGACGAGACCCTCGGCCAGTTCATGGACCTGTTCGGTTAGTCGTCGAGGCGTAGCGGGTGTGGCATGGCCGAGCCCATGCCACACCGCTGAGCCGGCCGCCCGCTCGCGCCGCTAGGATCAGCGGCCTATGCCGACCACCGAGGCGAACACCCGCCCCGAGCCTGGCCAGACCGAGGAGGACGGCCAGATCCGCCGTCTCTCGATCGACACGATCCGGGCCCTGGCGATGGACGCCGTGCAGAAGGCCAACGCCGGCCACCCCGGCACGGCCATGGCGCTGGCGCCGCTGGCCTACGTCCTCTACCAGCGGATGCTGCGAGTCAACCCGGCCGACACGCAGTGGCGCGACCGCGACCGTTTCGTGCTCAGCGCCGGCCACGCCTGCGTGCTGCAGTACGCGCTCACGCACCTGTGCGACTTCGACCTGTCGCTACAGGACCTGCAGAACTTCCGCCAGTGGGGCTCGCGCGCGCCAGGCCACCCCGAGCGTGGCCACACACCCGGCGTCGAGGTGACCACCGGCCCGCTCGGGCAGGGAGTCGCCAACGCGGTCGGGCTGGCGATGGCCGAGCGCTTCTTGGCCGATCGCTTCAACCGTCCCGGCTATGAGCTGGTCGACCATCACACCTACGCGATCTGCTCGGACGGCGACATGATGGAGGGCGTCTCCCAGGAAGCCGCCTCGATCGCCGGCCACTTCGGGCTGGGCAAGTTGATCGTCTGTTACGACGACAACCGCATCACGATCGACGGCACTACCTCGATCTCCTTCGACACAGAGAACCACGCCGCGCGCATGCACGCCGACGGCTGGCACGTGCAGCGCGTCGATGACTCCGAGGACGTGCAGGCGCTGCAGCGCGCTCTGATCGCCGCGCGCGAGGAAACCGAGCGGCCCTCCTTCATCCAGATCCGCTCGCACATCGCCTACCCGGCACCGAACGCCGTCGACACGGCCAAAGCGCACGGCGCGCCACTCGGCGAGGATGAGGTTCGCGCCACCAAGCAAGCGATGGGCTTCGATCCCGACTCGCATTTCGCTGTGGATGAGCGCGTGTACGGGCACATGTCACTGCGCGAGCCGGGTGCTGCTTCGCAGGCCGAGTGGGCCGAGCGCGAGGCGCGTTGGCGCGAGCGCTATCCCGAGCATGCCGAGGACTGGGACCGCGCCTGGGAAGGCAAGTTGCGCGAGGGCTGGCGCGAGGCATTGCCGCGCTTTGAGGTCGGCGAAAAGCCCGCCACGCGCGTCGCGGGCCAGAAGACGATGGCCGCGATCGGCCAATACGCGCCGACGATGGCCGGCGGCGCGGCCGACCTGGTCGAGTCGACCAAGACGACCTTCGAGGGCGCCGGCGAGTTCTCGCGCGTGCACGCCGGGCGCAACGTCCCGTTCGGCATCCGCGAGCACGCGATGGGAGCGATCGTCAACGGCTTGGCCGCTCACGGTGGCATGGTCAAGCCCTACGGCTCGACATTCCTGGTCTTCTCCGACTACATGCGCCCGTCGGTGCGACTCTCAGCGCTGATGGGCCTGCCGGTGCTGTGGGTGTGGACGCACGACTCGATCGGCCTGGGCGAGGACGGCCCGACCCACCAGCCGGTCGAGCACTACGCGGCGCTGCGCGCGATCCCGCGCTTGTGGGTTATGCGCCCGGCTGACGCCAACGAGACGGCGGCGGCTTGGCAGGTTGGCTTGGAGCGCGAGGACGGCCCGGTGGCGCTGCTGCTTTCGCGCCAGGGCCTGCCGGTGCTGCAGGGCACCTCCTTGCAGGGCGTCGCGCACGGCGGCTACGTGCTGTGGCAGTCCCACGAGGACGGCGATCCCGATGTCGTGCTGATTGCCACCGGCAGCGAGGTCGCGCCGACGCTTCAGGCCGGCGAAGCGCTGGCGGCCGAGGACAAGCGCGTGCGGCTTGTCTCGATGCCGTGTATCGAACTGTTCGAGGCGCAGGACGCGGCATACCGCGACAGCGTGATCCCGCCAAGCGTGCGTGCGCGTTTGGCGGTTGAGGCCGGCGTGCCGCTGAGCTGGTGGAAGTGGGTTGGCGACGGCGGCGACGTGCTCGGCGTCGATCGTTTCGGCGCTTCGGCGCCGGGTACGACCGTGCTCGAAAAGTTTGGTTTCACAGCGGAGTCGATCGCCGAGCGGGCACGAGCCGTGATCGAGGCCGCGTCCTAAGCTGGAGGAGAAGAGATGTCAGGCGACTCATCACTGCAACGCCTCTCCGCGCTTGGCCAGAGCGTTTGGATTGACTATCTCTCACGCGAGTCGATTCGCAAAGGAGAGCTGCAGGCGTTGATCGACGACGACGCAGTTGTCGGCGCGACCTCCAACCCGTCGATCTTTGAGAAGGCGATGACCGCGGGCGATGGCGCCTACGACGACGAGCTACGTGAGCTTGGCCACGATGACTCCGAGCAGGCCTTCTGGGCGCTGGCCCAGCAGGACGTCGGCGAGGCCTGCGACCTGTTCCGTCCTACCTGGGATGGGGGACTTGGCCGAGACGGCTACGTCTCGATCGAGGTCGACCCGCGCCTGGCCTACGACACGCTTGCGACCTATCGCGAGGCGATCCGCCTGCACGAGCAGATCGACCGCCCGAACCTGCTCGTTAAGATCCCCGCGACCAAGCCGGGCCTAGCTGCGATCGAGGACGTGATCGCCAAGGGGCACTCGATCAACGTGACGCTGATCTTTTCGCTGCGCCGCTACGAAGAGGTCGCCGAGTCCTATGTGCGCGGCCTGGAGCGCCTGGTCGCCGAGGGTGGCGACCCGCGCAAGGTCAGCTCGGTCGCAAGCTTCTTCGTCTCGCGCATCGACACCGAGGCCGACCGCCGGCTGGAGGAGCTGAAAGCGCCTGACGAGCTCAAGGGAAAGCTGGCCATCGCCAACGCCAAGCTCGCCTACCAGCGCTACCAGCACATCTTCGCCGGCGCGCGCTGGCAGTATCTGGTCGGCAAGGGCGCCACGCCGCAGCGCGTGCTGTGGGCGTCGACTTCGACCAAGAACCCGGCCTACCCGGACACGCTGTACGTAGACGAGCTGATCGGGCCGGACACCGTCAACACGATGCCCGAGGAGACGATTCGCGCCTTCCAAGACCACGGCAAGCCGCGGGCAACGCTGACCGAGGGCGTCTCCGAGGCCAGGGCGGTGTTCGACCGGCTGGCCGCGGCGGGGGTTGACTACGACGACGTCACCGACACGCTGGAGCGCGAGGGCGTGGAGAAGTTCGAATCTTCCTTCCAGGAGCTGCTAGAGGCACTCGGCGCCAAGCTGGGCTCACTGTCGCTAGCGTAGGCGGCATGGAACAGATCGATGCGCACGTGCCCGCGCCGGGCCCGGAGCGCGGAGCGTGGGGGGTCGCGCTCGCCATCGCCGCGCTCGGTGTCGCCGTGTTGGCACTCGCGCTCAGCGGCGTGCTCGGCTCGGCTCCTGCGCCTGGCGCTACTCCGCCACCTGTGTTGGCGGTGGCCGCGACCCCAACGCCCAGCGGCGCGTTGACTGTCGCTAGTCGCATAGTCGATGGTGGCCACAACGCGATTGTTGGCGATCCGTCGAGCACGCAGGCTCAGCGCGACCTTGCTGTCTATCTCGATCCCACCAGCACCCACATCTCAACCGCTTGGATGCAGGGCTTCTATCCGATCTATGCGACCGCCCAGCGCACGTTCGGCGTCAACTGGCTGCTGGTGGCCTCGATCCACCGCCAGGAGTCGGCCTTCTCGACGGCGCCGGGTATCTACCACGGCCTGAACTTCGCCGGCTGCTGTGGCGGGCCGATGCAGTTCAACGTCAAGAATGGCGCTGGACGGGAATCCGCTGGGTCCACCTGGTCGCTCGTCAGCAACTCCTACCGCTATGGCCGCCGCCCGGCGTTCTACAACCACATGACTGCGCGTCATCCCTCGATCTACGACGACTTCGACTCGATCATGGCCGCCGCGCACCTGCTCTCAGCGGATGGCGCCGGCCTCGCGTTGGACGGTTCGGCTTGGGGCTCGGCCTACGACTATTACGGCCACGACGCCACCGGCGTCACTTACGCCGATCAGGTGCTGGCACGCGCCATCTTCTGGTCGCAACACGGCTTTTGCGTCAACTGCGGCGTGCCGCGGGCGATGGTGGAAGCGGTCCACGCCGCCTATGGCGCTCCGGTGGCGGCCTCGCTGGAAGCCCAGGAAGCCGCCACCGCCGCCCACAAGGCCTCTACGCGGCGTCGGCCTGCGCGATCAGCTCGCCCGCGACACGGTCGCTAGCCGCCGCGGTGCCGCCGAGCAGGCGGCGGGAGAGCTGGGCGCGGCGGAAGTACAACGGTGCGTCGTGCTCCCAGGTGGCGCCGATGCCGCCGTGCACGGAGATCATCGTGCGCGCCGCCTGGTCCAGTGCCCTGCCGGCAACCGAACGCGCCGCGCTGGCGGCCAGCGGGAACTCCGCCGGGGCGCCGTTGCGCGACCAGCCGGCGTAGTAGAGCAGCGAGCGCCCGTTCTCGCGCTGGCGCAACACCTCGGTGAGAGAGTGCTTTACCGCCTGATAGGAGCCGATCGCTCGCCCGAACGTGAACCGCTCCTTGGCGTAGGCGACCGACACGTCAAGCGCCGTCTCGACGCTGCCGATCGACTCGGCGGCGATCAGCGCCTGCGCCAGATGCCAGGCTCCTGCCAGTGCATCGACGGGCGCGTCAAGCACGCGCGCCTCGGTACCGTCGAGTGTGACGTGGCCGAGCGAGCGGGTCGCGTCGTAGCGGCGCACATCCTCGATGTTCACACCGCTCGCCGATGTCTCGATCGCCACGGCCGTCGGCTTGCCATCGAGCAAAGCGACGCCGACCAGCAGGTCAGCGCCCGGCGCGTCCGGCACGAAGCCGAGCTTGCCGCTGGCGCTTGCCTTGCCCTCACCGGCTGCCGTTGCCGTTGGAGAGGCCGGCCGCGTGCTGCCGTGCTCGGGGTCGGCCGTCCACTGCTCGGACAGGTCGCTCGGCGGCATCGCGGGCAGGTAGGCGGCGCGGCGCTCGCCGCTTGCCAGCGGCTCAAGCAGCTCGCCCGCGTCCGAGGACGCGTTCAGGATCGCCGTCGCCGGCAGGTGGCCGAGCAGCGCCACCGGCGCGAGCACGCGGCCGCACTCACCCAGCACCAGCATCGCGTCGAAGGCGTCAAGGCCGGCGCCGCCGTGCTGCTCGTCGATCAACAGGCCCGGCCAGCCTGCCTCGCAGGCGGTCGGCCACAGGTCCGGCAGCTCGCCCCGGCCGCCCGTGCCCCCTCGGGGGGTATCCAGCGCCTCGCGGGCGGCCTCGAAGGTCTTGAAGCGCGAGAGCGTGCCACGGGCGGCCTCGCGCAGGAACTCCTGCTCGTCTGAGAGTGTCAGGTTCATACGGCCGCTCCTTCCTTGGAGCGCAGCTCCGAGAACGGGATTCCCTTGTCAAGGCGCGGCTCGGGCGGCAGGCCCAGCACGCGCTCGCCGATCGTGTTGCGCAGGATCTCTTCGGTGCCGCCGGCCGACTTCAGCCCGGGCAGGAAGGAGATCATGTACGACCACTCGCTGCTCTCATCCAGAGCGTCTGGCCCGAGCACGTCGGCGATCAGATCGCCTGCTTTGATCGCTCCGTTGACGATCGTCACCTTGGCGAGGCCCGCCTCCGGGCCGGGGATCTGGCCGCGCTGCAGAGCGGTCAGCGTGCGATAGCCGGTGAAGCGAACCGCCAACAGCTCGCTGGCGATCTCGCCCAGCTCCTTGCGCACCTCAGCGTCGCGGCGGCCGTGCTCGTCGGCGGCGATGCCGCCGGCGAAGCGAACCGAGTTGTAGCCAAGGCCCTCGCCGCCGAGGCCGATCGTGACGCGCTCGAACATCAGCGTCGTCAGCGCGGTCCCCCAGCCGTTGCCGACACCGCCGACGACCGCGTCGGCCGCAAGCTCGACATCGTCGAAGAAGACCTCGTTGAACTCGGCCTCGCCGGAGATCTGACGCAACCCGCGCACGGTCACGCCCTCCGCGTCCATCGGCACGACGAACATCGTCAGGCCCTTGTGCTTGTGCTGGTCGGGGTCGGTGCGCGCAAGCAGCAGGCCGTAGGAGGAGAACTGGGCGTTGGTCGTCCATACCTTCTGCCCGCTCAACCGCCACGACCCGTCCTCCTGCTGGCGCGCGCGCGTTTGCACCGCCGCCAGGTCCGAGCCCGCGGCGGGCTCTGAGAACAGCTGGCACCAGACCTCGTCGCCGTGCAGCATCGGCCCGAGGTAGCGGGACTTCTGCTCCTCAGAGCCATGGGCGATGATCGTCGGCCCGAGCATGCCGACGCCGATCGCGTCGAGGATGCCCGGGACGCCGGCGCGGGCGATCTCCTGGTTGCAGATCACCTGCTCGATCGGCCCGAGGCCCTGGCCGCCGTACTCCTTTGGCCACGTGACCCCGGCAAGCCCGGCCTCGGCGAGCTTGCCCTGCCATGCCCTGCGCGCCGAGAGGATCTCGGCCTCGTCGGTGAGTGCGCCCGGCCCGCTGAGGACGGGTGCCTGTGCCTTGTTCTGCTCAAGCCAGGCGCGCACCCTGGCGCGGTGCTCTGCCTGCTCGGGCGTGTCGTCAAGATCCACGATGCTCTCCCTTTGGCTGACTGGCCAGTCAATTTGTGAGAGGACAGGGTACTCCTAGTGCCCGACCGGCGCGCAAGCGCCGCGCTCAGCGTCCTGGTGGTACCGCCGGCGCCTCCACCGGGGCCTGGCCGTAGGCCTCAAAGCCGCGGTTGAGCAGGAACTCTGCCTGCCGTCCCAGTTCGGGTGAGTGCAGCAGCACGACGCCGAGCCTCACGCCGTCGCGCTCGGCCGTGCCGACCAGGCAATCGCCGGCCAGTTCGGTGTAGCCGGTCTTCAGGCCGGTCGCGCCCGGGTAGCCGTACACGAGCAACGGGTTGTTGTTGTACAGCCATACCTCACCCCCCTTGATCGGCAGCGGCTCGACCGCCTTGGCGGCGCGCACGATGTGGGCGATCCGCGGCTGTTCGAGGTCGACGTGAGCCAGCTCGGCCAGGTCCGCCGCACAGGAGTAGTTGCGCGCGTTGATGTAGCCCGAGGGGGAGGTGTAGTGCGTGCAGCCCATGCCCAGGCGCGCGGCTTCGGCGTTCATCGTCTCCACGAACGCGCCGGCGCTGCCGGAGACGTGCTGGGCCAGCGCCATCGCCGCGTCGTTGCCGGAAGGCAGCAGCAGCCCGTAGAGCATTGTGCGCAGCACTACCTGCTTGCCAAGCGGCAGCACGCCGACCTTCGAGCCGCCGGCCTCGACGGCGGCCTTGGTCACGAGCACGTCTTCGTCGGGGTGTGTGCTGCGCACGACGCGCAGCGCGGTCATCATCTTCGTCAGGCTGGCGATGTGCAGGTGCGTCAGTGGGTTCAGCTGCCACAGCACGCGCCCGCTGCTCAGGTCGAACAGCAGGCCCGCTCGCGGAGGTTTGTGGAAGCTGGCCTGGACCGGGTCGTCGGCGCCGCTGAGGTCGAGGTCCAGCGGCGTCCGCCCGAGCGGCAGGCCGCTCGGGGAGCGCGTCGGTCGCGGCGGCTGTGTGGCGACGTGGCGGGCCGGATCGGATCGAGTGTGGGCGTCGCTCGTGCCCGGGCCGCCGTCCAGCCCCACGGCCGGCAGCAGCTTTGTGACCGCGACCACCGCCACGACGGCGACCGTGACCACCGCGAGCACGATCCGCGTCAGCCGCCGCCGCTGCTGTCGCCTGACTCTGGCCGCTGCCCGCTTGCGCCGTCGCAGTTCGCGCTCCAACTCCAGGAGCCGCGAGTCGTTCATGTGCGCATGGGCGCCAGCCGAGCGGATGCTCGCTCGCCAAGCTCTGAGAAGGCTCTCATCTCCTTGGAGGATTGCGCAAAGCCCCGACGATGCCCACCACTAGCAGCGCAAGCACGATCAAGGAGAGAATCGACTCGATGCCCAGGCCGGCGTGAGCGATGCCGCTGATCGTCAGCATCGCAAAGCCGACGATGAAGACGAGCGCGATCGCCAACACGACGACGCGCGTCATCGGGCAAGGCCGAGGTAGAGCTGGGCGGCGGTCCAGGCGCCCAGCAGGATCGCCGCGGGGACCTCGACGATCGTGACGGCAAACGGGACGAGCACGAGGCCGATCACACGGGCGCGGGGGAAGCGGGTGACATAGGCGGCGAGCGTCGCCACCGTGGCGCCGGTGGCTGCGAACGCAGTTGTCGCGCTTGTGCCTTCGCTGAGCGCGGCGCCGAGGCCGACTCCGGCAGCGGCGCCGGCCAGGCACAGGGCCGCGAAGCGGGGGTGGCCGAGCGCGGCCTCCACGCTTGGGCCGAGCAGGGCCAGCGCGGCCAGGTCAAGCAGCGTCGGGGCGAGCGGCAGTGGCTTGGCGGGGAGGGCGTAGGCGAGCACGTTCAAGATCGCAAGTGCCAGCACGACGAGCGGCACGCGCTCGTGTGGGAGGTTGTCCTTTAGCGGCAGCATTAGGCCGCACAGCTCCAGAGCCTGGCCACCGGGACCACGTGTACGTCACTTTCGTAGGTGTAGGAACGCGCGCCGGTGTAGAGGACGACCCCCCCGAGGAACTGGCTTCCCAGCTTGCGACGCAGGCCGAGCAGGCCGCGCAACTCTGAGGCTGGGACGCGAGAGGACGCCTTGACCTCGACCGCCGCGATCATCCCATCTTCGCGTTCGAGGACCAGGTCGATCTCCGCGCCATCGCGAGTCCGCCAATGACCTCGTTGCACCGGCGCGTCGAGCCAGTCGAGTTGCTTGCACACCTCGCCCACTACGAAGGTCTCCAGCAGGTGGCCAAACTCGGTGAGTGCCTGCGCGGTAGCCATTGTGAGCTTTTCCCTGGACAGTCGCAACAGGTGCGCAGCAAGACCGCTGTCTACCACGTGGACCTTGGGCGCTGACCTGACTCGCGAGCCGAGTATCGTTCCCCAGGCGGGAAGCTGGTGGACCATAAACACGCTTTCCAGCAGCTTGGTGTAATTCTCGGCCGTCGACTTCTCCAGCCCGATTGCCGCCGCGGCCTTGGCGATGTTGAGCACCTGAGCGGTCTGACTGGCGAGTTGGCGCAGCAGCAGGGGCAGCGCCCGTCGCTGGCGTACGCGCGATAGCTCCATAACGTCGCGCTCGATAACGAGATCGAGGTAGTCGCCGAACCAGCGTGTGCGATCCCCCGGTCGGGCACGGTGGAGCGCCGGCGGGAAGCCACCCGCCACGACGCGGCTCACATATTCGTCGCGAGCGGTCGCCGACGAGTGCCCATCCACGAGCGACCCGGGCTCAATCATGAGCGCCGCGGCGAAGTCCTCTCTGGCACCCGCGATCTCGCCTTGGGACAGCGGAAGCACGTCGATCCGGTGCGCGCGTCCGGTGAGCGCCTGTGCTGCGGCAGGAAGCGTCGCGTATCGCGTCGATCCAGTGAGCACGAATCTGCCGGGGGACCCGTCGCGATTGAGCTCGGCCTTGATCGCGTCGAGCAACTCGGGGGCATGCTGGAACTCGTCGATCAGCACAGGGCCCCGGCCACTAACAAAAAGGGCAGGGTCGATCTGAACGGCGTCGCGCGTGGCAAGGTCATCGAGATCGACGATCTTAGAATTCGTCGAGGCTGCCAGAGCCTGCAGCAGAGTTGACTTTCCCACGGCTCGGGGGCCTTGCAGCACGATGACCGACTCGGTCTCCAGCCGTCTTCGCACAACCTCGCCGAGTCGTCGCTCGACGATCCTAGGGAGTGTTGTAGCCACGTCGCCATACTATTGTTTTCCGCGCTCGGTCGTAGTTCTGTTCCGCGAATGGGCGGACTAAATTTCCGCAACGGGCCGTTTCCTGTACGGGCCAGGAGCCCGGCTCATGCCTGCAGGCTCGTCAACCAGCGGCTAGCGGCCCCACGCCAGGCCGTGGCTGCGGCACGTGCTGATCTGCGTGATAAGAGGAGCGCACCAGCGGACCGGCGGCAACATGGTCGAAGCCGAGCGCGTACGCGGCCTGCTCCAGCGCCTTGAACTCGTCCGGGTGCCAGTAGCGCACGACCGGCAAGTGGCGTTCGGAGGGGCGTAGGTACTGGCCAACGGTCAGGACCTGCACGTCGTGCTCGCGCAGCCGCTCGAACGTCTGCACCATCTCCTCGTGGGTCTCGCCGAGGCCGACCATCAGCCCTGACTTGGTGAGGACCTCGCCCTCGCCCAGCTCGGCCGCGGTGCGCAGCACGCGGCAGGAGCGCTCGAACTGTGAGCCGCGGCGCGCGACCGGATACAGGCGCGGGACGACCTCGACGTTGTGGTTGAACACGTCGGGCCGCTCGGCGATCACCTTCGCCAGCGGCATCTCCTGGCCTTGGAAATCTGGGGTCAGCACCTCGATCTGGCAGCCCGGGGCCTGCTGGCGCACCTGGCGGATCACGCCGACGAACGCCGATGCGCCCTTGTCCGGGAGGTCGTCGCGATCGACCGAGGTGACGACCGCGTGGCGCAGCCCCATGCGCGCGATCGAGCGCGCTACGCGCGCCGGCTCCAGCGGGTCGTCCCAGGTTGGCTTGCCCGTCTTCACGTTGCAAAAGCCACAGCGGCGCGTGCAGGTGTCGCCAAGGATCATGAAAGTGGCGGTGCCGCGCTCCCAGCACTCGCCGACGTTCGGGCAGGCCGCCTCCTGGCAGACGGTGTGCAGGTTCTCCTCTTTAATCAGCGCCGAAAGCTCGCGGTAGCGCGCGCCGCCGGCGGCGGGCACTTTGAACCACGGCGGCTTGCGCTCGCGCAGCGGGCGCACTTCGCCGCCGAGCACCTTCAGCACGTCCATGCCACCGGGGTTGGCACGCGAGCGGGTGGCGTGCTCGCGTTCGATCGGCGTGTTCTCGACCGTGCTCATGGCGATGTCGCCTCGCGACCGTGAGCGGCGCAGAAGCAGCGCGCCATCGTCTCGGCGAAGGCGTCGATGCCGCCGTCCGGGGTGTGGCCCAGCTCGCGCGCGAGGGAGGTCATGGCCACGCCGTCGAGGCCGCACGGCACGATCCACTGGAACGGTGTCAGGTCGTTTTCGACGTTGACGGCGAAGCCATGGGTGGAGACGCCACGTGACAGGTGGACGCCGATCGATGCGATCTTGCGCTCCTGCACCCACACGCCTGTGTAGTCGATGCCCTCCGCGCAGCGGGAGCGAGCTTGGATGCCGTACTCGGCAAGGGCCGCGACGATCGCGGCTTCCATAGTGCGCAGGTGTGCGCCGATGTCGCTCACACGCATGATCGGGTAGCCGACCAGCTGGCCGGGGCCGTGGTAGGTGACGCGGCCGCCGCGGTCGGTTGGGAGCACTTCGATGCCCTTGTTGCGGTAGAAGGCATCGCTGAGCGGCAGCTCGCTCTCGGTGGTCGGCCGATCGGAGGCCCCTTTGACTATCGATCGTCGGCCGCGGGTGTAGACGGGGGGGTGTTGCAACAGCAGCAGGGTGTCTGGCCGCCGGTTCGCCTGGCGCTCGGACTGCAGCTGCTGCTGTAGCGCCAGTGCGTCTTGGTAGGGGAGCGTGCCGAGGCAACGGACATCGATGTCATCGCTTGCGACGGCGACGAAAGGGGGGTATTGCTCGATTGCGATAGTGATGGAATCAGCCTAGCTACAGCGTCAACGCCGCCGGCTCTTCCAACAGCTCGCGCACGCGCGCAAGGAACAGCGCGGCATCGGCTCCGTAGAGGATGCGGTGGTCGCAGGCGAGGGTAACGGTCATCGTCGGGCGTACGACCGCCTTCTTCTTGCGGGCGACCGGTCGCGGCTCGACCTCGCCGACGGCGAGGATCGCCGCCTGAGGTGGGTTGACGATCGCCGTGAACTGGCGAATCCCGTACATGCCGAGGTTCGAGACGGTGAAGGTGGCGCCGCCCAGCTCCGGCGGCGTGATCGAGCCGTCGCGGACACGCTGCGCCAACGTGCGCGTCTCGCGCGCGATCTCGCCAAGCGCCTTGGCGTCCGCGTCAAAGATGGTGGGCACGACAAGGGCGCCGGCGGTCGGGTCCTGCGAGGAGACGGCGACCGCGACACCGACGTTCACGCGCGAGTGCAGCTCGAAACGCCCGTCGCGGTAGCTGCCGTTGGCGCGGGGGTGCTCGCGCAGGGCCAGTGCGCAGGCCTTGACGATCATATCGTTGTAGGTGGGCGCTCCGTCGTGGGAGAGTGGCTTGAGCTCGGCACGCAGATCGACACACTCCCGCATGTCGATGTCGGCGGTGAGCGTGAAGTCGGGGATCGTGGCCTTGGACTCGGCCATGCGCCGGGCGATCGTGCGTTGGGTGCGCGACAGCTCGACAGTGGTCGTCTCGCCCTTGGCAGCGGTGACGTCGGCGGGTGGGGCGAGAGCCGGCTCGGCCGGGGTCGCGGGCTCGACGGGCGTCGATCCCGTCTGTGTTTGTACGTCGGCCTTGACAATGCGCCCGCCCGGCCCACTGCCGTGGACGCCGGCGAGGTCCACTCCACTATCGCGTGCGATCCGTCTGGCCAACGGCGACGCCTTGACTCTGGCGCTCGGCGGTACGGCACGATCGCCGAGCTGGCCGTTGGGCGGGGCGGGGACCGGCTGCGCTGGAGTGGTCGCAGCGGGCTCTGGCTGTGAGTGAGCGGTTGGGAGGGGCTCAGGCTGTGCGGGAGAGGCTGACGGTGTGGGAGCGGCCGCCGGTTGCACCTGTGCGGCGGCGGTTTTGACGGCAGGTGCCTCGGAGTCCCCCTCGATTCGCGCGATCAGCTCCCCCACAGCCAGCGTGTCGCCCTCGCTAGCCACTGTCCGCAACGTCCCCTCCCTGTCCGACTCGTAGGTCATCGACGCCTTGTCCGTCTCGATCTCAACCAACTCCTCTCCGCGCGCCACGTGCTCCCCGTCTCGCTTGAGCCAGCGCAGAATCGTGCCCTCCTCCATCGTGTCGGACAGCCGCGGCATCACCACGTCGGTCATCGCGCTGCCTCCACACCGACCGGGATCGCGCCGCCAAGCACGTCCAACGCCGCGCGCACGACATCGCCCTCGTGCGGATAGGCGATTTGCTCAAGTGGCTTTGAATATGGCATCGGCACGTCGGCGCCGCTGACGCGCATCACCGGCGCGTCGAGGTCGTCGAAAGCCTGTTCTGAGACGAGCGCCGCCAGGTTGGCGCCAACGCCGCCATGCGGCCAGCCCTCCTCCACCACCACGCAGTGGTTGGTCTTGGCGACCGAGCGCAGGATCGTGTCGAGGTCGAGCGGGCGCAGTGTGCGCGGATCGATCACTTCCGCGCTGACTTTGTGCTCGCTACCAAGCTGCTCGGCTGCTCGCTCCGCCGTCAGCGCCATCCGCGAGACGCCGACGATCGTGACGTCGGCGCCCTCGCGCGCAATGCGGGCGCTGCCGAACACGCCCGGCTCCCGATCGTCCTCGTCGACCTCGCCGCGCACTCCGTACAGTGACTCGTGCTCGATGAAGATGACGGGATTCTCGTTGCGGATCGCTGCCTTCAGCAGCCCGCGCGCATCGGCGGCTGTCGCCGGGGCTGCGACCAGCAGGCCCGGGACGTGCAGGAACATCGCCTCCAGGCTGTGCGAATGCGTCGGACCGAGTTGGTGGCCGGCCCCTTGGGGCATGCGCACGACCAGCGGCACGCGCGCCTGGCCGCCGAACATGTAGTGGATGTGCGCAGCGTGGTTGACGATCTGATCGAACGCCAGCAACGAGAAGTTGATCGTCATCAGCTCGACCACTGGCCGCAGCCCGACCATCGCGGCTCCGACGCCCACGCCGACGATCGTGTTCTCGGAGATCGGCGTGTCGCGCACACGCGCCTCACCGAACTGCTCCAGCAGGCCCGATGTGACCTTGAAGGCGCCGCCGAAGACGCCGATGTCCTCGCCCATCAAGAGCACGCGCTCGTCGCGCTGCATCTCTTCCCGCAGCGCCAGTTTCAACGCGTCGCGGTAGCGCAGCTCGGTCATGGCCGCTCCTGCACGGCCGCGGCGGCCTCAGCGGCGGGCTGTGCTGCTGTGATGGTGCTGTCCGGCGCCAGCGCCGGCGCTGCCGCCACGCGCCGCTCGTTCTCGCTGCCGTCAGCGTGGTAGTGGCCACGCGGCTGCCCGTCCATCACGTACACGTCTTCGTAGAGCGTGTGCGGGCCCGGGAACGGCGCCTCCTCGGCAAAGCGCTCGGCGGCGTCAACGCGCTCGCTGGCCTCGTGCTCGATCTGAGCGCGCTGCTCGGCGCTCAGCATCGCTTCTCGTTCGAGCAGCGAGGCGAAGGCGGGCAGCGGGTCGCGCTCGCGCCACTGAGCCACCTCCTCCTTGCTGCGGTAATCCTCGGGATCTGCCATCGAATGACCGCGGAAGCGGTACGTGACGGCCTCCACCAACAGCGGGCAGCGCTCCTGCCGCACCCGCGACAGAGCCTCCGAGACCACGGCGTGAGTGTCGAGCACGTCCATGCCGTCGCAGCGCATCCCTGGCACTCCCAGCGACTCGCCCTTGCGCTGCAGGTCTGTGACTGCGCTGTGGCGGGCAAGCGAGGTGCCCATGCCGAACTGGTTGTTAATCACCATGAACACGACCGGCAGCTTCCACAGTGCTGCGAGGTTGAGCGTCTCGCCGAACGTGCCCTGGTTGGAGGCGCCGTCGCCGAACGTGCAAAGCGTCGCCTCGTCGGTGCCGAGCTGGTCGCAAGCGAGGGCGATGCCTGCGGCGATCGGCAGGTTGCCGCCGACTATGCCGTAGCCGCCCATGAAGCGGCGCTCGCCGTCGAACATGTGCATCGACCCGCCGTGTCCTTTGGAGCAGCCTGCCGCCTTGCCGAACAGCTCGGCCATCACCCGCTCGGGCGGGGTGCCGCGGGCGATCGCGTCGCCGTGCGAGCGGTAGGTGGAGACCAGGTAGTCGCTGTCGCGCAGCGCCCGGCAGCTGCCGACGATCGTCGCCTCCTCGCCGATCGCCAGGTGCAGGAAGCCGCCGATCTTCGCGCGCGCGTACATCTCGCCCGCGCGCTCCTCGAAGCGGCGGATCAGCGTCATGGTCGCGAGCCACTCGCGTGCGACGTCGGGCTCGGGCAGCTGCATCAGTCTTCCACGGTACTCCAGCGCGCGAGGAAGTCCTCGCGCTCCATCAGGTTGAGGTCCTCGCGCACTTCCCGTGCGATTCGCGAAGCCGCTTGTGGCGGCAGGTCCCAGAAGAACACGACCTCGCCGCCGGCTATCTCCACGACCTCGATGTGGTCGATCCGGTCCGGGCTGGCCAGGAACGCAGGCATCAAGCCGCCGCGACGCACGATCACGCGAAAGCAGCGCCCGGCTCTCATCCCGATATCGCCATCGACGCGGTGTCGTCGAGCGCGCGCTCGCCGTGGAACACCCGCTCGCCGACGCGCACGGCCGGCACGTCCTTGACGCCGGCAGCGGCGGCAGCGGCGGTGGCCTCGCTCAGCTGGGCGGCGACCGACCCCATTTCAATTGCCTTGAACACCGCCGACGGGTGCATCTCGCAGGCGGCCGCCGCGATCAGCACGTTGTCGGGATCGGCCAGCGAGCGCCCACCGGCGAAGGCCTGGCGGAAGGCGGCTTGGGCAAAGGCGACGGTGCGCCCGATCGACTTGGCGTAGGTCGCGGCCCGCATCGCAAGCTCGCTGTCAAACGGGAACGGCGCGGGCCAGCGCAGCGGCTGCAGCTCCAGCTCACGCGCGCGGCGCTCGACCTCTAGCCGGAAGATCTCCTCGTCGTCGCGGCAGCGAAAGCCCTCAAACGTCTCAGCGCTTGGCAGCTCGCGCGCCAGCAGCGGCTGCCACTCGCATGCCACCGGCATCGCCTGCAGCACACGCTCCGAGGCGAGGTACGCGAGCGGCGAGGCCAGGTCGAAATAGAAGGCGGCGTCCGCGCTGGACATCGCCTTGCAGCCTAGCCGTGGATCAGCCAGCCGTCCGCGGCCCGACCGGCCTCCATGACCGCCTCTGACAGCGTCGGATGGCCGTGGACGATGCGCGCGACCTCGGCGAAGCCGCCCTCCAGCGCACGCACGTTGACGAGCTCCTGGATTAGCTCGGTGGCTCGCGCGCCGACGATGTGCCCGCCGAGCAGCTCGCCGTACTTGCGCTCTCCCACGAGCTTGACCAGCCCGGTGCGGTCGCCGTAGACGATGCCGCCGCCGACCGCGCCGTAGGGAACCTTGCCGATCACGACGTCATGGCCGGCCGCACGCGCCTGCTGCTCGGTCAAGCCGAAGGAGCCGACGTTGGGCGTGCAGAAGGTCGCGCGGGGAATGTCCTCGTAGGCGAGTGAATGGGTCGCGATCCCGGCCGCGTCCTCGGCGGCGATTATCCCCTCGTCAGAGGCCTTGTGCGCGAGCGCCGGGCCGTGCACAAGATCGCCGATCGCGTAGACGCCGGCCACGTTCGTGCGCTGGGCGCCGTCGACCTGCACCAGGCCGCGGTCGTCCAGCTTCACGCCGACCTCGCCCAGCCCGAGCGCATCGACGTCCGGGCCACGCCCGGCGGCGATCGCGAGGTAGTCGACCTGCGCGGACTCTTCGCCGTAGGAGAAGCGCACGCCGTCGTCGTCTGCCTGCACGTCCTGTACCGGCGTGGAGGTGTGGATTGAGATCCCCTGGCGCTTGAGCCCGCGCTCGGCCAGCCGCGAGATGTCGGCGTCCTCAGTCGGCAGCACGCGGTCGAGCATCTCCAGCAGCAGCACCTCGCTCCCCAGCCGCGCAAAGCCTGAGGCGATCTCGGCTCCCGAAGCACCGGCGCCGACTACCGCCAAGCGCCCCGGCAGCTGCTGCAGCGCCCACGCCTCCTCGGTTCCGATCACTCGGCCTCCGAACTCCACTCCCGGAATCGGGCGCTTGACCGAGCCGGTGGCGAGGATGATTGTCTTCGCGGCGATGAGCTGCTCGCCGACACGCACGTGAGCGCCGGCCTCGATCGAAGCAAGTGCCGCTTCTCCCTCGATCAGCTCGATGCCGTTCTTCTTGAACAGGCCGCCGACGCCGCCGGTCAGCGTCGTCACGACCTTCTCGCGCCTGGCTTGGACGGCCGCGTAGTCGACTTCGACGCCGCTGACCGTGAGGCCGTAGTCGCCGGCCTCGTTGATCTCCGAGAGCAAGTCGGCCGAGCGCAGCACTGCCTTGGCCGGGATGCAGGCGTAGTTCAGACAGCGGCCGCCGACCTTGTCCTTCTCAACGACAGCTGTCTTCATCCCCAGCTGCGCGGCTCGGATCGCGGCGACGTAGCCGCCAGGCCCGGAGCCGATCACGATGCAGTCATAGGAAGACTCGGCCATCTCAGGCCTGAGCCTATCGAAGCGCTTCGTCTGTCTCGTCGCCGTCGTCGTAGGGCTGGCGCTCGCTCGCCTGGATGCGGCCCATCACGCGCACGAGCTTCCAAAACAGCCAGCCGCCGAGAGCGATGCTGACGGAGCAGATCGCGGCCGCGAGCAGCGTCTCGGCGACCACCAGCGCCAACGAGGTGACGATGATCTGAAAGGCCAGCAGCGCCTCGAAGGAGAGCGCCGCCCAGTAGCGGCGGCGGTACATGCCGTTGGCCAGCGCGAGCAGCACGGTGGCGATGAAGACGCCCGCCGGCAGCGAGCCGCCGTGGCGGGAGAGGTCTTTGATCGTGAGCGCGCCGATCAGGGTCGCCAAAGCCAGCGTTACCGCAACCGCTACTGCGGCCAGCAGGGCGTAGGGACGCTCCTCCGGGCCGAGCGGGCTCAAGGCAGCCTGCCTGGCCGAGTCGCGCTCGCTTGCGGTCGGCACGCTAGCCGAGCCCGTCGCCGTTGGAGAACGGCCCAAGCTCCAGCGCCGCCCGCAGCGCCAGCGCGGCATGGCGCGGCTCCCGCGCGTCGCAAATAGCGCGCAACACGCACACACGCGAAGCACCGGCGTCGAGTACCCCCTCAATGCTCTTGGCGTCGATGCCGCCGATGGCAAAGAAGGGAACCTGTGCGTGGGCGGAGGCGTAGGCCACCAGCTCCGAGCCTACGGCCGGCCGGCCGGGCTTGGTTGGGGTGGCGTGCACAGGGCCCACACCGATGTAGTCGACGTAGGGCGAGCCGTCGGTGGTGGTGGCAAGCGCCGAGTCGATCTCCGATGGAGCATGCGTGGAGAGGCCGACGAGCATGTCTGGGCCGACGATTTCGCGCACCTGGTGCACGGGCATGTCGTCCTGGCCGACGTGCACCCCGTCGGCACGCACCGCGGCGGCGATGTCGGGACGGTCGTTGAGGATGAACAGCGCGCCGTGCGCGTCGCAGGCGTCGGCGGCGACGCCGGCCGCTTCGAGCAGGAACTCGTCCTCCAAGCGCTTCTCGCGCAGTTGCACGACGTCGACGCCGCCGGCGATCGCTTCGGCCAGGAACTCGGCCAGGTCGCGTTCGCCGGGCAGGCAGTTGCACACCAGGTACAGCCGTGCTGAGGCCAGTCGCGCGCGGCGCTGGGCTCCATCGGGGTCAGGGACCGAATGCAGGTGGGCCATCGCCCGCAGTGTGACACCTGACGGCGGCTGTCTAGCATCAGAGCCATGCCCTTTCAGAACGACGACTCGACGCCTGACGTCGCCGTCCTTGGTGGCGGCATCGTTGGCCTGTCGGTCGCCTGGAGGGCAGCGCAGCAGGGCCTGTCGGTGACGGTGCTTGAGCGCGGCGAGCCCGGCGGCGGCGCAAGCCACGTGGCGGCCGGCATGCTCGCCCCGGTCTCCGAGGTCGAGTTCGGCGAGGCCGGCCTCGGCGTGCTTGAGCTTGGGATGCGCTCGGCCGCGCTGTGGCCGCGGTTTGCCGCGGAGCTGGAGCGGGCCGGCGCGTCTGAGGTGGGGTTGCGCCGCAGTGGCACGCTCGTCGTCGCTCGCGACGAGGACGAGGCCCGTGAGCTTGAGCGCCAGCTCGCCTTCCGCGAGAAGCTCGGCTTGCGAGCAGTGCGCATGCGCCCGAGTGAGGCACGCGAGCGCGAGCCGGCGCTAGCCCCGACGGTGCGGCTGGCACTGCACGCCCCTGACGATCACAGCGTCGACCCGCGCAAGGTCATCGCTGCCTTGTGGCGCGCCTGCGAGCGTGAGGGCGTGCGTCTGTGTCCTCACACGCCGGCGCTTGGCGTGGAGCTGGACTCGGCGGGCGGACGCGTGCGCGGCGTGCGTGTCGAAGGCAAGGAGGACCTGCTCGCCGCGCGCGAGGTGGTCGTCGCCTGTGGGGCTTGGAGCGGCGCGCTGGAGGGCCTGCCGGACGGGGCCGGCGTGGATGTGCGGCCCGTCAAGGGACAGATCCTGCGGCTGCGCGATCCTGCGGGGCCGGGGCTGCTGGAAGGCGTCGTGCGCTTTGAGGGCGGCTACCTGGTCCCCCGCGGGGATGGGGGCTACGTGCTCGGCGCTACTGTCGAAGAGCGCGGCTTCGAGCCGAACGCGACCGCCGGCGGCATCTACGAGCTGTTGCGCGATGCGCACGAGCTGGTGCCGGGCATCAGCGAGCTGCAGATCGAGGAGGTAGGCGTGGGCTACCGACCGGGCACGCCCGATAACGCCCCGATCATCGGTCGTGGCCGGCTTGACGGTCTGCTGTGGGCTACCGGACACCACCGCAACGGCATCCTGCTGGCACCGTTGACGGCTGAGCTGGTGGCGGGGGAGCTGGCGTGATCGTCCTCAACGGCGAGCCGCGCGAGCACGGCGCCGGCGTGGCGGTTGTCGAGCTGCTGCGGGGACTTGGGCTGCCTGAGCAGGGGCGCGGCGTGGCGGTTGCGATCGACGGCGAGGTTGTGCCGCGGGCGTCGTGGGGGACCCACGCGATCCCGGACGGGGCGCGCGTGGAGGTGCTGACGGCGATGCAGGGAGGATGATCGGCGAATGGCGAGCACCCATACCGAGGCCGATCTGCTCTCGATAGCCGGCCGCGAGCTGCGCTCGCGGCTGCTGCTCGGCACCGGCGGCTTCCCGTCGCTAGAGCTGCTGGCCGCGGCAATCGCGGCTTCGGGGACGGAGCTGGTGACCGTCGCGCTACGGCGCGTCGATCCCGGCGCGCGCGGCTCCTTGATCGACACGATCGACGCGGCGGGCGTCGAGCTGCTGCCCAACACCGCCGGCTGCTTCACCGCCCGCGACGCGGTGCTCACCGCCAAGCTGGCGCGCGAGGCGTTTCAGACCGACTGGGTCAAGTTGGAGGTGATCGGCGACGAGGACACGCTGCTACCGGACGCGCCCGAGCTTTTGAAGGCGGCCGAGCAACTGGTCGACGACGGGTTCGTGGTGCTGCCTTATACGACCGATGACCCGGTGCTGGCGCGTCGATTGGCGGACATCGGATGCGCCGCGGTGATGCCGCTGGGCGCGCCGATCGGCAGTGGCATGGGCATCCGCAATCCCTACAACATCGCTTTGATCCGAGAGGCTGTGAGCGTGCCGGTCGTGCTCGATGCCGGCATCGGCACGGCCTCGGACGCGACGCTGGCGATGGAGCTTGGCTGCGATGCGGTGATGGTGGCAAGCGCGGTCTCACGCGCGCAGGATCCGGTGGCGATGGCGGCCGCGATGCGTGCTGCCGTGCAGGCCGGTCTGCTGGCGCGCGGTGCCGGGCGGATCGCCCGCAAGACCTACGCAACCCCGTCCACGCCGATGGCGGGGATAGCAGAGCTCAGCTGAGCACTTCGATCGTCCCGTTCATCGTCGCCGGGTGGTTCGTGCACTTGTAGTGGATGACACCCGGTTTGGTGACTGTGAAGCGGAACGTGTGACCTTCGCCGAAGTTGCCCGACGCGAGCTTGTCGGGGCTCCCCGGTTCTGAGGTGACGTTGTGTTCGACAGGGTCTTCGTTGACCCATTCGATCGTTGTGCCTGTTTTCACCCGCAGCGTGTCCGGTTCAATCGTGATCTCGTGGTACTTGACCTTGACGATGCCACTCTGAACGGGCGCGCTCGACGACGGGCTCGCATAGTTGATCTTGCCGTTGGGGATGATCCCTTCCTTTGGCTTGTGCGAGCTCGATGCTGTCGAGCTGCTGGTGCTCGACGCGCTGGAGCTGGAGCTTTCTGATTTGCTCGACCCGCAGCCGGCTACCGTCACCGTCACGGCGCAAACGACCGCGAGCGCGTAAACGCCGCTCGTCCCCCACCGCCTAGACTGGCGGCCTATGCCTCGCCACCTCCTCACCGGAGCCGAGCTTAGCGCGACCGAGCTCGACGCGTTGCTGGATCGTGCGGTCGAGTTGAAGGCGGCGCCGCTGTCATCGCGCGCGCTGGCTGGGCGTGGGGTGGCGCTGATTTTCGAGAAGCCCTCGACACGCACGCGCCTGTCGTTTGAGATGGGGGTGTACGAGCTCGGCGGCCACCCGCTGGTTCTGCGCTCGGTCGAGATGCAGCTATCGCGAGGGGAGTCCCCGCGCGACACGGCGCTCGTGCTTTCGCGCCAAGTGGCGGCTGTCGGCATCCGCACCGGCGCAGACGCGATGGTGCGCGAGCTGGCCCAGCACGCCGCGATTCCAGTCGTCAACATGCTGACCGCAGACCATCATCCCTGCCAGGCGCTCGCGGATCTGATGACCGTGCGCGAGGCGTTTGGCTCGCTACAAGGGGTTCGTCTGGCCTATGTCGGCGATGGCACCAACGTCGCCCGTTCGCTGGCAATCCTTGGCTCGTTGGCGGGAATGGACATAGCCGTCGCCTCACCGGAGGGCTACACGCTGGAGGACGACCTGCAGCTGCCCGCCGGCGCGACCGGCTCGCTGACGCTGTACCGCGATCCCGCCGAGGCAGTGGCCGGCGCCCGTGTGCTCTACACCGACGTGTGGGTGAGCATGGGCGACGAGGATTCGGCCGCTGGACGTCGCGCGGCGCTGGCGCCTTACCGGGTCGACGACGCGCTGCTCGACCGCGCGGCCCCGGACGCGATCGCGCTGCACTGCCTGCCGGCCCATCCCGGCGAGGAGATCAGCGCCGAGGTGCTGTACGGGCCGCGCCAACGGATCTGGGATCAGGCCGAGAACCGCCGGCACGCGCAGAAGGCGCTGCTGGAGCTGCTGGTCGAGCCGGCGTCGTGAGCGCCGGCACGCAGGTTGGCGCGAAGCTTGCCGCCGAGGGCATCGAGCCTGCAGTCGGCGGCGGCGCGCGCCCAGCGCGGCCCGAGCGCGGCGAGACGGTCGAGCTGACGATCGAACGGCTCGCCCACGGCGGTGAGGGTGTCGCTCGCTACGGAGACGGCGGCTATGTCGTGTTCGTGTCCGGCGGCGTTCCCGGCGATCGCGTGCGCGCGGAGATCGTCAAGCGCAAGCGCAGCTACGCCCACGCGCGTACGTTGGAGGTGGTCGAGCCGAGCGCCGATCGCATCCCCGAGACGGCGGCGCACCCGGGCGTGGCCTGGCAGGTGTTGCCCTACGAGCGCCAGCTGCAGATCAAGGCCGAGCAGGTTGACGATGCGCTGCGGCGGATCGGCAGGCTCGACGGCTATGAGCTTGAGCCGATCGTCCCGGCTCTCCAGCAGTGGCGCTACCGCAACAAGCTTGAGTATTCGTTTGGAGCGGCCGAGGACGGTGAGCTGGTCTGTGGCTTTCACGCCCCCGGCGGTTGGAAGCGGGTGGAGCCGATCGAGGACTGCCTGCTCGCCTCCGAGCTTGGCAATCGCGCGCGCGAGATCGCGTTGCGCTGGGCGCGCGAGCAGCGACTGCGCGCCTGGGACCGTCGCCGCGAGAGCCTCGCCTCCGAGGAGCCGCTGCTGCGCAACCTGGTCGTGCGCGAGGGGCGCCGCAGCGGCCGACTGCAAGTGCGGCTGGTCAGCTCCGACGGTGAGCTGGACGCCGCCTCGCTGGCGCAGGCACTTGTCGCGGAGCTGGGCGAGGAGGCGGTCAGCGGCGTGCTGTGGACGCGCACGGCAGCGCTGGCCGAGACGACGCTGGGCGGTGAGACCGAGCTCGTGTGGGGCGAGGCCGAGCTGCCCGAGCGGCTTGGCGACCTGGACCTGTACATCTCCGCCGAGGCCTTCTTTCAGACCAACACCGAGATGGCCGAGGTCCTCTACGGCGTCGCCGCGGAGTACGCGTCGCTGGAGGGCTGGGAGCGTGTGTACGACCTATATTGCGGGATAGGCACGATCGCCTTGACGCTGGCGCCGCGCGCCGGCGAGGTGTGGGGAATCGAGCTGATCGAGCCGGCGGTGGCCGACGCGATCGCGTCGGCCAAGCGCAACGAGATCAGGAATGCCCGCTTCTTCGCGGGCGACGCTCGCCTGGCGCTGCCGGAGCTCCTCGAGCGCGCCGGCAGGCCGGACGTGGTCGTCGTCGATCCGCCGCGTGCTGGTCTCTCGCAAAAGGTCGTGCGGCGCCTGCTCGACTGCTCGCCTAAGCGGATCGTCTACGTCTCGTGCAATCCGACGACGCTGGCGCCAAACGCCGCACAGATGGTGGAGGCGGGCTGGCGGCTGGTGAAGGTGCGGCCGGTGGACATGTTTGCGCAGACCCCGCATATCGAGTGCGTGGCGTTGTTGGAGCGGGATCGGTAGTTGTCATCGCGCCGCAGTGCTGAGCATTTGCGACATCGTGGGAGACGCGACCCGCATCCTGACCGTACCCCGTAGGCTTCGCGCTCTCATGCGCGCCGCCACCATCCGCGACCAGCAGGTTCTGATCGAGGAGCACCCCGACCCTATTCCCGGGGCCGGGGAGGTCCTCGTGCGCGTGCGCGCCGCCGGCATCAACGGCGCGGACATGATGCAGCGGCGCGGCCTGTACCCGGCGCCGCTCGGCTCGCCCGCCGACATCCCCGGCCTTGAGCTGGCGGGTGAGGTCGCCGCGCTCGGTCCCGGCGCGACCCGCTTTGCCGCGGGCGAGCGCGTGATGGCGATCGTCGGCGGTGGTGGGCAGGCCGAGCTTGCCGTCGTGCACGAGCGCCAGCTGATGCCGGTCCCGCGCTCGCTGGACTGGACGCAGGCCGGAGGCCTGCCCGAGACCTTCACCACAGCTCACGACGCGATCTTCACCCAGGGCGAGCTGCGTCCCGGCGAGCATCTGCTCGTACACGGCGGCGCCGGCGGCGTTGGCACCGCCGCGATCCAGCTTGGCCGTGCCACCGGCGCGCGCGTGACGGCAACGGTTCGCAACGAGGCCGCGCGCGCGCAGGTGGCAGCGCTCGGGGCAAACGCGATTGGCCCCGAAGGATTTTCCGAGCACGGTCCCTACGACGTGATCCTGGAGCTGGTGGGCGCCCCCAACTTCGCCGAGGACCTGACTGCGCTCGCGACTGGTGGGCGCCTGTGCGTGATCGGGGTGGCGGCGGGGGTCAAGGCCGAGCTCAACCTGCTGGCGCTGATGGGCAAGCGTGCTCGCATCCACGGCTCCACGCTGCGCGCCCGGCCGCTGGAGGAGAAGGCGCTGGCCGCGCGAGCGCTTGAGCGCGAAGTGCTGCCGCTGTTTGACTCTGAACAGCTGCGGGTGCCTATCGCCGAGACGTTCGCGTTGGCGAACGCGGCCGCCGCCTACGACCGCTTCGCGGCGGGTGGCAAGCTGGGCAAGATCGTGCTGGAGATGTGACCGTCGAGGATGACTTTGCCGCTAGTACGGCGGCTGATCGTCCCACCACTGGCCAAGCACCCTGAACGCCTGCCAGAACTCGCGCTTGGCTTCCTGCTCGTCCAGCGACTCGTCGATGTTGGGCACGTACAGGCCGTCCATCAGCGGCGCAAATCGTTGGATCTCGCCCAGTCGCGCCTCCAGCGTTTTGGCCAGCGGCACTTCGAGATCGTTCAGAGCGCCAAGCGCCTCTTCGCCCATCGCCACGACGATGCGCGGTTGCACGATCGCTATCTCCTCGACCACGCGCGCGACGCAGGCTGGATCGGCAAGCGACGGATCGGTCAGCGGGCACTTGACGCACAGCGTCCCGTATACGGCCAGTGGATCGATCGACAGGCGCTTCAGTGACTTCATCAGCGCGCCGCCGGCGCGACCGTAAAAGGCGACCCCCTCCTCGATCTCTGAGGGGACGGGCGCGTACTTGAGCAACATGACGTCCGCCTGTGGATGCCCGGAACCGAGCACGGGCATCAGCTGTCCTCGCGGGCAGTGCGGGCAGGCCTGCAGGTCGCGCGTCAGCGAGCCCAGCTCGCGGATCGCCCGCTCCAGGTACTTCTCGCGGATCTCGTCGTCGGTGGCGGGCATGGACGCGGAGGGATTTGACGAAACTGCGGTTTCTCCCTGCTCGTGCATTTCCGCTTGCGCCGACAGCGAGCGGCGATGTCCTGCCCGTCGCTTGCTCATGCAACGTCTCCGCCGGACATGACCTCGGGCTACCCGGGCCGGATGCTCATGCCGACCCTCGCCCGCGTGTGACCTTGCGCACTCGCCGCGCCCGGACCGCTCGCCGAGTGGCCGGTGGACGCGCCTTGGTCTGCAGGAACTTCAGTGCCTGCACGTAGATCAGGCTGGTCGGCTTGGTCGCTATCTCGGCGTCGCGCAGCGACTGCAGGAACTCCTCGGGGCCGTCGAAGTCGTGCATCCGAACGCGCACTGAGCCAAGCCCCTGGGAGACGTGCGAGTCCGAGCCCGCCCCGGCCGGGATCCGGTACTTGGCCGCGAAACGGGCCGCCTCCTCGTTGAAGGAGCCGATCGCCACGCGGGGATTGAAGACCTCAAGCGCGTCGACCTGATCGAGCACCGGCAGCAGGTGCTCGTAGTCGGGCACGGCGTGCATGCGGTCAAACGGGTGCGGCACGTAGACGACGCCCCCCTGGCGCTTGATCTCGGCGATCGTCTGGCGCAGCGACATCCCGCGCGGGATCTTCTCCTCGATGAACAGGCCGATCACCTCGCCTTGCGAGGCCGTCTTGACCTCCTCGCCGACGATCACCTTCACGCCGCTGCCGCGCGCCTTCTCACGTGCCTCAAGCGCGCCCGAGATCTCGTTGTGGTCGGTGACGGCGATCGCCCCAAGCCCGGCTTCGGCAGCGGTCGCAAGCAGCACCTCCACCGGCGTTTCGCAGTCGTGGGAGTGGTCGGTGTGCATGTGCAGGTCGACGTCGATCAGGGGCCGCTGCTCCAGCTGGCGGCGCAGGGCGGGATCGCCGTCGCGGTCGTGGCGCTTGGCCGACAGCTCCTGGTAGAGCTGCTCAAGCTGCTCGGGGCTTTGCTCGGCCGCGGTGACGCGCGCGTCGAGTCGGCCGAGCAGGCTCTCGCTGAAGCGTCGTCCCAGCGCGGTCGCCGGCGGACGGGCTGGGGGCGAGTAGAAGGAGCCGACGTTGAGCGCGCGCGAATGGCGCACGGCCGCGCTTGAGGCGCTCGGCGGGAGCGGATCGTGCACGTGCACGAAATCAAGCGGCGCCTGTCCAAGCAGCTCCTCAAGCGTGCGTGTGACGTCGACCGGAACCGCTCCGACCCGCGCCCGCTTTGACTCGCGGCCGGGGATCGGGACGTCAAGCACCTCCCCGATCGCCACCAGCAACGGCTGGCCCGAGCCGCCCGCGTCCAGCAGCGAGGCCAGCCCCGCCGGCCCGCGTCGGCTGGCCGCGCGCAGCTCGCGCCGCGAGGCTCGCACGGCCGCGGGCGATCGTGACGGCGCCAGGATCAGCACGCGATGGCCGTGAGCAGATTGCCCGGCGGCCAACTCGGCAACGGTCGCGTTGACGGGGTTGGCGCGCGACTCCCAGGGGTAGGGGGTCACGTGGGCGATCGCGAAGCGCTGCGTGGCCACGTCTGCAGGATAGGCGCCCGGCCCTCCGACCGACGCTTCGCGCGTCCGCTTGTGCGGACGCGCGAGCTACGTGAGCTATGCGGACTTGGCGGGGGCGCGCTTGCGGACAGGCTTGCGCGCTGTGGCGGTTGTCCTGGCTGCCGGCTTGCGCGTGTGCTTGGCGATGAACTTCTCGGTGTCCTCGCGCGCGATGTTGTCCGGTCGCTGGTTGTGTGGCGACTTCATCAGGTACGAGGACGGCCCGTCGAGCTGGCCGCCGACGCCGTTGTTGAGCGCGAGCTTGCAGCAGCGCACCGCGTCGATCACGATGCCGGCCGAGTTGGGGCTGTCCCACACCTCAAGCTTCATCTCGACGTTCAGCGGCACGTCGCCGAAGGCCTGGCCCTCGACGCGAATGTGCGCCCACTTGCGGTCGGTCAGCCACGGCACGTAGTCGCTGGGGCCGATGTAGACGTCCTCGGCGGGCAGCTTCTCGTCCATGATCGAGGTCACGGCGTTGGTCTTTGAGATCTTCTTGGACTCAAGCCGCTCGCGCTCAAGCATGTTGTAGAAGTCCATGTTGCCGCCGACGTTCAGCTGCGAGGTGCGCAGCATCTTCACGCCGCGGTCGGCAAACAGTCGGGCAAGCGTTCGGTGGACGATCGTCGCGCCCACCTGCGACTTGATGTCGTCGCCGACGATCGGCAGTTTTGCCTTGACGAAGCGCTTGTTCCAGTAGTCCTCGCGGGCGATGAACACGGGGATGCAGTTGACGAAGCCACAGCCGGCCTCAAGGATCTGCTCGACGTACCACTTGGTCGCGTCCTCAGAGCCGACAGGCAGGTAGGAGACCACCACGTCGGTGTGCGTCTCCTTGAGGATCTTGACGATGTCGGCTGTCTCGCCCGGCGCCTTGCGGATCTTCTGCTTCAGGTACTTGCCGAGCCCGTCGTGGGTCATTCCGCGGTAGACGGGAACGCCGAGCTTCTTTGGCACCGCCTTGCCGCCGGTGGCGAACTTCATCGTGTTGTTCTGCCCGGCCCAGATCGCCGTGCCGAGGTCCTTGCCGACCTTGGTGGCGTCGATGTCGAAGGCCGCTGTGAACTCGATGTCGCGGACGTGGTAGCCGCCGAGGTCGACGTGCATCAGCCCGGGAACCAGCTCTGAAGGGTCGGCGTCGCGGTAGTAGTGGATGCCCTGCACGAAGGCCGACGCGCAGTTGCCGACGCCGATGATCGCGACGCGGACCTTGTCCTGCTGATAGCGGGCCTTGCCGTTGGCCGAGGCTGCGCCGTTGCTCTGTTGAATGCTCATCTCTGTCCTTTGTGGAGGTCGGGGGAGACTACCCCGTGCCCCTCCTTAGGTGACACCAGCCGAGATCGATCCGCCAAGGTCTACCCGGTCGGGGCTTGTTCGAGCGTGGAGTCCAGGGCCACAGCCTATCCGGCCTACGGGCCGTGAGACTCCCTCTTAAGGAAGCCGTTTATAAACAGTGCCTTGACTTTCTGCCAGCAGGTGTGTATGTTGAGCACCGTCTCCTATACCCAACCCGGGTGAGGAGCCCACATAAGGTCGGTTTGGGTCGGGCCCTGTGGTCGCGACGCCAGACGTTTTGACGGGGAACTTTGGGGAGAGGGACCGGGTCGCAAATATGAGAGGGAGCTGTATTCACGTGTCGTTTTTGGGGAATAACGTGGTCGAGAGCCTGCGTGCGCCCGACGGGTCCGTAATAGGACGCGTCAGCGGCGCTGACGCGTCTCTCTCTCTCTCTCTCTCTCTGGCCGAGTCGCCTAACAGGCGCTAGCGGCCGAGACCGCGGGGAAGACCCGCGCAGCACTGGGCAGAGCGCCCGGTCAGAGAGCTCTTGCGCGTATCGCCGTGAGCAGCGGCCTGCGTGCTGCACCGTTGTGTGGCCGCTACGCATACACGTACGCGGCGATCTGTCCTTGCCCGCCGGACACGCGCGGGTTTCGTCTGGCGTGCTCCAACAGGAGGGATGATCTCGTGAGGTTGCTTGTTGACGTGCCCGTTCGCAGGGTCTTGGTGTTGCTCGGACTGGCGATCGGCGCCCTGTCCACTGTCTTCGCGGCTCCGTCATCGGGAAGTGCCGGATGCCCCAACGAACAGTTCCGTACCGGCGTCGGCGCGAGCCTGCCTGACTGTCGTGCCTACGAGCAGGTCTCGCCGCAGGAAAAGAACGGCGGAAACGTCGACGGCGGGCTGATTGCGTTCACCGATCCGGCTCCACAGCAGGCGACTCCCGACGGTGAAAACGTCACCTACGCGTCGCAGACCGCCTTCAGCGGTGTGAACGCGTTGACAGCTCCCGCGACTTCACAGTACACCGCAACCCGTGGGCCCAGCGGGTGGCAGACGACCGCGATTGACCCCTCGCAGGACTTCCCGTACGGAAAGCTCAACAGCCAGCCGGGAAATTTCACCGAGTCGCTCTTTCAGGGCTTCAGCGAAGATCTCAAGTATGGCTTTCTCGACGCGTACAACCCCCAGCCGGTGGCGGAAGCTCCAGAAGGCCACTTCAATCCGTACCTGCGCAACAACGCGCTCGGCTCCTACGAGCTCATCGCCGGACTGGCGCCGCCGACGTCCACGGTCGAAGAACCGAACGTGCTGACCGGTCGCGGGTTGGACGTGGTGTACGCAGGGATGTCGGGCGACGGCAAGCATGTCATCTTCTTCGCCAACGCCGCGCTGACTCCCGAAGCGGCGGGTGGGAAAAAAGTAAATCTCTACGAGTGGAACGAAGGCTCGATCGAACTCGTCAACGTGCTGCCCAATGGAACGGTGGATGGAGGCGGCGCCACGAGCCCCGACAAAACGGAACTCAGATACGGCGGTCGAGTCGAACAGGCGATCGCCGGACAGGCCACCAATCTGGTCCACGCGCTGTCATCGGATGGACGGCTGGCCTTCTGGACCGGAAGCAACAACAGGCTGTACGTGCACGAGCTCACATCATCCGGCGCAAAGACGGTCGAAGTCTCCGCCTCCCAGAAGTCGGGGGCTGTCCCTGAAACAGGTGAATACGCACATTTCTGGACGGCCAGCGCGAACGGCGAACTCGTCTATTTCACCAGCTGCGAACAGTTGACCGACGATTCAACCGCGGTCAGAAGCGCCAGCGGGAAGTGCCGTGAAGAAAGAACAGAAAACTTTCCTGTCACCGGCGTCGGACAGGACCTCTATCGGTACAACACGAGCACCGGAAAGCTGACGGACATCACCGTCGATCCTCATCCAGGAAGGTCCGCGTACGTCCTGGGCGTGCTCGGGGCGAGCGAAGACGGCTCGTACGTCTACTTCGCGGCCAGGGGCGCGCTCGCCGAAGGCGCCGTGGAAACCTCGAACGAGGAAAGCACCCAACCGGAAAATACGTTCGATATCTATCTCTGGCACGACGGCGAGATCCATCTCGTCACGGCGCTTCAGGAAGAACCGGGGGCCTCGAGATCCTCAACCGGCGCCGAAGCCGAAGCGTGGAGCATGGCGACGCAGTTCAGGATCTCGCGAGTCAGCCCGAACGGCCGCTATCTGGCGTTCGAGTCGACGAAGGCCCTGACTTCGCCGGGCATCACGACGCCGGCGACGCCCGGCGGCTGCTCGCACGCCACGGGTGAAAACTTTGAAAAACTGTCGCCGGTCCTGTTCCAACAGCTCACCTCCGACAAGCGGTGCATACAGGTGTACGAGTATGACGCCGCCGCCGAAGATCTCGTCTGCGCGTCCTGCCGGCCCGACGGAGGGCCGCCGACGGGGAACTCCGTTGTGCCGAACGGGGTCAACTCGATTCAACCCCCTCCAGGGTGGGAGAGCCTCACACAGCAGCAGCGCTATCTATCGGACAGCGGCCGGCTGTTCTTCGACAGCACGGCGGGACTGGTGGCGCGTGACACCAACGGCGAAGAGGACGTGTACGAGCACGATCCCGCGGGGGTCGGCGGCTGCACCGGCACGAACGCCTGCCTGTCGCTGATTTCGGGAGGCACGAGCATCGACGCGTCCCAGTTCCTCGACGCGGGCGCCGAAGGCAACGACGTCTTCTTCGTCACCCACGATCAACTGGTCGCCGCCGACGGCGATGGCCAGGCCGATCTCTACGACGCGCGGGTGGGTGGTGGCATCGTGGCGCAGCAGGAAGAGAACGTGCCGCCATGCAGCGGCGAAGCGTGCAAGCCCGCCATCTCAACGGCACCGGCGATCTACGGCGCGCCCGCGAGCCAAGCTTTCGTGGGAGGTGGGAATCCGCCCACGCCGGCGTCTGCCAGCCCGAGCGGCCCTGTCAAGAAAGCCGCGATAGGGAAGCATGAGAAGGGGAAGCGACGCCACTCTGCAAAGAGCAGGAAGCAAAAGGTCAAAAAGGCGAGTCCAAACAAGGCGCACCGCGCTCGTGTGAATCGCGGCGACAGGAGGGGGAAGTGATGCGCAAGCATCTGGCGGCGGTGGTAGTGACCGTCGCGGCGTTGGCGATGGCGGCACCCGCTTGGGCTGGGTTCGGCTTCGCCGAAGAACACGGTTTCGAAGTGTCCGTCATCAACCAGAACGGCCTGCCGGATACTCAGGCAGGCTCTCATCCGTTCGCTTACAGCACGACGCTGGGTCTCAAAGAAGTGCCGTTCGGACCGAAAAGTGAACCTCCGTATTCGGAAGGCGGCGACACTCGCGACGTGGAAGTCGAACTCCCGCCGGGAATGGTCGGGGATCCGGGGGCCGTGCCTGCCTGTCCGATCGCCGAGTTCAGCCACGTCAGCGGGGGCCTGTTCGGCGACTCGCATCCGTGCCCCGACGATACGCAGGTGGGAGTCACCCAGCTTCGCCTCAGCGGCGGGACCTACAACGAGCCCGTTTACAACCTGGCTCCCAACAACGGTGCGCCAGCGGAGTTCGGATTCATCGTGGTCGCGTCGCCGGTCGTGCTCGTGCCGCGGGTGCGAACGGGCGGCGACTACGGCGTGAGCGTGAAGTTCAGCGGTCTCCCGGAGGCCTACTCGTTGACAAAGGGCAGGCTGACATTGTGGGGTGTTCCCGCAGATCCCCGGCACAACAAGCAGCGCGGAGCGTGCCTGCCCGGTCAAGGCCCCTTCGGAGAAGAAGCGGAAGGTAGCAGCGAATGCCCGGTGAGCACGGAGCCGCTGCCGTTTTTGACGATGCCGACGTCGTGTTCCGGTCCATTGAGCTTTCGTGCGCGTGTCGATTCGTGGGATGCGCCGGGTCGGTTTGTTGAAGATTCGACAAGCATCCCCGGCATGACCGGATGTGACGAGTTGGGTTTTGCGCCTGACGTCGTGGTGCAGCCGGAACCGGCGGAAGCCGCCTCGCCAACCGGGTTGAGCGTGTCGATCGACGTTCCGCAGACCTATGACAGCGCGACCGGCTTGGCGACCGCGAACCTGAAGGACACGACGGTGACGTTGCCGGCGGGCGTTGCCCTGAACCCGTCTGCGGCCGACGGCTTGGCGGGGTGCAGCGAAGCGCAGCTGGGTCTGCACGAAGCCGCTCCGGCCAGATGCCCCAATGCGTCGAAGGTAGGGTCTGTTGAAATCACGACGCCGTTGTTGACGCACCCGTTGAAGGGCGGGGTGTATCTCGCGCAGCAGGGGAACCTGCCCGGTAACGGCAGCAATCCATTCGGGTCGTTGCTGGCGATCTACATCGCGATCGAAGACCCCGTGTCGGGTGTCGTGGTCAAGCTTGCCGGGGAAGTCAAACCGGATCCTGTGACGGGTCAGATCGTGACGACGTTCTCGAACAACCCACAGGTGCCGTTTGACAGCTTGAAGCTGAGCTTCTTCGGCGGTCCACGCGCGGCGCTCGTGAGCCCCCCATACTGTGGCCCGTACGTAACGACGACGCAGATGACCCCGTGGAGCGGCGGAGCGTCCGCGACACCATCCGCCACGTTCCAGATCACCTCCGGCCCGCAAGGCTCGTCCTGTCTGGTCTCACAACCGTTCAGCCCGCAGCTGACGGCTGGCACCACCAGCAACCAAGCCGGTGGCTACAGCCCGTTCAGCCTGACGTTCTTCCGAAGCGACGCCGAACAGAGCCTCTCCCGGATCCAGGTCAAGACGCCTCCTGGCCTGCTCGGGGCACTCGCGCACGTCGCGTTGTGCGGCGAACCGCAGGCAGCGCAGGGCTCGTGTGGTTCAGAAAGCGAAATTGGGCACGTCACCGTCGGTGTCGGCGCGGGATCCAACCCGTTCTACGTCACCGGAAAAGTCTTCCTCACCGGATCCTACAACGGTGCGCCATACGGGTTGTCCTTCGTGGTCCCCGCTGTGGCGGGACCGTTGAACCTCGGCACCGTCGTTGTCCGCGGTGCGGTCAGCGTCGACCCGCACACCGCCGTGTTGACGGTGACGAGCGAGCCGTTGCCGCAGATCCTTCAGGGCATCCCGTTGCGGGTCCGCGCGGTCAACGTGTTCCTGGACCGCAAGGAATTCATCTTCAACCCAACCAGCTGCGAACCGTTCCAGGTCGACGCGACGATGAGCAGCTCACTGGGCGCGAGCACGAGCGACACGTCACACTTCCAGGTCACCAATTGCGCGGCCTTGTCGTTCAAACCACAGTTCAAGGTGTACACGAACGGGCACACGAGTCGCAGCAAGGGCGCGAGCCTGCACGTCAAGCTCTCATTCCCCGAAGCGGCCATCGGGTCCCGCTCAAACGTCGCGAAGGTCAAGGTGGACCTACCCAAGCAGCTCCCCTCGCGCCTGACGACGCTGCAGAAGGCCTGTCCCGCGGCGACGTTCGAAGCCGACCCTGCGAACTGCTCTTCCGCGTCTCGGGTCGGGTTTGCCGAAGCTGTCACTCCTGTCATGCCCGTCCCGCTCAGCGGACCGGCATATTTCGTCTCGCACGGCGGCGCGGCGTTCCCCGACCTCGTCGTGGTGCTGGAGGGCTACGGCGTTCGCGTGGACCTCGTTGGAACCACGTTCATAAACGAACGCACCAACATCACCTCGAGCACGTTCAGCACCATCCCCGACGTACCCGTAAGAAGGTTTCAACTGTACCTGCCCCAAGGCCAAAACTCAGCGCTCGGAGCCAACGCCAACCTTTGCAACGCCAAGGCGCTGAACATGCCGACGGCATTTGTCGCACAGGATGGCACACAAATACATGCAACTACGCATATCGCCGTCACCGGATGCAAAACAACAGCCGCACGCAGGCGAACGCCACAAAAACAAAAACCCAAAGGTAAGACAGCACGCCGCGCCGCACACACCGCACGCAAGGGGAGCAGCCGATGACCATGACAACACAAGAGAAGACGCGCACACTCATCGGCATCGCAACGCTGATTGCAACCATACTCACGCTGCTGCTGGCCGCCGGCAGCGCACTCGCAACCGGCGCCGCGCCCGTGATAGCCAAAGCCGAAGCAAGCGAAATGAAGCGCACCTCGATCAAGGTCTGCGCTGAAGTCGACCCCGAGGGCGAAGAAACCACCTACCAAATCGGGTACACGAAGTTCGTTGCCGGAGCAACCGAAAAAACCACGACGCCACAGTCGGCCGGCGAAGGCGAAACGTCGACGGAGAAGTGCGTAGAAGTCACCGGCTTGGAAGTCAACGCCCCCTATCGAGTCGTATTCGAGGCCAAGAACGCCACCGGCGAAAAAAGGGAAGAAGCCAAGGGCAGCCCCGCGAGCACTGTCGCCGTCGAAGGCGTCGAAACGCTCCCCGAGACAAAAATCGCCGTCGAATCGGCGACGCTCAATGGCGCGCTCGAACCAAACGGATACGATACGCACTACTACTTCGAATGCATACGCGAGAAAATCGAACACGAATCCGTATTGGTGCCCGCAAAGCCCGGTGCGGATGCAGGTAGCGCGACGGAACTCAGGCATGTCGAAGTCGGCTTTACGGGCCTGAGCGGAAACACCGAATACACCTGCCAACTACTCACCACAAACACGCTTGGTGGGACACAGGGTCAGAGGGTGTCGTTCAGCACTCCGAAGGCGCCGCCTGTCGTGAATGGCATCCCACTCGAAGCGCGTGATCTCACCGGGTCATCCGCCGCGGTCGCGGGCGAGGTCACGGTGCAGAACGAAACGACGAGATACTGGATCGAATACGCGCCGGAACAGGTATATGACGCCACGGCGGAAAACCCTTACGCGAACGGAGCGAGGAGCCCTGGTGGTGAAATCGAAGCGACGTGGCTGCCGAGTACCGCGGTGCTGGTCGGTCTCAATGGCCTTGCTCCCGCGACCACCTACCACTACCGGATGGTCGCCGAAAACGGCACGGGGAAATCCTACGGCCCGGACAACACGTTCACTACGGCTGGGTCCACTCCTCCCGTTGTGGTCACGGGTGCCGTCACCGGCGTCTCCGCCACCACGGCGACGATCTCAGGGTCCGTCAACCCACAGGGGCTGAAGACCAGCTACGAGTTCCAGTTCGGCGAGACCCCCGCCTACGGTGGCGCGGAGATCTTCGGCAACGCAGGCGAAGGCGAAGCCGCCGAAACCGTTGCCACGGCCTTCCAATACCTCATTCCCGGCACCACCTACCACTACCGGGTCGTGGCTGTCAACGCAGACGGCACCACCTACGGCGCCGACCAGACCTTCACTACGCCCGGCGTCGTCTCGCCGATCGTACAGGCGCCCAACGCGCCACTCGTCGCGTTCACGCCGATCGCGTTCCCAACAGAGAAAGAACCCACGCCGGTCAAGACCAAGACAAAGAAGAAGCCGAAGAAGAGGAAGAAGAGCGGGAAGACGCACGGCGCCAGGCACGGCAGGCAAGTCGCACGCAAAGGCAAGAGCAGGAAGAAGAGATGAATGTCCACGCGAATATGGGCGCCGTCGACGCGAATGGCGCCCGGCACGCCGAGATCGAGCACTGGTAGGGATTGCACGGCGGCAAGCGTCGCCGAGTTTCAGCGGGCGCGGATGCTGGCGGCGACGATCGACGCCGTGTGCGAGTGCGGCGCGGCATACGTGACAGTCGCAGACATCGTGGAGCGGGCGGGCATGTCGCGCCGCACGTTCTATGAGCTGTACCGTGACCGCGAAGAGTGCGTCCTGGCGGCGCTCGACGACGCGGTTGAGCATCTCGCGGCGTCGACGGCGGCGGCCTACGAGCCCGAGCTGGAGTGGTGCGAGCGCATTCGCGCCGGCCTGGTCGCGCTGCTGACCTTCCTCGACGCGGATCCGGCTACGGCCAGATGCCTGCTCGTCGAGTCGTTGGGCGCGGAGCCGAAGGCTCGGCGTCTTCGTGAGCGAGCTGTGGCCGCCACGGTTGAAGCTCTTGCGGAGGGGTCCCACGAGGGCTCGGTTGCCGGCGCCTCGGCACGCTTGATCGCCGAAGGGATCGCCGGGGGCGTGCTCTCGATCTTGCACGATCGCGTCCTTGAAGGCCCGTCACGACCCTTGGTCGAGCTCACGAACGAGTTGATGAGCATGATCGTTCTTCCGTTTCGGGGCACAACGGCGGCGAGGCGCGAGATCGAGCGTCCGGCGCCGAGGGCGGCGCCGCCGCGTCGTGTCGAGCAGGCCGCGCCCGGTGCGCTCAAGGAGCTACGTGTGCGTCTGACCTATCGCACGGCACGGGTACTGACAGCGGTGCAGGAGCGTCCAGGAGGGTCCAACCGCGCCATCGGCGAGGCAGCGGGGATCTCCGACCACGGTCAGGCCTCCAAGCTGCTCGCACGGTTGCAAAAGCTCGGCTTGGTGCACAACGAAAGCGGCGATGCCGGACGGGGAGCGCAAAACGCGTGGGCACTGACGGCCAACGGCGCGCGGATCGTGCGCTCGATCTCGGCAAATCGGAGCGACGGCCGCCTCGACGCGGCCGGGAAGGCACACCGATGAGCCCCATCCGTGTCGCGGGCACGCGCGAGGCCGCGTCCGGCCCTCGCACGCGCCGCGCACGGGCGGTATCGTCAACGGGCCGTAGGGCCGCGGTAAGCGAAGGTACGCAGGTGGCCGCGATGCAGCGCCGCCGGCTGCTGCACGCCTTCTGCGAAATCGCCGGCGAATCGGGGTTGGAGAGCGCCGGTATCGGTCATATTTGCAAGCGCGCCGGCGTGTCGAGGCGCACCTTCTACGACCTCTTCGAAGACCGCGAAGCGTGCTTTGCCGCCGCACTCGACGGCGTGCTCGAGCAACTCGCCGACAGGATGAGTGACGCCTACGCGAGCGATGCGGCGTGGGAGATTCGCCTGCTCGAGGCCACGGGAGCGCTACTCACGCTGTTCGACCGCGACCGCGCAACCGCGCGGATGTGCGTTGTGGAGACGCTTAAGGGAGATGCGCGGGTGCTCGACCGTCGTGCAGCCGCGCTCGCGACGCTCGCGGCGGCGGTTGACGAGGGTCGCGAGATCGCGACGCCGCGAAGCGAAAGCGAGCCTTCGTCGCTGACCGCCGAGAGTGTGGTCGGCGGTGCGCTGTCGGTGATCCACACCCGGCTGCTGGACCATGCGGACCCGCCGCTTGCACCGCTCACAGCACCCTTGGCGGAGATGATCGTGCGTCAGTATCTCGGTGCGCGTGTGGGCGTCTCGACCACCAAGAAGGCGAGTTCCGCGAAGCTGGGCCGAACGGAGGCGAGGCAACCGCCGCGCGATCGTCGTGCGCGACCGGTGTCGAGCCCGTTCGACGGTCTGCCCATCCGTTTCACGTATCGCACCGCTCTCGTGATCGCAACGATCGCCGACAGCCCCGGCGCGAGTAGCCGCCTGGTGGGCGAGAGGGCGGGGATCGCCGACCAGGGTCAGACGTCGAAGCTGCTGCGCCGTCTGCACCGCCACGGGTTGATCGAACATCAATCAGAGGGGCGCGCCAATGGTGAGGCCTATGCGTGGGCGCTCACGGACCGTGGTCGGACGGTGCACCAGGCGCTGGCGACGTAGGATCCCGCTCGGGGATCCGAGCGGAACGATCAATCCAGCGCAGCCTTGACGTGCCAAATGCGCTGTGCCACGGTGATCACGCTGAGCGCCGCCAGTGCGTAGACCGCCGGCGCCAGCAGCGAGAAGTCGCCGAGCGACGCGCCCTTGGCGAAGATCAGCCCGATTGCCAGGATCACGACCCGCACGGGCCGGGTGGCGATCCCGACCTTGCACTCGACGCCGAGCGCCTCCGCGCGCGCGCGGGTGTAGGAGACCATCAGCGAGGCCAGCACGGCCACGACCACGGCCGCGGCGGCGCCGGAGCGGCCTTCGCGAGCAAAGTCGGCTGCCACTGCCGTCAGCACGATCCCCTCCTCGATGCGGTCCAGCGTCGAATCCAGGAACGCGCCGAACGGAGAGCCCTTGCCCGACATGCGCGAGTAGCGCCCGTCGAGCGTGTCCATGATCGAGCCGATCACGAACGCGATCCCGCCAAGGAAGTACAGGCGCTGCCAGACCAGCGCGGCCGCGAGCACGTTCAGCGCCAGCCCGGTCAGCGAAATCGCGTTTGGCGTCAGCCGCGACTCGATCAGCCGGTTGCGAACCAGCTCGCGCCGCTGAGCGGCGCTCAGCGCGACACGGCCGTTGCGGCGCACGCGACCGGTGGCCGAGCGCGCGCGACGGCGCGTCAGCGGCTGCCTGTGTGACGGAGGAGAAGGGGGCATGCGGTGGAGCGGGCTGAACCCTACCCGGCTCCGGCGGCTGCCGTGCGGAAACGCCAGGCGGTGGGTCGCAGCTGGCCGAGGCGCCGCGCTGATAGCGCCGAGGCGCCGGCTGTCAACGCGCCGAGCATCGCGTCGAGGATGAAGTGATTTGCCGTGGCGACGATCACGAATGCGATCAGCAGCGGATACAGCCGCCACAGCACCTTGGCGATCGGGGTACGCGACAGCGAAGCCAGCGGCCAGCCGATCATCAGCGCGAAGGCGACGTGCATCGAGGGCACCGCGGCGTATGGGTTGAACAGCGCGTTCATCGCGGCGGCGTGTTCGTTGACTTTTACGCCGGTGAAATTGGACACGGTGTCGATGAAGCCCCACTCCGGCAGGAACCGCGGCGGCGCGGTCGGGAACACGGCGTAACCGATCAAAGCGATCAGCATCGCGACGATGAACATGTTGCGCACGAAGTAGAAGGAGCCGTTGTGGCGTACGTACAGATAGAGCAGCGCCGCCAGCGTGATCGTGGTCTGAGCGTTGACGTACAGCCAGCTGGAGAAGTCCATCAGCGCATGGCTGCCCGAGGCCCAGGCCTGCACGCTCGGCTCTACGAACAGATGCAGCGTGCGCTCGACCTGGATCAGGTCGCGCGCGTGCTGGAAGGCGGCGGTCGCGTCGCCCTCGACCAGTCCCCGTACCAGGCTGTAGGCGCCGTAGAACAGGCCGATCAGCACTATCTGTCGCGCCAGGTCGAGCCACCCCTTCGGCAACACCTTTGCCTGCAGGGTCCTCAGCCGGGCTGCCTCCATCCACAAGACCCTAGCCCATGAAGCGGTACAGGCGCCAGTGGCTCTTATGCCAGATTTCGCGGAGATAGGGCACCCCGCGGCCCACCAAAGCGCCCTCTTGCCTGCCGGCGCCATCCAGCGGCACATCCGGCAGCGCGACATAGCGGACACGGTTTTCGGTGAGCCAGGCACGGTAGGCGGCGGCCGACAGCGTCCGCTCATAGAAGATCGCGCCGTAGCGGGTGTCCAGCTGACGCTCCCAGCCGCGTGCCAGCTCAATGCCGTCGTGGCCGGCGAGATAGGCCGCCTCCCAATGGGCTTTGGTCAACGGAACCTCCACGATCGTCGTGCGGTCTCCCGTTAGGCGTTGCAGCTCGGCGCGCAGCGGCGCGTAGTAGGAGGCGTCGACCGACCGGTCGCCGGCCAGGGAGGACACGTCTTTGATCGGCGTGGCCAGCTGCCAGTAGAGCAGCGGCAGCGCCAGCACGGCGAGCGCGGTGCGGTTGTGTTGCCACAGCACGCCCGCCAGCAGGGGCGCTGCCAGCAGCGGCCCGAGCCGCGCGGCGTTGCCACCCATCGGTGTGCGTAGCGCATAGGCGGCGATCAGCATCAGCGTGTACAGCCAGGCTCCGATCCGCAGCGTCAAGTGTGCCTGCTCGCTCAGCTGCCCGCGCGGCAGCAGTAGTGCGATGGCGAGGACGCCGGCCAGCGCCGGCCAGAAGGCTGAGGCGGCAAACGGCTCGTAGCCGCCGTTGGGGTAGACGAGGCTGAGGATTGCGGTCGGCGCCAGCGCGGCGAAGGCGAGCAGACCGGACGCTCGTGTGCCGACTCGCTCTCCCTTGACCACAGCGGCCAGTGCGCCGGCCACACCGGCCAGACACAGGAAGGTCCCGGCGACCGGGCTGGCCGCGCTGGCAAGGGCCGCCAGGATCAAGGCCGCGGTGAGCTTTCCGCTCAGCAATGCGAGCACGGCGCCGAGCGCGATCGCGAAGCCGAGGTCAAAGGGAACGCGCCCTGAGAGCATCCCGACGCAGAAGCCGAGCGCGAACACGACCGCCGCGGCCTTTGCCGCCGTCGGCAGGAGCTGGCGCGCAGCGATTGCGGCGAACGCCGAGCAGGCGACCACGGCCGACAGCGCCAGCAGCAGTCGCACACCCAGCCACGCTCCCAGCGCCGGCGAGAGTAGCGAATAGGAGGGCAGCCAGTAGCCGTGTGCTGCGTACCAGCCGGTGTCCCAGCTCGTGAAGCCGACACGGGCGAACAGCTCGCTGCGATAGGTGGCGGCGGCGAGGTCGCCGGCGGGGGGCGCGAGGATCAGGTAGAGCACCGCCAGCGGCAGGGCTGCCAGCAGCCCGATCGCCCAGGGCCGCAGCAGCAGCCTGTCGGCACGAGCGCGGCCTGGTGGGTTGGCTACGACGGACGCCTGCAAGCTCTCAGGTATCGGTGAGGAAGTCGGTCACCTGCGCGATCGCCTCAGGCCGATCCAACCACCACCAGTGACCGGCGTCCTCGATCTCGACCAGCTTGCTGTCGGCGAACACCTCGGCGTAGGCGGTGGCAAAGCGCGCCGGGATATAGGGATCACGCATCCCCCACACGACCTGTACGGGCACGAGCAGCCGCGAGAGCTCGCGGCCGGCCGCCGCGAGTGTCTCGCTTGGCGAGCTGCGGTACAGGCGCAGGATCGCGCGCTGCGTGCCCTGGTCGAAGTGCGCGAGCACGGAATCGATCCACTCTGCCGGCAACGGGCCCGGCGTCGCGTTTGCTTCGCGCGTGAGCAGTCCAAGCGTGCGTCGCGTGGTCGCTCCCATCGCCAGCTCGCCGAGGACGGGCGTGCGCCAGATGCGCGCGATCCGGTGCCAGTGGTAGTCGGGCAGCAGCGGCACGGCGTTGGTTATCGTCAGCCGCTCGATCCGCTCGGGATGGCGCTGGGCGAAGGCCAGGCCGACGGCCCCCCAGTCGTGCACGAGCATGCGCACACGCTCGATTTTCAGATGATCGAGGAAGCGCTCGATGAAGTCCCCATACTCCTCGATCGTGAAGCGCAGGTAGCCAGGCTTGGCGGAACGGCCGAAGCCCGGCAGGTCGGGTGCCAGGCCGCCGCTGCGCCGCAGGAACGGCAGCCAGTCGTCCGAGCTTGTGGGAACCCCGTGTATGTACAGCACTGGCGCGGCCTGGCGGTTGGCAGCCGGTGCGCTGCGCCAGAACACGCCAAGTGCGCCCTCTGGTCCCTCGATCTCGCCGCTGTGCTCCTCGATCCCCGGCACGCGGGCGAGGATATACGCCGCTCAGTCCGGCAGCAGCCGCAGCGCCTCGCAGTGGCAGGGCCGCACGACGTCGAAGTGGCGATGGTCGAGCGTTGCCAGCTTGGGCTCGTCGAGCATCTCGGTCGCGGCGACCACGGTTGCGTCGACGAGGCCGAGCGCCCATCGCGGTAGCGCTCGACTAGGTCGCCGGCTCGCAGCAGCCAGCGCTTGGGCAGGTCGAGCAGCTCGAAGGCGCCATGGTCGATGTCGACGAGCAGGCTCGCGAACGCGCGTGGCCACGGGCGCAGCATGTACTCGACCTCGATCAGGACGCAAACGGGAATCAGCCGGCGCTCCTGCGTCGAGGCCGCCAGCTCGGAGCAGCGCTCGTGGTCGGGATCGCTCGTGTCGAGCAACGCGACCAGCGGACCGGTGTCGAAGATCAGCGCCACTGCTCGGGGCGGTAGTCGCGTGCACGCGCCGCGCCCTTTGTGTCCACAGCCCCCACGCACGACAGCGCTGCGGCCGGTTCGGCGCTGATCGCCAGCTCACGCGTGAGCGCATCGCGCGCCAGTTGCGGGAAGCTCACGCCGCGGCGCCTCGCCTCGCGTTTGGCGCGCTCCAACAGCGCCGCGTCGACCTGGATCATCACTCGTTGCATCGTGCTAGCAATGCTAGCGTCAAGGTCGGCGACCCTGTTGTCGAAGCGGAGCGGCGGCGGTGGTGAGTCAAGTAGGGAGTGCATCCTCTGCTTCTATTCCGACCATCGCCGCCAAACGGGACAGTTCGAGGTCGTCCAACGCTCGCGCCGCTTGGCGACGGCCGACGAGCGCCCGCGTGCGGCGCCTGCGCGATCGCCTGCGCGAGGTCTACGGCGTCCCCCGCATGGCGCCGCACGGACGGCCCCTCGACGAGCTGGTGCTGACGGTGCTCTCGCAGTCCACCAACGACCGCAACCGCGACGTCGCCTTCCTGCGCCTGCGCGAGCGTTTCGCGGAAGATGGCGCCCCCCCTTCCCCGATCGACTACGCGGCGGTGCTGGCCGCGCCCGTCTCGGAGGTGGAGCTGGCGATCCGGCCGGGCGGCATCTCCAAGGTCAAGTCGGCGCGCATTCAGGCGATCCTGGCGGCGATCGAGCGCTCGCCGCGGGAGGTGCGTGACGAGCGAGATTCATTGTCTTTGGAGTGGATGCGCGAGGCTCCGGTCGCCGACAGCCGCGCTTACCTGTGCGCATTGCCAGGCGTGGGGCGAAAGACCGCCGCCTGTGTGCTGCTGTTCTCCTACGGATTGCGCGATGTGCCGGTCGACACCCACGTCTCGCGCGTGGGCACGCGCTTGGAGCTGTTGCGGCCGGGAGCGCCGTTTGAGGAGTTGCACGACCAGATGCTCGCGCTGACGCCGGCGGGCGAGGAGCTTGAGCTGCACGTCAACCTGTTGCGCCATGGCCGTCGCACCTGCTTCGCGCGCAAGCCTGCCTGCGGGGCATGCGCGCTCGCGCGCATGTGCCCGAGTCGCGACCTGTTCGCCTGAGCGCCGCTCAGGCGAGCTTCTGCCGCTGCTTCTCCGGGCTAACGCGCACCACGTCCCAGGCCAGTTTCAGCCGTGCCATCCCCAGGATCAGCCAGCCCGAGGGATCGAGCTCCCACCAGCGCAGGCCGTGGAAGGCCGAGCGTGGGAAGGCGTGGTGGTTGTGGTGCCAGGCCTCTCCCAGCGAAGGCAGCGCCAACCAGAACACGTTGGTCGAGTGGTCCTCGACGGCGAAGCGGCGCGAGCCGAAGAAGTGGCAGATCGAGTTGATCGACCAGGTGACGTGGTGCACGAAGAAGATGCGCACTAGCCCGCCCCACAGCAGCGCGCTCAGCCCAGTTGCCAGCGAGCCGCCGATGCCGAGGCCCAGTGCGAATGGGATCGCCAAGCTGGCAAGCACGATCAGCGGGAAGGCCTTGTTGATGCGGCGCATGCCGGGGTCGGTGAGCAGGTCGGGCGCGAACCGTTTCGAGGAGGCCTGTCCATGCGTTGAGAAAAGCCAGCCGGCGTGGGCGTGCCACAGCCCGCGCGCCATCCCCGTCAGGCCGGCTGCCTGGCCGGCGTGGGGGCTGTGTGGGTCACCCTCCTCGTCGGTGAAGGTGTGGTGCTTGCGGTGATCGGCGACCCAGTCGATTGCGGGCCCCTGCACCGCCATCGAGCCGAGCACCGCAAGTGTGTAGCGCAGCGGCGTGTGTGTCTGGAAGGCGCGGTGGGTAAGCAGCCTGTGAAACCCCACGGTGATCCCGATTGCCGTGCCCATGTACATCGCGCCCGTGATCGTCAGGTCCAGGGGACTGAGGAAGTGTTTCCACAGCAGCGCCCCAGCTACCAGCACGCCGAGGAAGGGCAGCGCCACCGCGGCGATGTTGACGTTGCGCTCCAGACGGGTCACTGCACGAACGTACCCTCCGACACCGTCGCGTTACTCGTGTTTCCCACACTTGTAGCTGCACTTCATTGGAGATAAATAATCTGCTACGATCTGACTCAGATTTCATCCGCAACTCAAGGAGCATCGCCTTATGGGCAAGACCATAGGAATCGACCTGGGCACGACCAACTCGTGCATGGCCGTGCTTGAGGGCGGCGAGCCGACCGTGATCGAGAACGCCGAGGGCGGCCGCACAACGCCGTCCGTGGTCGCGTTCACGGCCTCGGGCGAGCGCCTCGTCGGCACCGTCGCCAAGCGCCAGGCGGTCACCAACCCGCAGAACACGATCTTCTCGATCAAGCGCTTCATGGGCCGCAAGGAGGGCGAGGTGCGCGAGGAGGAGTCGATCGTCCCTTACAAAGTGGTCGCCGGGCCCAACGGCGACGCGCGTGTAGAAGTAACGTCGCACGACGAAGGGGCCAAGCAGTATTCGCCGCCGGAGATCAGCGCGATGATCCTGCAGAAGTTGAAGTCCGACGCCGAAGCGTACCTAGGCGAAACGGTCGATTCGGCCGTGATCACGGTCCCGGCCTACTTTAACGACGATCAGCGCCAGGCGACTAAGGACGCCGGCAAGATCGCCGGGCTCGACGTCAAGCGCATCATCAACGAGCCGACCGCCGCCTCGCTGGCATACGGCCTGGACAAGGAGAACGACCAGACGATCCTCGTGTTCGACCTCGGTGGCGGCACCTTCGACGTGTCGGTGCTTGAGATCGGTGACGGCGTGTTCGAGGTCAAGTCCACCGCCGGCGACAACCACCTTGGCGGCGACAACTTCGACAAGGCGATCGTCGATTGGCTTGTGGCCGACTTCAAGCGCGACCAGGCGATCGACCTGTCTGCGGATCCGATGGCGCTGCAGCGCTTGTACGAGGCGGCCGAGAAGGCCAAGATCGAGCTGTCAACGACGCAGGAGACGCAGATCAACCTGCCGTTCATCACGGCCGATGCCTCCGGTCCCAAGCACCTGGACACGCGACTGACGCGCGCCAAGCTCTCCGAACTGACGAGCGACCTGCTCGACCGTGTGGTCGCGCCGGTGCGTCAGGCGATCGACGACGCCAAGGACAAGGGCGTCAAGGAGATCGACCACATCGTGCTGGTCGGCGGCATGACGCGCATGCCGGCGGTGCAAGAGAAGGTCAAGGAGCTGACCGGCAAGGACCCGCACCGGGGTGTGAACCCGGACGAGGTCGTTGCAGTCGGCGCCGCGATCCAGGCAGGCGTGCTGGCGGGCGACGTCAAGGACGTGCTGCTGCTGGACGTGACGCCGCTGACGCTCGGGATCGAGACCAAGGGCGGCGTCATGACCAAGCTGATCGAGCGCAACACGACGATCCCGACGCGCAAGGGCGAGGTGTTCTCGACCGCCGAGGACAACCAGCCTTCGGTCGAGATCCATGTGCTGCAGGGCGAGCGCGAGATGGCGCAGTACAACAAGTCGCTCGGCAAGTTCCAATTGACCGGGATCCCGCCCGCCCCTCGGGGGATTCCCCAGATCGAAGTGGCGTTTGACATCGACGCCAACGGCATCCTCAACGTCTCCGCCAAGGACCTCGGCACCGGCAAGGAGCAGAAGATCGAGATCAAGGCCGGCTCGGGCCTGTCCGAGGACGAAGTCAAGTCGATGGTCTCCGACGCGGAGAGTCACGCCGAGGAGGACCGCCGCGCCCGCGAGCTGGCGGAGGCTCGCAACAACGCCGAGAACGCCGCCTACCAGGCCGAGCGTCAGCTCGGCGAGCTGGGCGACCAGGTGGACGCCGACTCCAAGGGTCGGATCGAGGTCGCGATCAAGGAGGTGCGCGAGTCGCTGGAGTCAGAGGACGCCGCTGCGATCAACGCCAAGGCCGAGGCGCTGCAGACAGCCTTCCACGCGGTCTCCGAGGCGATGTACCAGGCGGCACAGGCACAGGCCGCTCAAGGCGACGGCGCCGGCGCGACCGGTGGCGACGGTGACGGCACGGCCTCCGAGGAGGACGTGGTCGACGCCGAGGTGGTCGACGAGGGCAAGTCCTGATGGATGGTCTGCAGCCGGACGTCGAGGACGTGCAGGAGCAGCCGCTTGTACAGGAGGCCGAGCCGTCGTCGCAAGACGACGGTGAGGCCGCCGCGATCGAGGGCGAGTTGGGCGAGCTGGTCAAGACCGCGAGGCAGCGGGACGAGTACCTGGCTTTGGCTCAGCGCACGCAGGCCGACTTCGAGAACTACCGCAAGCGCGTCGCGCGTGACGCGGCGGTGGCGCAGGAGCGGGGCGTGGCCAAACTCGCCAAGGAGCTGCTGCCGGCGCTTGACAACCTCGACCGCGCGATCGAGGCCGCACAGGACGGCGATCCGCTGCTGGAGGGGGTGCGGCTGGTGCGCTCTGAGTTGGCGGCTGCGCTTGCACGCGTGGGCATCGAGGCGTTTGCCCCCCTGGGCGAGCAGTTCGACCCGACCTGCCATGAGGCAGTGGCCCAGCAGCCGGTCGAGGGGGCCGCATCCGGGACGGTCGCCGAGGTGTTCCTGAGCGGCTTCCGCATGGGCGAGGCGATCGTGCGCCCGGCTCGTGTGTTGGTGGCGGCGTAGCACGATCGGAGCCAGATGGCGACGCGTCCAGACCATTACAAGACGCTCGGCGTGGACAAGAAAGCGAGCGCGGAGGAGGTCAAGAAGGCCTACCGCAAGCTCGCGCGTAAGTACCACCCCGACGCCAATCCGGGCGACGAGAACGCCGAGGAGCGCTTCAAGGAGATCCAGGAGGCGTACTCGGTGCTGTCCGATCCGGAGAAGCGCAAGCAGTACGACGCCGGCGGGATGTTCGGCGGCGGCGGCATCCGCTTCGACCCCTCCGCGTTCCGCACGAACGTCGGCTCGTTCGGCGACATCCTGTCGGACCTGTTCGGGCGTGGCGGCGGGCCGGGCGCCGGTCCCGGGCGCCAGCGCGGGCGGGATCTCGAGACAGAGGTGCGCCTGTCCTTCCAGCAGGCGATCGACGGCACCGACATCTCGGTCAACGTGCCGATCGAGGGCGAGTGCCCTACCTGCCACGGCTCGGGCGCCAAGCCGGGCACGAGCCCGAAGGTCTGCCCGAGATGCAACGGCCGCGGCGTCGAGACGGAGGGGCAGGGCATGTTCTCGATCTCCCAACCGTGCTCGCTGTGTGGCGGCCGCGGCACCGTGATCGACGATCCCTGCCCGACCTGCCACGGGGCGGGCCGCACCCAACAGACCAAGCGCTACCGCGTCAAGGTCC
>DASUIH010000036.1:0-52795 GCA_036279855.1 Solirubrobacteraceae bacterium | reverse complement strand
GCCGCTCGACTCCGCTCGCACCTCCGCCTGCACTCCCGGGAACGGCTGCGTCGCCGACCCTGGCTTGGTCGCGGTTATGCCCGGCAGCGGCGTGATCATGATCGCGCCGGTCTCGGTCTGCCACCAGGTGTCCACGATCGGGCAGCGTTCGCCGCCGATCACCTTGTGGTACCAGAGCCAGGCCTTGGGATTGATCGGCTCGCCGACCGAGCCGAGCAGGCGCAGCGAGGAGAGGTCGTGCTTGCCCGGCCACTCAGCCCCCCACTTGATGCAGGCGCGGATCGCGGTCGGCGCGCAGTAGAGGATGCTGACCTTGTAGCGCTCGACCAGCTCCCACCAGACCCCCTTGTTCGGGTAGTCCGGCGCCCCCTCCCACATCACCGAGGTCGCCCCGTTGGCGAGCGGGCCGTAGACGATGTAGGAGTGGCCCGTGACCCAGCCGACGTCGGCCGCGCACCAGTACACGTCGGTCTCGGGCTTCAGGTCGAACACGTAGCGGTGGGTCGCGCTGACACCCGTCATATAGCCGCCGGTCGTGTGCAGGATGCCCTTCGGCTTGGCCGTCGAGCCGGACGTGTAGAGGATGTACAGCGGGTGCTCGGCGTCGAGCGGCTCGGCCGGGCACTCCGCGTCCGCCGCCGCCATGATCTCGTCGTAATAGACGTCGCGCCCGTCCTTCATCTCGCAGGGGGTGCCCTTGCTGCGCACGACCACGATCGTCTCAAGCGTCTCCAGGTCGCCCATCGCCTCGTCGACGCGGTCCTTGACCGCCGCCGTCTTGCCCTTGCGGGCAGCGCCGTCGACCGTTATCAGCGCCTTGGCTTGCGAGAACTCCATCCGCTCGCGCACCGCCTCGGCCGAGAAGCCGCCGAACACGACGTTGTGCGGAGCGCCGATGCGCGCGCAGGCCAACATCGCGACGAGCACCTCGGGGATCATCGGCAGGTAGATGCCGACGACGTCCCCCATCTGCACCCCTTGGCCCTTCAGCGCGCTCGCAAAGCGCTTGACCTCGGCCAGCAGCTCGGCGTAGGTGATGTCGCGCCGCTCGCCCTCCTCGCCGCACCAGTGGATCGCCACGCGCTCGCCGCGGCCGGCGGCGACGTGGCGGTCCAGGCAGTTGTGGCAGGCGTTGACCTTGCCCCCCACAAACCACTTGTAGAAGGGCGGATTGGAGTCGTCGAGCACTCGCTCCCAGGGCGTGAACCAGTCAAGCGACTGCGCCTGTGTGGCCCACCACCCCTGCGGGTCGCGCGCGGCCTGCTCGTAGACCGCGGGGTCGCTGAGCAGCGCCTGCTCGCGGAAGGAGGCGGGAGGCTCGAAGCGCTCGATCTCAAGCATCTCGGCCAGCTCGCGGTCGAGCGTGTGCGTGTCTATCGCCATGATCGAGCCTCCCTCGTTCCTTTTCTCTCGCGCTTGACTGTACAGCTCCTTCGAATCGCGCTCTCAGCGCCTCATGAGCGGGAACACCGGGAATATGTCGCGGCCGAACGTCGAGTTGGCGACCACGGCAAACGACGCGTACCACGCCGCCGCGGCCGTGGCCAGGCCGAGGTAGCCGCCCCAGTGCGTGATGTTCGCGTGTGGCCCGGTCGCGCCGATCGCCAGCAGGATGAACGTCGCCGTCAGCAGCACGAACACGAGCAGCACGGCCCCGCTTACCCGCAGCGCCGCGACCGTCATGTAGGCCGTGAAGATCGCCCACGCCCACAGGTACACGCCGACGGCGTGGCCGGCGTTGCCACCGATGCTCTTGGCGTAGAACACCTCAAGCGCCCAGAAGGAGATCCAAAAGGCGCCGAACGAGGAGAACGCCACCGCCCCGAACGTGTTGCCCGTGCGGAACTCCCACATGCCGGCCAGGATCTGAACGACGCCGCCGTAGGCGAGCGCCAGCCCGAGCACGACCGGCGTGCCCTTTTCGTTGACCAAGTTCGCGTTGAACATCGACAGCACGAACGTGGTCATCGCGAACGCGGCCAGCCCGAGCGGAGCGGGGTTGGCCGGCGACCACGGCCTGGTCACCTGACGCTCTTCCGTCATCGGCGGAGTCGGACCGCTGGCGGGATGGTGATGGATCGACGCGGCCTCCATGTGGCAGCCTCCCTTCGTGCCGTGCGCGCGAGCGCACGGCTCAAGTGCTTTCTTAGAGCTTTGCTGTCGCGGCCTGCCTGAAGTCAGTCCGCGCGCTCCCTCTAGTTATTCCCGCACAGGGGCCGTGCCAATCCTCGGCAACACGCGATTCGTCAATCGGGATCAGCGTTTGCGGCGCTTGCGACGTGAGCCGCCGCCGCCGCCCGGCGCCGGCGTTGGCGCCGGCGCCGGCTCAGCCGCCGCGACCCCCTGTGCAGCCGCGGTTGGAGCACCATTTGCCTTGCCCTCGCGTTGTGCGCGCAGCTCGGCCTGCGTCGGCCAGGGTCGCGACTCGCCGGCGGCCCACGCCGGCGGGTCGCCGTTCGGCCAGCGGCCGATCAGCAGGATGCCGGTGGCAACCATCCAGAACGCGGGGATCAGATCGAATATCAGCGAGCTGCCGCCGCCGAAGAACGGCAGGAACAGCACGCCCGAGACCGCGCCGAGCATCCCCAGCCAGCGCGCCAGCAGCCCCGCCCGCATCGCGCCAACAGCCACCGCCACCATGCCCACCGCCAATGCCAGCGCCGCGAGCAGGCCGAGCAACCCCAGCGTGACACCGACGCCGCCGCTGCCAAGCAAGGCTTTTTCCACGGCCCTGTTGCTGAAGTCGCTGCCGTGCGCGAATTTGTGCGCCTCTACCGCCAGCGCGATCTCATGGATCAGGTTCAGGGCGGCGTAGCCGATCGCGCCGACGATCACGAGCGGGCGCGCGGCCGGCCACGCCTCTGGGCGCCGGAAGCGGGTGCACTCCGCCAGGAACAGCAGCACCAGCATCAACGCCAGCACGGCGACCGCGGTCAGCACGCTGCCGGCGATCAGGCCGAAGGCGTGATGGTCGATGAACTTCACCTCTGCCGCCCGCGGCGAGACGGTGGGATTAGCTTCGCCGCGCAGCGCTGGTTCCAGCCCCTGCGCGATGCCCACTGTCGGCAGTTCCTTCAACGTCGCGTTGAGGATGATCGCGCTGAGCAGGTACAGGAAGCCGCCGGCAAGAGCCGGCACGGCCAGGCGGGCGCGACGTTCGCTCTCCAGCGCTGTTCGCTGCTTGATCTCGGCCGTGGCCATGGACCGGGCAGTCTATGTCAGCGAACAGGCTGGGGGACCGACGAGGCAGGCCCGGCCGCTACGATTCGTGCATGGCCAGCGGTGACTTTGGCGACCTGTTCGGCGACCCGGACGAGCTTCAGCGACGGATCGCGCAATTCGCCGAGCAGATGCAGGGACAACAGGCGCTGGCGTGGGCGGACAACGCGATCAAGCTCGCCGTCGACATGACCGTCGCCGCTGTGAACCGGGTCAACCTGCAGGGCGACGCCGAGGCCCAGGCTCAGCAGATCCGCAGCGTGATGGCGGTCGTCTTCCCCGAGGCGGTAACGCTCGTGCGCGAGGCGCGCTCAGGCCTTCAATAGCCCGGCCCGGCAGCCGCCGGCTCGCCGCGTTCGGCGTGGCGCTCGCTCTCACGCGAGGCCCTGCCGGCGTCGATCACCTCTTTGAAGGAGCGGAAGCGGAAGATCAGCACGACCGCGCCAAGGCCAAGGATCGCGGTGAAGGCCGCGATCGCGATCTGCTGCCCGACCGAGTAGGCCGCCACCACCGCGGTCGGCGCGCTGGCGGCGAACACCTTCACCAGCAGCGCCTGCTGCACGCCGGCGCCGCCGGGCGTGAACGGCACCGCGCCCGCCACCTGCCCGCAGCCGAACACGAGCAGCACGTTCTGCACCGAGCCGCCGACGCGGAAGGCGTCGAGCAGGAACCAGAAGGCGGCGAAGCGGCACAGCCAGGCGACCGCCTGCCAGGCCGCCACCTCGCGCAGGTAGCGACGGCGGTCGCTGAGGATCGTCAAGCCCTGCCGCACGCGCGCCCAGAAGGCTTGAACGCGCACCGACAGCAACGCGAACGCGACCAGCGCGAGCACCCCCAGCAGCGTGATCAAGAACAGCGTGAAGCGAAAGTGCTCGGCCAGGTAGGAGATGTCAAACGAGTTGAGCTTGGAGAAGTCGGGCGGCTTGGGAAAGACGCCCTGGCTGAAGGCGAAGATCAGCACGAACACGCCGACGCAGACGTCGAACACCGCCTCTACGAAGAAGGCCGAGGCGACAGTGGGATAGGAGGAGCCCGGAATCGAGCTGCGTGTCAAGAACAGCTTGATTATGTCCCCACCGCGCGCGGGAACGACGTTATTGAAGCCGACGGCTGCCACGTAGGCGCCCCAGATCCGCCGCCACTGAAAGCGCACCGCCGGATAGGCAGCCCGCAGGCTGTGAAAGAAGGCGCGCGAGCGCAGCGTCAGGTTCAGCCCGAAGAACAGCAGCCCGAGCGCCAGCGCACCCCAGTGCACCGCCGCCAGGTCCGAGAAGAACTGGCCGGCGGCTTCTACGAACGCGTTGAAGCTGTGCGCGACCGAGCTGGCCGGGGGGGCCGACTGCCACGTGTGCGGTGAGGCGAGCACACACCTAGCCTACGGTCAGCGGCCGTGGGCCGAGGCGCGCGCGGCAGCGGCGTGCGAGTGGGGCTCAGTAATCCCCGTCGTCGTCCTCTGGGTCAATCTCCTCTTCGTCGAGATCGGCGTCGAGCTCGTCGGCGTCGAGCTCCTCGACGTCGTCCCAGTCCTCGTCGTCGAACTCGTGCTCGGGGACCTCAAGCAGCGGTGTTGCCAGCATCTGATCGCTCCTCCTCAGACGGGGTCGGTCAAGCATGTATACCCGGCGAGCGGGGGCATGATAGTCAGTTGCGCCTGCGTCAGTTCGAGCCGACCATCACCGCCTGCGCCGGATACTCGGCGATCGCCGGATCGGCGGTGACGAGCGTCAGCGTCAGCGGTGGCCTCATGAGCACCTGCCGACTTAAGCCACGGACTAGTCGATCAACTCGGACAACGCCGCAAGCACAAGCCGGTCGTGCTCGGCCGGCTTGACCTTGCGCAGCACCGCCGCGACGCGCCCGTCCGCGGCGATCACGAAGGTCGTGCGCTCATTGCCGAAGTAGCTGCGGCCGTACATCGACTTCTGCACCCACACGCCGTAGCGCTCGGCGACGGCGTGGCCTTCGTCGGACAGCAGGCCGAAGTTGAGGCCCTGCTTGTCGTGAAAGCGCTTGACCTTGGCAACGGGATCGGGGGACACGCCAAGGACGACCGCTCCCGCCGCCGCATAGTCGGCGTGGTGGTCGCGCACGCCACAGGCCTGGGTGGTACAGCCCGGCGTGTCGGCCTTGGGGTAGAAATAGAGAACTGTCGGCGTGCCACGAAGCTCTGAAAGCTTGACGAGGCTGCCGTCCTGGTCGGGAAGCTCGAAGTCGGGAGCCTGCTCACCTGGTTCGATCACGCGGCGGATCGTACTCGGTGCACACACCTGGGCATCGAAGCGGAGTACCCTTCGAGGTTGGTGGAAACGCTTGCTCGTGCATGAACGATGCAATTGGAACGGCGCCCAAGATGACGAGCGGCCCGCCAGTGCTCACGCGCGAGCAGGCCGCCCAGCTGGCCGAACGCTATCTCGCGGCCTACAACAACCGCGACCTTGAGGCGATGCTGGCGGTCCAAGACGAGAACGTCGTCAGCTACCCCACGCGACTAGGGGGAGCAAAGCCGCACAGAGGCCATGACGGGGTGCGGGCGTGGTGGCGAGAAATGGCCGCCGGCGATCGTTGGTACCAGGTCTTAATCGAGGAGATTCGCCACCTCGCGCCCAACCGGGTCGCGGTCCTTGGCGAAATCTACGACCAGGGAGAGCAGATCAGTCCCTGGTGCGTGGTCATCGGCATCCGCAACGGGTTGATCGTCGAGTCTCACTCCTACCTCAGCGAAAGCAAGCTGCTGGAGCAGCTCGGCGTGATCCCCTCAAGCGACGCCTAAAAAAGGCCCAGGCCGCCGTCCCGTCCGCTCGCGAAGCAACACCCGCGAGCGGACGAGAGCCGGCCGGCAAACTCCTACAAGACCGCTTCGATCAGCGAAGTGAACTCAGCCTGCCCCGACTGATTGGGGTGGTAGCTTTCCGACAACGGGTTGGACTGCCCGTTCAGCCACTCGACCGAGGCGCAGACCTCGTGCGATTCGAACGGCGCCGTCGGGTTCACGAACGTGAATTTCGCCGCTTCCGCGCGCGACTTGATCACTTTGTCGAGCAGTTCCGCCGACGTGTTCATCTTCTTCTCGTTTTCAGAGGTGAGGAAGTTGACGTTGCAGGTCGTGCCTTCTTTGGTGAACAGCTTCGGATACCCGAGCACGACCACTAACGCCGTCGTCGCCCGCGAGCTGATGTCTTTATAGGTCGTTTCAAGCAGCGCAGGCAGTTTTTTTTCGATGAATTCATTTGCTTCTTTGATCGCGCTGCCGCAGGTGAAGTAATACAGCGCGCAGTTGATGATCACGTTGCTGAAGCCGGCGTCGTTGCCGCCGATCGTGATCGTCACGAGGCTGGTGGTGCTGCTCAGGTGGCTGAGCTGGTTTGAGTTGACTTCCGTCGTCTTGGCGCCGCTGCACGCTTCGAAGTTGAGCGTGTAGCCCCTGTTGGCGGCGATCTTCGGCCCGTAAGCGTATGGGCTGCGATCGCATTCGCCCGGTTCTTCATAGAACACGCGCGACCCCACGCCCGAGGAATACGAGTCGCCAAGCGCCACGTACTGCTGGGCCGCGGCCACCGCCGCCGGCCCGAAGACGGCAAGCGCCATGGCGATGGCGCCGCCGAGGATGATCCTCTTCCCCATTGTCTGCTCCTTTTCGGTTGCCCACCCGACCCGGGTGCATGAGTTGGTTGTTCAAAAGGTCAGGACTTGTCCAAAACCTAACCAGGTTGTTGACGATCCGTCAAGCCGGCGGCTACTTGAGCAGTCGCGACAGCCGCCGGTCCTTCAGCTCGCGCCCGCCGGTCTGACAGGCCGGGCAGTAGGCGATCACGTAGTCCTCGAAGTGGACCGGCAGCAGCTTTTCCCCGCAGCGCGGGCACGGCTCGCCCTCGTGGCGGTGGACCCGCAGCGGCATCGGCAGCTTGTCGGGGATCGGCAAGCGCACGCTCTGCTCGTAGTGCGCGATCGCCCCGTCGAGCGTCTGCGCGATCGCGGCGCGCAGCTCGGTCAGCTCGGCCTCGTCCAGGTCGCCTGCGCGCTTGAACGGCGAGAGCTTGGCGCACCACAGGATCTCATCGACCCAGGAGCGGCCGATGCCGGCGATCGTGTGCTGGTCGCGCAGCACCGCGTGCAGTGGCCGCGAAGCGTCGAGCAGCTCGCCAAGCGGCGGCGGCTCGGGCCACGCCTCCGGGCCAAGGGCCGCGATCGCCTCGTCGCTCTGGAGCTCAGGCGCGCGCAGCAGCTTGACCCAGGCCGCCTGCTTGGAGCCGAACTCGCGCAACCGCAGCTCGCGCTCGGAGCCGTCGGCCAGGACGACGCGCAGGAGCAGTCGCAAGGTTCGATCGCGCGGTCCCGCCCGGCGGTCGTACAGCTGCAACCGGCCCGCCGACATCAGGTGGATCAGCAGCACCAGATCGCCGCTCGTGCGCACGAGGAAGTGCTTGCCGCGCCGTCCGACGTGCTCGATCAGCTCGCCCTCCAGTGCGGACAGCGGCGGCTCGAACGTGCGCATCGCCTTGACGCCGGGCGCCAGCGCCGAGGCGACCCGCGCGCCGCGCAGCGCCTCGTCCAGGCGCCGCGCGGTTATCTCGACCTCGGGCAGCTCCGGCACTGCCCCTCATCGTAGGGCGCTAGTTGGCCCCGATCGGCGTGCCCGTGTAGGCGACGCCCGCCGGGCTGCGCCAGCTCACGCGCCAGTGCGTTCCCTGCACCGAGGATCTGAGCCTCCAGGCGCCAAGCGAGTTGGTGTGCGCTTTGGCCAGCGTGCGGTACCTATGCGACCCCTTCGGCTGCACCAGGACCGTCACCTCCGTGGCGCCCGTGGCCCGCCGCACCAGCCCCCACAGCGAGTAGCCGTGGCCATGACGGGAGACCACCAGCGGCACGGGAAAGCCGAAGTACAGCGGCTTGCGCTTGCCGCCGTATTCCTCAAGCCCGGTCTGGAAGCCGACGAAGCCGCCGTGCACGCTCGATCCAGGCTTGCCACCGAGCTTGTCGTCGCGCAGCAGATACTGCGAAAACGCCGCCACGCGCGGGTTCGACCAAGCCATCTTCTCGGCGATCGCGTCGTATTCGGCCTGCTTGGGCTGGGGCACGCCAAGTTCGTGGTTGGGGTAGCTCTGGATGCCGAACTCGGTCAGGTAGATCGGCAGGTGGGCGGGGATCGCGTGCGCGGCCGCGGCCCTGTCGAGCGCGCTTGAGAGCCGCGAGAGCACGCCGATCGTGACGTTGTCGGCGCCTTTGGGTTTGTAGCTGGGCGAGCCGACGGTGTAGGCGTGGTGCGCGTAGCCGTAGGGATGCAGCTCTTCGCAGGTGCCGGACTTGCGGTAGTGGGAGCTCAGGCACAGCGTTTCGCGCAGGAACTCCAGCGGCGCGACGTCGTGCTTGAGGCCCGTATGGCGAATTTCCTTCTTGCTGAGCGAATCCGATCCGACCGGCGCCGTTTCGCCCATCAACACCTTGGGCTGCGCCAGCCCAGCCGCCTGCAGGCCTTCGTAGCCGGCCTGGAACAGCGAGCGGTAGACACGCGGCGAGGCCGGCTTGCCGTTGCCCCCGAACTGCGGCAGCAGGAAGGCCGGGTGGTTGGGCTCGTTCCAGATCGCGAACAGCGACACCTCGCCGCCGTAGTGCCTGCCGACAGCGGTCATGAATTCCTTGAAGTCGCGGCTGTCGGGCCTGGTCAAATAGTCTTTTTTCGCCGCTGTAGCCCACTTCGGCACCGGCGCCGTCACCGTCAGCAGCACCTGCCATTTCAAGCGCTGCGCTTCGCTCAGCAGCGCGTCGTAGTCGCCCCAGTCGTAGTCGGCGGGGTTGGTCGCTTCAAAGCTCGGCTTGCGCGTGCTGGTCGGGCTCGGCGCCACGTTGCGCCAGGCCAACTCGACGCGCAGCGCTTTGACCCCCAGCCACTGCAGCTGTCCGAGCGCCTTGGCGCGTGCCTTCGGCGTGACTTCGATCAGGTCTCGCGGCGCCTCGAAGAACATCGCCTCGTTGTGCGAGGCGGCGGCGGTGCCGAGGCCGATCGTGCCGAGCAGGGCCGCGGTCAGCGTGGCGAGCAGAGCGATGTGGATGGGGCGCTGCGCTATGTGGAATCTGAGCATGGTCGGTAAAGACACCTGAGGTCGGGGATTGTTGCGGTCGGCCCGCGTTAGCGAACCGGATACGGCGGCAGCGGGTTTTCTACGATGCCGTGCTGCACGCCACTGCGATCCATGTAGAGCGCATAGCCAAGCACGAGCGCCGCGAACACGAGCCAGGTCGCCGGCCGCCAGCGCGGATGCCTGGTCAGCGTGAACGCACCGGCAGGATAGAACGCGGGCGCCGAGAGGAAGATCATCCGGCCCCAATCGAGCGCGAACGTCATCGACACGAGCGAGCACGCGACCAGCGCCAGGCCGCGCCGCGCGAAGCGGCTGGAGCGCAGCGCCAGCGGCGCCAGCAGCCACAGCGGGCCGAACGCCGCCAGCATCCGTCGCAGCTCGGTCGCGAGCGAGTCCAGGCCAAGCCGGATCACGTGACCGCGTTCGCCGATCGGCGAGCCGCCGTAGCCGGGCACGGACGCGCGGCCCACGGTCGGGATCGCCAGGTGCAGCGCGAGGTAGGCAAGAACGGCCGGGACTCCCACGGCGAGCGTGCGCAGCGCCGCCTCGCGATCCCACAATCGCCCTGCCCACACCGCATAGGCCAGCGGGATCACGAACAGAACCGCTTCGCGGAACAGCACCCCCACCAGCAGCGTGGCCGCCAGCGCCGGCAGGCGGCGTCTGACGACCAGCAGCGTGGCGGCCATCATCAACAGCACCGTCACCGCGTCGGGATTGCGCCCGTCGCGCAACGCGACGACCAGCAGCGGTGGCGAGACGGCAAGCGCGAAGGCCAGCGGCCCGGCCACCGCTGCCGGCGCGTCGAGAGCACGCATCAGCGCATAGGCGAAGGCTGCGGCGCCGCCGGCCGCCAGCCAGGCAAGCAATAGAAAAGACGTTGTGTGCGAAAACGGCAGCGCGTGCACGAGCCACGGCAGGCCGATCCGGTAGGCGAACGGGAACGTGTGCGTGCCGAAGGGGTGTTGCGCCATCCGCTCGTAGATCAGATCGTCACCGCGCGGAGTCGGCTCGCGGCGGCTGAGCAGGCTGAGGATCGCCAGCGCCGCCGCGCCGGCCGCGCCGACGGCAAATGCTTGCGCCGGCACGGAGCGCCCGTCCGGTAGCGTGCCAGCGGATGAGCGCAGCGATTGCACCGGACGACATCGTCGCCACCCACGCGGACGTCGCGGCGGACGCGCGCGAGCCGTTGCTGGTGCTGGAGCCACTGGCCGCGTTCCTCGACGAGCACGGGATCGGCTCCGGCGCGATCGGCGCGCGGCCGATCGGCGACGGGCACTCCAACGTCACCTACCTGATTGAAAGAGACGGAGACCCCAGCCACCCGGTGGTGCTGCGCCGACCGCCGCGCGGGCCGCTGCCGCCAAGCGCGCACGACGTGCTGCGCGAGGCCCGGCTGCTGCTCGCGCTCCAGGACACCGACGCACGCGTGCCGGAGGTGCTGGCCGTCTGCGACGACGAGAGAGTGATCGGCTGCCCCTTCTACGTGATGGCATTCGTGCCGGGCGAGGTGATCGTGTGGCAGACGCCGCCGGCGCTCGACACGCCCGAGCAGCGAACGCTGATCGGCGAGCAGCTGATCGACGCGCTGGTGGAGATCCACGCCGTGGACTGGCGCGCCGCGGGCCTGGAGGGCTTCGGCAAGCCGACCGGCTACCTGGAGCGCCAGTTGCGGCGCTTCGGCGGGCTGTGGGAGCACAACCGCACGCGCGAGCTGCCGGCGATGGAGCGCGTGCAGGCATGGCTCGGGCAGCACATGCCCGAGTCCGGTCCGGCCACGATCGTGCACGGCGACTATCGCGTGGGCAACACGATCTTCGCGCCGCAGCCGCCGGCGCAGCTGGTGGCGGTGCTCGACTGGGAGATGGCCACGATCGGCGATCCGCTCGCCGACATCGGCTACATGTGCATGTTCTGGACCGAGGCCGAGGACCCGGTCGAGGGCCTGCGCGCAGCGCTCGGCAACGTCACCCGCGCCGAGGGCTATCCCACCCGCGCCGAGCTGATCGCCCGCTATGAGCAGCAGAGCGGGCGCTCGATGCGCGACCTGCGCTGGTACGTGACGCTGGCGCTGTGGAAGTCGGCCGTGTTCATGGAGGGCAACTACAAGCGCGCGGTCTCCGGCTCCACCGACGATCCCTACCTGAAGGCCTTTGGCGAGGGCGTGGCGCAGCTGGCCGAGCAGGCCGAGGAGATGGCGCTCAGTGACTGACACGCACAACGGCAACGGGCAGCGCAGCGCGCTCTTGATCGACTGGGGCGGCGTGCTCACGACCAACCTGTTCGTGTCCTTTCACGACTACTGCGTCACCAATCAGATCGACTCCGAGCAGCTGGTGGCGAGCTTTCGGTCCAACCCGGACTTTCGCGAGCTGCTGATCTCGCTGGAGAAGGGGCAGATCTCAGAGCCCGAGTTCGAGCATCGCTTCGCTGAGATCCTTGGCGTGAGCTCCGACGGGCTGATCGACGGGTTGTTTGCCGGCGTCCAGCCCGACGTGGCGATGGTGCGGGCGGTCCGTGCCGCGCACGACGCCGGCATCCGCACCGCGCTCGTCTCCAACTCCTGGGGGGTGCACCGCTATCCGCACGACCTGTTCGACGAGCTGTTCGACGGCGTGGTCATCTCCGCCGAGGAGGGCACGCGCAAGCCTTCCAAGCGCATGTACGAGCTGGGGGCCCAGCGCGCCGGCGCGGCGCCGGGCGAGTGCGTGTTCGTCGACGACCTGCCGTTCAACCTGACGCCGGCGCAGGAGTTGGGGATGGCCACCGTTCACCACACCAGCGCCGAGACGACGATCCCGGCGCTTGAGCGGCTGCTGGGCGTGGCGCTGGCCAGCGGCTCCACAGCGTAAGCATCCAATTGAAGTTGGTTGGTGTCAAAACCATCCAACTTTTTCGGCATACCCTTGGGTCATGCCCATAGAGGTGCTGTCGGACAGCCCCGTCGGCCGACTTGTGCCAATCGGGGGGTCCGATCCCGCGACGAAGGAGATCGTCACAGGAAAGGCCTACCTGCCCGACCCGCTTCCCGGCCAACTCACCCTGCGCACTGAGACGTGGACTGCCGTCAACGCCGCAACCGCCGCCTTGGCGCGCCTGGACGGGGCGACGCGCCTGATCCCCTCGCCCGGGCTTCATTGATGATCGCCGCGCGGCCGTTGTTGCCGCTGTAGGCGTTGGTCTCGGTGAAGTGGGAATTGCCGTGCTTGTCGACCTGGGCCACGATGCGGTAGGCCGTGCCCTTGTCGGGGTCGGTGGGGTCGATCACGCCCGGCGTGTTGGCGTTGGAGGCGTCGATCGTGTCGCGAAGGCAACCGGTGGTCACAGACGTGCAGCTCCTATCGATAGACCCTCAGTCGCGCTCGCCGCGACCGTACAGGAACTTGAAGAAGCGCGAGATCAGGCGCGTCGTGCGCGCCTTGTACGGGAACATGTGCGCCTCGCGCTTGAGCGCCAGCTTCGGGGTGATGACGATCGCCTGTTGGGAGCAATACTTGCGGATGCCGCCGGCGGCGTGGCGCGAGCCGAGGCCGGACGCCTTGGCGCCGCCCATCGGCAGCTCAAGCGCCGTGTAGTTGACAAGCGCGTCATTGACATTGGCAGCCCCTGCTTCCAGGCGGCGTGCGATCTGCTCGCCGCGCTGCACGTCGCGCGTGAACACCGAAGCGCCCAGGCCGTAGGGCGACTCGTTGGCCAGGCGCAGCGCCTCCTCGGCGTCGGCCACCTTCATGATCGGCAGCGTCGGGCCGAACGTCTCCTCGGTCATGATCTTCATCGTGTGATCGACGTCGACCAGCACGGTCGGCTCGTAGAAGCGGCCGCCGCCGCTGTGGACCTGTTTGCCGCCCGCGAGCACGCGCGCGCCCTTGTCGACAGCGTCGGTGACGTGGCTTGAGATCGTCTCCAGCTGCGGTGGGAAAGTGATCGCGCCGACATCGACCGAGCCGGGGCCGTGTGGAGCGCCGACGCGCAGGGCGCGGGCCTTCTCCGAGACCTTGGCGACGAACTCGTCGTAGACAGGAGCCTCGACGTAGGCGCGCTCGATCGAGATGCAGGTCTGGCCGGCGTTCTGCATCGAGTAGTAGACCGCGACGTTTGCGGCGCGCTCCAGGTCGGCGTCGGAGAGCACGATCATCGGGTCCTTGCCCCCCAGCTCCAGCGAACACGGGATCAGTCGCTCGGCCGCGGCCTGCGCGACCTTGCGGCCCGTCTTGGTCGAGCCCGTGAACATGATCATGTCCACCTGCTCGATCAGCGCGGCGCCGGTCGCCCCGAGGCCGGTGGCAACCTGGAACACGTTCTCGGGCAGGCCGCACTCGCGCAGCCCTTCGGCCAGCAGCAGCGAGGTCAGCGGCGTCACCTCGGAGGGCTTGAGGATCACCGCGTTGCCCGCCGCCAGCGCGGGGATGCAGTCGCCGAAGGAGTTCGTCAGCGGGTAGTTCCAGGGCCCGATCACACCGATCAAGCCGAGCGGGCGGTAGCGCAGGATCAGCTTCTTGCCCTTGAGCATCACCTGCGCCGATTTGACCCGCTCGTCGTCGAGGTACTTGGGAGCGTGCTTGGCCCAGAAGCCGAAAGCGTTGGCCGCATAGGCGATCTCGGCGAACTCGGCGTCCTCATAGGTCTTGCCGGTCTCCGAGACGATCGTCTCGATCACGCGCTCGGAATTGTCGATCAGCCACTTCTGCGCGCGCAGCAGAATCCGCGCGCGCCCCTCAAAGCCATAGGCCTGCCACTGCGGTTGCGCCGCACGACCACGCGCGGCCATCGCGACGACGGCGGCCGCGTCGAGGTCGGGGACGTGGGCGACGATCTGGCCGGTGGCGGGATTCTCGACGGGGATGTCGCCTCCGGTCGCTGTCGTGCCGTTCATCGACTCGCGGTTGACCTGCTGCTCGACAGTCGCCATCTTCGTGTCTCCTCGGCCTCGGTTCGCGCTGGACGAACAAGGCTACACCCGATTGGCCATCTGGCCAATGCCGTTCCACCCGGCGCATGCGCCGGGTGGCATCGCCGCACATGTGCGGCGATGTTCCGGGCCGCACATGTGCGGCCCGGCCGACCGGCGCATGCGCCGGTCGGGGCTCGCGTTGAGGCCGGCACGACAGGCCCTGGCCATCCTGAGCAACGCTAAGCTCCGATCGTGAGGGCCGGCGTTATCGAACCTGTCGAATCCGTTGCCAAGCCCGAACGCGTTGGCTCGGTTCGCAAGCGGATCTACGACTTCGCGGCTGTGATCACGATCGCAGGGGCCATTCTGACGGTGGCCCACTATCTCTTCGGCTCCTCTCGACAGCGTCCCCAGCTCGTCGCGCCGTCGACCCCAGCGAAGCCAAGCTCAAAAGCGATCCGGTCACGACGCGCACCTGGGTCGCATACGAGAAGTGGCGGGACCACAGTCTCGTCGAGCTCCAACTCAGGCTCGCCCGTCGGCACCGGCGGCCAAGCGGCCCGGGAGGCACGCTACGAACAGAGGCTCCCGACCATCAGGGAGAAATCTCCGTCTCCCGCGTCCGACATCGCCACGCTGCCGAACACGCAAGCCGGCCGGCACGAATCCGCAACGGCTACATCTGAAGCGAACGCTTCCAGCAAAAGCTCCGGCAACTCCAGTTCCGTAACGAGCGTCAACAACTCGTCGTCGGCGACCACACCCGGGGGACATGTCGAAAGCAAGAGCGAAATGACGGCCGGCTCGACCAGCTCCCAAACCCCACCAACCGGCTCGGCTGGTGGGGCCAGCGCAACCGGCGAAGCCAGCGGCAGCGGCAACGGTGAAGCGAGCTTCAGCAGCGAAGGCTGAACCGCTACCCCGCTGCGCTCTCAGCTGGAGCCGCCGGCCGGCTGGCGACACGTCCCGGCGGGGCTCCCGATTTCGCTAGCCCCCCAGCTCGATCGTGGCGATCCCGACCGGCTCGACCGGCTTGTCGCCGCCGTCGGTCTGCACGCCCTCCAGCGCGTCCACGACCTCCATCCCGCTCTGCACTTGGCCGAACACCGTGTGCTTGCCGTCCAACCACGGGCACGCCTGCGCGGTCACGATGAAGAACTGCGAGCCGTTGGTGTTCGGCCCGGCGTTGGCCATCGCCAGCGCGCCGCGCACGATCTTGTGCGGGTTGATCTCGTCCTCGAAGGTGTAGCCCGGCCCCCCCGTGCCCGTTCCCAGCGGGCAGCCGCCCTGGATCATGAAGTCGGAGATCACGCGGTGGAAGGTGAGCCCGTCGTAGAAGCCGTCGGCGGCGAGCTTGCGGAAGTTCTCGACCGTCTTCGGCGCGTCCTCGTCGAACAGCTCGAAGACGATCGCACCCTCGGTGGTGTTCATCGTGGCGGTGGACATATCGCTGCGGGCCTTCCTCTCAGACGTAGGTCGTGTTGCGGCTGAGATTAGCCTGAGGCGCGACAACTGCCCGAGGAGGAGGCCCCGCATGCACGAGCTCGAAGACGTCGCCTACACCGTGAAGGACGGCCTGGCCACGATCGCGATCGACCGCCAGGACCGCTACAACGCCTTTCGCGCGCACACGGTGGACGAGCTGATCGCCTCGTTCAAGCGTGCCTGGGCCTCGCCGGAGGTGGGAGTGATCTGCCTGACCGGCAGCGGCGAGAAGGCCTTTTGCACGGGCGGCGACCAGAAGCAGCGCGCCGAGACCGGCGACTACGGCCCGTCCGCGTCGGGGCTGTTCGAGGTCGAGCAGCTGCACCGCACGATCCGCCAGGTGCCAAAGCCCGTGATCGCGGCGGTCAACGGCTACGCGATCGGCGGCGGCCACGTCCTGCACGTGTTGTGCGACCTGACGATCGCCGCCGAGCACGCGATCTTCGGTCAGAACGGGCCGCGCGTCGGCTCCTTCGACGCCGGCTTCGGCACCGCCTACCTGGCGCGCGCGGTCGGCGAGAAGCGCGCCCGGGAGATCTGGTTTCTGTGCCGCCGCTACAGCGCGCAGCAGGCTCTGGACTGGGGCCTCGCCAATGCAGTCGTGCCGTACGCCGAGCTGTACGCCGAAGTGCGCCGCTGGGCCGATGAGATGCTGGCTTTGTCGCCAACAGCCCTGCGCTTCCTCAAGCAGTCGTTCAACGCCGACTCAGAGCACCTGGCGGGCCAGGCGGCGCTGGCGTTCACGGGCCTGCACCAGTTCGACGGCAGCCCGGAGTCGGCGGAGGGCGTGAGCGCGTTTGGCGAGAAGCGGGCGCCGGACTTCGGGCCGTTTCGCGGCGACGTGTCGGTGTAGACAGAGCTGCCCGACCACGACAGCCCTGTCGGCTTGGCTCCGCGCCGTTGTCAAGCCTCCAGGTCGAGCTTCAGCTCGCAGGCATCCACCGACGCCCGGACGCCGGGAGTATCGGAGGCGTCCATCGCGGCGAACACCTTGGCCCCGGCCTCCATCGCCTCCGCCGTCTCGAACCGCTGCAAGACGACCGCGGTCCCCTGCTGCTCGTCGAAGAGCACGGTCAACCCCGTCGTGTCCACGCCCGGCGGCGGTCCTTCCGTCTCCTTCACCCGCGCCAGCAGTCCGTCCATCCGCTCCTTGCTCACATTCGTGAACCGCACCACGCGTATGTACATCTCGATCCCCTTTTTGCGCTGGAAGAGCCTCGAAGCTACTCCTCGGGAGCCGAAGCGGTCAAGGAACTCTGCGGGTTCTCCACAGACGAGCGGCCCTGGCATTCAGGGCGCGTACGCCCGCCCGAGCAGCTCGCGCGCCAGCACCAACTTGGCGATCTGCGCCGTGCCGTCGCCGATCTCCAGCCCGATCAGGTCGCGCACGCGCTGCCCGGCCGGCAGCTCCTCGCTGTAGCCGGAGTGCCCGAGCGTGAGCAGGGCCTGGTGGGCGGCCTCGACGGCGACCTTCGGCGCCCACCACTTCGCCATGCTCGCCTCCGTGCGGTGCGGCAGGCCGCTGTCGCGGCGCCACAGCGCCTCGTAGCAGACCCAGCGCGCGCCGCGCAGCAGCGTCGCGGCCTCGGCCAGTGGGAAGGCGACGCCCTGGTTGGCACCGATCGGGCGCCCGAACGCCTCGCGGTCGCGCGCGTAGGCAATCGCTTCGTCGAGTGCCGCTTGGGCGCAGCCGATGCACATCAAGCCGATCACCGCGCGTGAGAACTCGAACCCCTGCATGCAGCGGACGAACCCTTCGCCGGGCGCCCCGAGCAGCGCGTCCGCCCCGACCGGCAGGCCGTCGAAGTGAAGCGCCGCCCGCCCGATCGCGCGGCTGCCGAGGTCGGCGAACGGCGAGCGCTGCACGTGGCGCTCGTCCAGCTGCACGTAGAAGGCGGAGATGCCACGGGCGCCGTCGTCTGAGGTGCGCGCGAACACGACCGCCGCCTCAGCGCTCGCGCCGAGCGAGATCGAGGTCTTCTCGCCGCTCAGCCACCAGCCGTCGCCGTCGCCGCGCTGGGCGCGCATGCTCAGCCGCGCCGCGTCGGAGCCGTGCTCGGGCTCGGTCAGGCAGAAGCAGGGAAGGATCGAGCCGTCGGCGATTGGCGGCAGCAGAGCCTCCCGCTGGGCGTCGCTGCCGGCGGCGACGATCACCTCGGCGGCGAGCATCGGGATCAGCAGCAGGTAGGCGGCGTTGAAGTCGCCGGCGCTCAGCTCCTCGGCGGCGATCCCGGTCGTGACGGCGCTCGCCCCCTGTCCGCCGTAGGCCTCCGGGATCGCGATGCCCATCAGCCCCAGCTCGGCCATCTCCGCGCGCGTGCGGGGATCGATCTCCCCACGCCTGTCGTCGGCCGCGTAGCGTGGTGCCAGGCGCTCGCGCGCGAAGCGGCGCACGCTCTCCTGAAAATGGCGCTGCTCGTCGCTCAGCCCGAAGTCCATCGGCTGGCATACGCTAGCGGGCATGGAGCAGGCACAGACACCCGTCCGCCGCGTCGCGCTCGTCAGCGGTGGTGCCGGCGGCATCGGCGCCGCGGTCTGCGCGGCGCTGGCGGCCCAGGGCCGCGCGGTGGCGATCGCGGACCTGGACGGCGAGCGCGCCGAGTCGGTCGCCGCTCGGCTGCGCGCGGAGGGTGGCGAGGCGATTGGCCTGACGCTGGACGTGACCGACCCGGCGAGCGTGTCGGCCGCGGTCGCGCGCGCGCGCGAGGCGCTCGGGCAGGTCGGCGTGCTCGTCAACAACGCCGGCTGGGACGAGCTGCGCCCGTTCGTCGCCACCGACGAAGGCTTCTGGCAGCGCGTGATCGACGTCAACTTCACCGGCGCGCTGCGCCTGACGCACGCGGCGCTGCCGGCGATGGTCGACGCCGGCTGGGGCCGTGTGCTGTGCGTCTCCTCCGACGCCGCCCGCGTCGGCTCTTCATTGGAGTCGGTCTACGCCGGCGCCAAGGGAGCGTTGATCTCGTTTGCGAAGTCGCTGGCACGCGAGACCGCGCGCAAGGGAGTGACCGTGAACGCCATCTGCCCGGGCCCGACCGACACCCCCCTGCTGAGCGGGATCGTCGAGTCGGCGCCCGACGCCGCCAAGGCGATCGGCGCGATGACGCGCGCCGTGCCGATGAAGCGGCTGGGCCAGCCGGCGGACGTGGCCGCCGCCGTCGCCTTCCTGACCTCAGAGCAGGCCGGCTACGTGACCGGCCAGACGCTGTCGGTCAGCGGCGGCCTGACGATGGCCTGACCCGTTTTCAGGGCTTGACGCGTTCGGCGCGCAGCGCGTGCCCGCGGACTTCCCTGCCGTCCAGCGCCTTGACCACCCGGTCGGCTTCGTCAGCCGGCACCGACAGGAAGGTGAAGCGATCGAGCACGTTGACGTCGCGCACCGCCTCTCCGTCCAAGCCGGCGGCGGAGGTGACGGCGCCGACCACATCGGCCACGCGCAGCCCTACTGCGCGGCCGCCGGCCAGCATCAGCTTCGCCGAAGGCTCGTCGCCGGCGCGCGAGATGTGCGGCTTGGAGTGTCGGCGCGGGCGCTCGCTGACCGGCGTCGGCTTCGCCTCGGCGTCCTTCCTCCAGCTGGCGATCTCGGTGCCGATGTGGCGCTCGATCGCCTCCAGCTCGCGCTGCTGGCGCGACTCTACGAACGTGATCGCCCGGCCGGAGCGGCCGACGCGGCCGGTGCGGCCGATCCGGTGCACGTAGGTGTCGGGGCTGGTGGGCACGTCGTAGTTGACGACGTGCGTGACGGTCGAGATGTCAAGCCCGCGGGCGGCGACGTCGGTGGCGACGAGGATCGGCACACGCCCCCCCTTGAAGGCCAACATCACCCCGTCGCGCGAGCCCTGGCTCATGTCGCCGTGCAGCGCGCGCACGTTCATCCCGCCGTCGCGCAGCGTGCGGAACAGCTGGTCGCAGCGGATCTTCGTGCGCACGAACACGATGGCCTGCTCGGGCCGCTCGGCCTTGAGCACCTCCACCAGCTTCTTCGGCTTGTCGCGCGTCTCGACCGGGAGCTGGAATTGAGCGACGGTGTCGATCGTCAGCGTCGTGGCCTGCACCTTGACGAGCACCGGGTCGTACAGATAGCGGTCGGCGAGCTTGCGGATCGGCGGCGGCATCGTCGCGCTGAACAGCGCCGTCTGGCGCCCTGAGGGCGTCAACGACAGGATCTTCTCGACGTCCTCCAGGAAGCCGAGGTCGAGCATCTCGTCGGCCTCGTCGAGCACGACGAAACGACAGTCGTGCAGCACGATCGAGTGGCGTGAGATCAGGTCGAGCACGCGCCCGACGGTGCCGACGACGATGTGCCCGCCGGCACGCAGCTGCGCCTGCTGGGTGCGAATCGGAGCGCCGCCGAAGACGGCGACGACATCGACGCCGCTGCGCGCGCCGTAGGCCCGCAGGGCCTGTGTGACCTGGATGCACAGCTCGCGCGTGGGCGTCAACACGAGCGCCTGCAGCTCTTGCTCGGTGGGATCGATGTACTCGACGATCGGCAGGCCGAAGGCCGCGGTCTTGCCGGTGCCGGTCTGCGCCTGGCCGATCACGTCGCGCCCTTCCAGCAAAGAGGGGATCGCCTGCTCCTGGATCGGGCTCGGCGACTCATAGCCGACGTCGCGCAGAGCCTGGAGGGTCTGCTCGGAGAGGCCGAGCTCGGCGAAGGTCTTGGGCATCTGACGCGGCAGCTTATGCGTTGGAGCCGCTCGGCCCCGCCGCCGTGCCCGCCGCGAGCGCCGGATCGAGCAGCAGCTTGCCGCTCGTGCGCCGCGCGCGCAGGTCGATCTGCGCCTGGGCGGCGTCCTCCAGCGCGTAGGTGCCGCCGACGAGGACGTTCAGCTCTTTGCGCGCCGCACGCGCGAACAGGTCGGCAAGCGCGTCGCTCACCATCCCCGCGCGCTCCAGGCAGTGGAACAGGTAGAAGCCGCTCACCGTGCGCGAGTGGCGCAGCAGCGAGCCGGTGCGGATCTCGTTGGGCTGCTGGCTTGAGATGCCGCAGACGACGATCCGCCCGAAGTGCGCGAGCGCGTTGTAGGAGCGCTCGAATGCCTCACCGCCGGCCATGTCGAAAATGACGTCGAGCCGGCGGCCTTGGTTGGCCTCGACCAGCCGCTCGGTGAGGCCGTCGGGCTCGGAGTCGATCGCCACGTCGGCGCCAAGCGAAAGCGCGATGTCGCGACGCTCCGCGCTGGAGGCGGTCGCGATCACGCGGCCGGCGCCAAGCGGGTGTCCGAGCTGCACCGCGAGCGAGCCGACGCCGCCGGCGGCCGAGTGCACGGCGACCGACTCGCCGGCGGCGACACGGCCGGCGGTGCGGTACAGATGCCAGGCGGTCAGCCCCTGGATCAGCAGCGCGAGCGCGGTGGCGTCGTCGAGGTCCCCAGGAATCGGGTAGCAGCGCTCGGCCGGCGCAGTCGCGTACTCGGCGTAGCCGCCATCGCCGGTCAGCGCCACGACGCGCCGGCCGGGCTGGATCGCCGCGCCCCTGGGAGCCTTCTCGACCACGCCCGCGACCTCGCCTCCAGGGACGAGCGGCAGTGTCGCCTTGCGCACATAGGTGTTCGTGCGCGTGTGCGTGTCGGCGAAGTTGACGCCGGCGTTGCTGACGCGGATCAGCGCCTCGTCCGCCTCTGGCTCGGGCGTCGGCAGCTCGACCAGGCGCAGCACCTCGGGGCCGCCGAACTCGCTGATCTGGATCGCGCGCATCGCGCGCTGAGGCTATAGGGTCACGGGCCGTGCCCATCACCGTCGTCGGATCGATCGCTTATGACGCCGTCAAGACGCCGTTCGGCGAGCGCGAGCGGATGCTCGGCGGTGCCGCCGTGCATTTCGCGCTGGCCGCTTCCTTCTTCGAGCAGGTGCTCGTGGTCGGCCCCGTCGGCGAGGATTTCGGCGAGGCCGAGCTTGACGTGATGCGCGATCGTGGGGTGGACGTGAGCGACGTCGAGCGGATCGACGGCGGCAAGACTTTCTTCTGGCGCGGCGAATACGGCTGGGACCTGAACTCGCGCGAGACGCTCGACACCCAGCTCGGCGTGTTCGAGGGCTTTCAGCCAAAGCTCTCAGAGCGCTCACGCGCCAGCGACGTGCTGTTCCTGGCCAACATCCAGCCCGGCCTGCAGCAACAGGTGCGCGCGCAGCTGTCCGACGCCCGCTTCGTCGCGCTGGACTCGATGAACCTGTGGATCGACATCGCCCGCGACGAGCTGGTGGCGGCGATCGAAGGGGTCGACTGCCTGATCCTCAACGACGCCGAGCTGCGCCAGCTGACAGGCAAGCCGAACCTCCTCTCGGCCGCGCGCGAGATCCTCGCTTGGCGCGGCTCGCCTACCGAGGGCGGCGCGGGCGACAGCGCAGCGGTCAGAGGCGGGCCGCGGGTGATCGTCGCCAAGCAGGGAGAGTACGGCGCGGCGCTTGTCACAGACGAGTCGTTCTTCGCGCTGCCGGCCTACCCGATGGAGGACGTGATCGACCCCACCGGCGCCGGCGACACGTTCGCCGGCGGCTTCGTCGGCTACATCGCCGCGCACCCGCAGGAGGGACTGTCCGACGAGCTGCTGCGCCGAGCGATGGCACACGGCACGGCGCTGGCCTCCTTCAACGTCGAGCAGTTCGGGACCGAGCGGGTGCAGCGGCTGACGGGTGAGGAGATCGCCGCACGCGTGCAGGAGCTGGAGGAGATCACGCGTTTCAGCGGCGCGCCGCTGCATTCGCAGCTGCGGCGCTAGCGGCGCAAGCACGAACGTCTGCGCACGCGCGACGGGCTTGTCCACGCAACCGAGCGGGTATACCATCGAACCGTGGACGCTTGGACTTTCCTGTGGTTGATGCTGGGCTTGAAGCTCCCGATTCTGGCGCTGTTCCTGCTGGTGCGCTGGGCCATACGCCAGACGCCCGAGGAGGCGACCGGCGGCGACGGTGGGGTCGGGCCGTTGCCGCGACCACTGCATCCCCACCACCCACGTTCGCGCTTGCCGCGCCATCCCCGCCGCGGGCCGCACGGCGAGCCGCAGCTGCTACCGCCAGCGCGCGTCCGCACCACAGTCGCCCGCGGCCGCCTGGCCAAGCGCTGAAACGACGCGTGTTCACGGGTTGCGCACCGGAGGATGCGCCCGGTGTCGCATAATCGACGGTAGACCGCGCAACAGACCAGCACTGGAGGAGCCATGGGCGCCGAGACACAGACCCAAGACGCGAGCACCGACGGCGCCCGCGCCGCAGAGACCCTGACCGTCACCGACAACCGCACCGGCAAGACTTACGAGCTGCCCGTCAGCGACGGCACCGTGCGCGCGATGGACCTGCGCCAGATCAAGGCCTCCGAGGAGGACTTCGGGTTGATGGCCTACGACCCGGCCTACACCAACACGGCTTCCTGCCGCAGCGCGATCACCTACATCGACGGCGAGGCCGGCGTCCTGCAGCACCGCGGCTACCCGATCGAGCAGCTGTGCGAGCACTCCAACTACCTGGAGGTCGCCTACCTGCTGATCCACGGCGCGCTGCCGACGCAGACTCAGCTGGAGGAGTGGGTACACGAGATCACGATCCACACCTTCGTGCACGAGAACGTCAAGGACTTCATGCAGGGCTTCCGCTACGACGCCAACCCGATGGGGATGCTGGTCGCCTCGGTCGGGGCGCTCTCGACCTTCTACCCCGACGCCAACAAGATCCACGACGAGGACGTCCGGGCAATCCAGATCATCCGACTGCTGGCGAAGATGCCGACGCTGGCCGCCTTTGCCTTCCGCCACAACATGGGACAGCCCTACGTCTATCCCGACAACGACCTGCGCTACGCCGGCAACTTCCTCTCGATGATGTACAAGATGACCGAGCTGAAGTACAAGCCCGATCCGCGGCTGGAGAAGGCTCTGGACGTGCTGTTCATCCTGCACGCCGACCACGAACAGAACTGCTCGACCAGCGCCGTGCGCGGCGTCGGCTCCTCCGAAGTCGACCCGTACTCCGCGGTCGCCGCCGGCGTTGCCGCGCTGTACGGGCCGCTGCACGGCGGCGCCAACGAGCAGGCGCTGCGGATGCTGCAGAGGATCGAGCGCGTCGAGAACATCCCGGACTTCCTTGAGGGCGTGAAGGACGGCAAGGAGCGCTTGATGGGGTTCGGGCACCGCGTATATAAGAACTACGACCCGCGTGCGCGGATCATCCGCCAGCACATGGATGCCGTATTCGAGGTGCGCGGGCTCTCGCCGCTGCTGCAGGTCGCCTCGGAGCTTGAGAAGCGCGCGCTTGACGACGACTACTTCACCTCGCGCAAGCTGTATCCGAACGTGGACTTCTACTCGGGGCTGATCTACGAGGCGCTGGGACTGCCGGTGGCGATGTTCCCGGTGATGTTCGCGATCGGGCGCACCAGCGGCTGGATCGCGCAGTGGCTGGAGATGGTCGGCGACCCCGAGCAGAAGATCGCGCGACCGCGGCAGATATACACGGGCGATCGCGACTGCGATTACTTGCCGCTGGATCAGCGGGGCTGAGCCCGCGCGCACTGCACAACTCCAAGTTTTGGGGCTAACTTGGAGCTATTTGGACCTGGCGGTGGCAGTTCCCAAAGCCCTCGCCAAGCCGGGGGGCGCGGTAAGGCGTAACGCCGGCCGGCCTTTCGCCGCTTCAACAGCCCACGCCGCTCCAGTTCGAGTAGATCGTTCCGGGCAGTCTCATGCGTAACCCGGTGTTCGGTGGCATGGCCGCGGTAGGAATAACTTTCGCCCGGATGCCTCAGCGCGTCGCCGAGCAGCGCCAGCTGCCTGTGGTTGAAGTCATCGGATCCGTGCAGAAGCAGCTCCACGTCGCGTATCTCGCGCGCCTTGCGCTCGAGGTAGACATGCAGCTCCTCGACAGCCCGCTTGATCGTCTCCAGCTGATGGAGCAGGAAGTAGGCTGTGTCGCAGTCGTCCGTCTCGGTCAGTAGGAAAGCCCGAACGTATCGAGCGGGCGCCTCGCGCAGGATGCGTGAGATGGATAGGTACTCAGCAAGCCAGTAGCCGCGCGGTCGCCGTGATGGCGGGCGGTGTCGCTACATACATGTGTGCTGATCTCCGGTAAGACTCGGTCTAAGACCAAATTTTGATGACCCTTTGGACGATAGCCCGTTTATTCCAATTTTTTGGACAAATCTGGAACAATTTGGATTTCGACTCACAGCACCAGCGTCGCCCCGTAACGCCGCAGCCAGTCCCGCTGCTCGTGCCAGCCTGAGCACCACTCCTCCACCATTCGCCAAAACCGCGGCGAGTGATCGCGCACACGCAGATGACACACCTCGTGCCAAACGACATAGTCGAGCACCTGCTCGGGGGCCAGCAACAGCCGCCAGTTGAAGCTCATCGCACCCTGAGCCGAACACGACGCCCAGCGCGTGGACTGCGCACGGATCGACAGACCCGTGTAGGCGAGGCCCGCTGCCGCCACGGCCCGGTCCAGCCGACTTGCCACCTCCATCCGCGCCAAGCGCCGGTACAGCCGCTCGACCGGCGGGCGGTACTCACCCGCCGGCACCAGCAAGCGCTCGCCGTCCATTCGCGCGCGCACGCGACCCGGCTCGGGCACCAACGCTAGCGACCGGCCCAGGTACGGCACGAACTCGCCCCGCTCCGCCACCCGCGCCAGCGCCAGCTCGCCCTCCGCCAAGCGCCGCTCGATCCACGGCGCCAGCTCACGCACGGCCGCAGCCGCCGCGCGCTCGGGGGCACGCTGTGGCAGCACGACCTCGACCCGCACGTGCTCGCGCACGTTGACGCGCACCCGCCGCGCGCGCGCGGAGCGCCGCACCGTGTACTCGATCGACCGCTCTCGCCGCAGCTCGCTCATGGCAAGCGAGCTTACGCGGACGGGCGGGCGATAATGAAACGCATGGGGCACTCGATCGTGACGCTGCCACCCGAGGTGCGCACGCCTTACCAGGTGTTCCTCAACGGCGTGGCCCAGCAGGAGGGGCGCGACTACCAGGTCAAGGGGCGCACGCTGATGTTCGACCGCGAGCTGCGCAAGGACCGCATCTCCAAGAAGCGCTGGCTGCTCGGAGCGTGGGGGGTCGGCACCTACAAACAGGACGACTCGATCGACGTGCGCTACGAGGCGGCCGACGGCTCGCCGAGGCTGGCCGAGGCGCTGGAGATCGAGTCGGCGTAGTCCGCCTGCTGCGCCCACGGCCGCAGCAACTTGAGCGCACCCAGGATCGCGCGCGTCGCCGGCGAGCGATTGAGCGTGTAGAAGTGGACGCCGGGGGCGCCCGCCTGCAACAGCTCGGCGCACTGCAAAGTCGCGTAGGCCACGCCGAAGTCGATCACCGCCTCGGGCTGGGGCTCGCGCGCGTGCAGCTCGCGTCGCAAGCCCTCGGGGATGCTCGCCCCGCACATGCTGGTCATCCGCTCCAGCTGGCCGATCTGCGTGATCGGCAGGATGCCGGGGACGATCGGCGCCTGGATGCCCGCCGCCCGCGCTCGCGCCACGAAGTCGAAGTACAGAGCGTTGTCGAAGAACAGCTGCGTGATCAGGAAGTCAACGCCCGCGCCGACCTTCTCGGCCAGGTAGGCGACGTCGGCCTCGGGGCTGAGCGCGTGGATGTGCGTCTCGGGGAAGCAGGCAGCGCCGATCGCGAATGGGTAATCGGCTCGGATCAGCTGCACCAGCTCGCGCGAGTACCCAAGCCCCCCCTCCGTCTTGACCCACTCCTCCTGCCCGGCCGGCGGGTCGCCGCGAAGCGCCAACACGTTGTCGATGCCAGCCGCCCGCATCTCGTCGAGCGTCGCGCGCAGCTGATCGACCGTGGCGCCGACGCAGGTGAAGTGCGCCATCGCCTCCAGGGCGTAATCGTCCTTGATCCGCTTGACGATCTCGATCGTCTTCGCGCGCGTGGAGCCGCCCGCGCCGTAGGTGACTGAAACGAACGAAGGCTCCAACTCGCGCAGCTCGGCCAGGGCGGCGTACAGGTTTGCCTCGCCCTGCTCGGTCTTGGGGGGGAAGAACTCGAACGAGAAGACCGGCTCCCCCTGTGCGAGCAGCTCATCGATGCGCATCGGCAAAGCCTAACACGATCGTGTCAAGGTTGGGGAGGCTCCGGCGACGGAGTCGCCTCCGCGTCGTCCTATGCGGCCTGCCAGCGCTGCGGCTCGTCCCCGGTCCGGCCTGCCCGGCCCAGCGCCTGCAAGTGCGTGAGCATCGCCAGCGTTTCGCTGAGCAGCCAGGGGCCGCCGTGCATCGCCAGCTCCTCGCTGTAGATGCGCGGCACAACCTCGAACGCCGTCAGCGGCTCGGCGGCGATCGCCGCCGAGACCTTGGCCAGGCGCTCGGCGACCAGCTCGCGGTTGCCTTCGATGTGGGCGAGCACGTCGGTGAAGGTGCGGCCGTGGCCCGGCAGGCACAGGCGCGCGCCCAGGCGCTCGACCACGCCGAGCGAGTGCAGGAATTCACCGACCGGGTCCGGCGAGTAGCCCATGTCGAAGAACAGCGAGATGCGCCCGAGCAGGTGGTCGCCGGAGATCAGCAGGCGCCGCTCGGGCTGGAACAGGCAGACGTGCGAAGGGGCGTGACCCGGCGTCTCGTGGACGCTCCAGGGGCCAAGGTCGGTCATCACCTCCACGCCCGGCAGCAACGCCCGGTCGGGCGCGATCACAGCGGCGATGCCCGATTCGTGGCCCTTGCGCTCAGCGGCGAAGCGACGCAGCGGCTCCTCGGGGACACCGCTCTGGCGCGCGACCTCGATCCGACGCTCAAGCGTTGCGTCCGGGTCTGAGGCCTCGGCCGACATGTGCTCGTATTTGGGGTGCATCCACAGCTCGCAGCCGGCGCGCTCGCAGATCGTCGCCGCCTGGCCGTAGTGGTCGGAGTGCGCGTGCGTGCAGACGACCAGGCGCACGTCGGCGATGCCCAGGCCGCACATCGCCATGGCGCGTTCCAGCTCCATCATCGAGCCCTGCTGGTGCATGCCCGTGTCGAACAGGACGATGCCCTCGCCCGCCTTCACCGCCCACGCGTTTCCATGCGGCACGCCCGGCCACGGCAGCGGCAGGCGCAGGCGCCACACGCCCGGCAACACGCGCTCGCCACGGCCCAGCTCGCGTCTTCGTGTGGGCTGGCTCACCGCCGGGCAGCCTACTCCCTAGACTCATTTGTTCAGGCCCCACCCGGCCCACAGGAGGCGACATGGCTGACAACGACGTCGATACGGGCAAGAGCACTCCAGAGGGCGCGCCCTCGGGGGCACAGGCGAGCAAGGCGGCCGGCAAGGTGCAGGAGGCGGCGGCGAACATCCACCGCTCCGCCGCCAACAAGCGCGGGGATCGGGACCCCACCCACCCCAGCGACGCCGAGGGGGTCGCGCGGCGCTATTTCGAGGCGATCGGCGCGCGCGACGTCGCGCGGGCCGTCGGGATGTGGGCGCCCGGCGGGCGCGAGAACGTGCGCGGGCAGGTCGACGTGACCGCGCCCGAGGGGGTGCGCGAGTTCATCGGCGCGACCGTGCAGGCGATGCCCGACCTGCGGATGGACGTGATCGAGACGATCACAGAGGGGGAGCGCTGCGCGGTGCAGTGGCGGATCAGCGGCACCTTCGCCGGCCCCGAGCCTTTCAACGGCGTCGCGCCGACCGGGGCACCGGTCAGCTTCGAAGGCGTCGACGTGTTGATCGTGCGCGACGGGCTGATCCACGCCAACGACGCGTTCCCGGACGGGCTCTCGTTCGCGCGCGAGATCGGGCTGATGCCGCCGCAGGGCTCAGGCGCCGAGCAGCGGCTGATGGGGGCGTTCAACCTCAAGACGAAGGTCGCCGGGGTGGCCGACCAGGACGCCAAGCTCGTCGCCGAGGGGGTGTGGGTCGTGCAGGGGCAGCCCGGGCGCTGCAACGTCTACCTGATCGAGGACTCGCAGGTGGGCGGCGTGACGGTGTACGACGCCGGCGCGCGGACGATGGTCAAAGCGGTCGCCTCGGCCGGCGCCAAGCTCGGCGGGATCAAGCGGGTCGTGCTCGGGCACGGGCACACCGACCACCGCGGCGTCGCGCCCGCGCTGGGCGTGCCCGTCCTCTGCCACCCGGATGAGCGCGAGGACGCCGAAGGCAGCGGTGGCTTTCGCTACTGGCCGAAGAACCTCGTCGGGCTGCCAACGCCGCAACGCCAGATCCACCGGATGATGCACCGCTACGCCTGGGACGCCGGCCCCGTGCAGATCGACGGCACACTCAGCGAGGGCGACGAGATCGCCGGCTTCAAGGTGATCGAGCTGCCCGGCCACGCACCTGGGCTGATCGGGCTGTGGCGCGAGTCGGACAGGCTGGCGCTCGTCAGCGACTGCTTCTACACGCTTGAAATGTGGGGGCGCTCCTGTCCGCCGCACGTACCGGAGCGCACCTACAACTACGACACCGAGCAGGCGCAGGCCTCGATCCGCAAGCTGGCCGAGCTGGAGCCAGCCGCGGCGTGGCCGGGGCACGCCAAGCCCATCACCGGCGACGTTCGCTCGCAACTGCTCCGGGCCGCCGACACTTTCTAGCGATGGGGCGCCGCAGCCGTGCCCGCGCCGGCGAGAAGCTGCGCGCGCCGACGAGCGACTACAGCGATCCCGATGCAGGGACGCTGACGCTGCGCGGCTCGCTCACCGCCGGCGCCCGCGCCGAGTACGCGCGCAAGCTTTCCGGCGAGGACGCCAGCGCCGCCGCCACCCGCGAGGACTCCGAGCAGCGCGCGTTGGAGCTGCTGTTCGAGCGCCTGGCCGCGCGCTGGGATATCGCCGGCACGACAAGCGAGCGGCCGAAGGAGCTGCTGGCGCGCCTGCGGGCGGCCTCGCCGGGCGAGCGCGCCTGGGTGCGTGCGACCCTGCGTGAGCACTGTGCGGAGTGGTTCCCGGATGTGCGCGTGCCCTGACTCCGGACGTGCGGGCGACCTGATTCTCAGCCAAGCAGCTCCAACCGCGCCCCGTGCGGATCGGCGGCCGCTACGAAGCGAGCGGTTTTCGGGCTGAGAGCGAACTCGTGCTCCTCGCCGTCCTCGCCACGCACGCGCAGGCGCCGGCCCTCCTCCTCTACCGAAACGACGGTGCCCGCTTCCACGCCGCCGCCGAAGTGCTTGATGCGAGCACTCGCACCGACTTTGGGAACGGGTCGCGATGGGATCGGCATCGTCACGAGACGGTCATGAACGTCACCCCCGGCGAGAGGGCACGCCGCAGCGGAGCGTCGGTCGTCAACAGCGGCCAGCCCCCTGCGCGAGCGAGAGCCAGATAGCAGGCGTCATAAGCCGACACGTTTGCCCGCAACGACCAGGCGTCCTCGATCAAACGCCCGGTTGGCACCCGGACGATCGGGCTGCGCCGCAGGCGCACGACCGCAATCGCGGCCCGCTCCGCGGTGAGACTGCCGACGCGCTCCAGGCGGCGCAGGCTCTGCATCGTCTCCGGGTTGATCACGTCCGGGGCGACCAGCTGGGCGCCCAGCGTGAGACTCGCCACCCGTTTGCCCACGGGCGTCTGCAACAGCAGCTCGACCAGTGCCGAGGCGTCAATCGCTATGTGTGAAGGCGCGCTCGATCTGTGCATCGCGTTGCCCACGGCCCTCGCGGATTGCCTGAGCGACCTGCTCGGAGGAGACGTCCAGGACCGGCTCGTCGCGTTCAAGCTGTGCCAGCCACTCCCGCGTCGTCGGCAACGCCAGGTCGCGTCTGAGGACGTCGAGCACGTAGTCGCTCAGGCTCCTGCCCTCGCTGCGGGCTCGCGCACGCAGCTGTGAATGCAGCTCCGACGGGACGTTCTTGACTTGGATGGCGCCCATAGCATGACGCTAGCATGCTGTTTGCATGCCTATGTCTCCCGAGGCGGCACAAGTGGCTGTCGTGGCCTCTAGCCGTAAGGGCGCCGTGCGACGGCACTCACGCAAAAGTCACAGCCAGCCGACGACTGCGGCTGGCACAGACGCTAAGTTCCGTAGACGATGCGCCGCACCAAGATCGTCGCCACCATCGGTCCCGCCTCGCGCGAGCCAGAGACGCTGCTGGCGATGGTCCGCGCCGGCATGGACGTCGCGCGGCTGAATTACTCGCACGGCACGCTGGCCGAGCACGAGGAGACCGTGCGCCGTGTGCGCGACGCGGCGGGCCGTGCCGGGCGACCGGTGGCGATCCTCCAGGATCTGCCGGGGCCGAAGCTGCGGATCGGGCCGCTGCGCGAAGACGTCGTCGAGCTCAAGCCCGGCGACATGGTCACGTTCACGTGCGGAGAGGAGCGCGAGGGCGACGTCAAACACATGTCGATCACCTGGCCCGGTCTGGCCGCCGCCCTGACCAAGGAAGAGGTGCTCTACCTGGCCGACGGCTCGGTGCGCCTGCGCGTCTCCGACGCCCGGCCGCAGTCAAACGAAGTCGACGCCGTGGTCGAGGTCGGCGGCGCCGTCGCCTCGCGCCAGGGGTTGAACATCCCCGGGCCGGCGCACGCGCTGCCCTCGGTGCCAAAGGAGGATCTGGAGCTGCTGCGCCACGGCGAATCGATCGGGGTGGACATGGTCGCGCTGTCGTTCGTGCGCAATCCCGCCGACGTGGAAACGGTGCGCGAGCACACGCGCCTGCCGCTGATCGCCAAGATGGAGAAGCCCCAGGCGGTGGAACAGGCGGAGGCGATCCTGCGTGCCAGCGACTGCGTGATGGTCGCGCGCGGGGACCTTGGCATCGAGATGCCGATCGAGCAGGTGCCGGCCGTGCAGAAGAAGCTGCTTGAGCTTGCCGGCTACCTGGCGCGGCCCTCGATCACCGCTACGCAGATGCTCGACTCGATGGTCACCTCCTCGCGGCCGACACGGGCCGAGGTCGCCGACGTCGCCAACGCGATCCTCGACGGCACCGACGCGGTGATGCTCTCGCAGGAGACCGCGATCGGCTCCTACCCGGTGCAAGCGGTGGCGATGATGGCCGCCGTCGCCGAGCAAACCGAGAAGATCGCGCCCTATGAGCGCTGGAACACCACGCGTGTGCGCCGCACCGAAGGCGACCCGGCGCACACGGTCGCGCACTCTCTGTGCCTGGCCGCGCGCGAATTGGGCCTCGATGCGCTGATCGTGCCGACGCTGTCCGGTCGCTCGGCGCGGCTGGTCTCCGCACACCGACCGACGGTTCCGATCTTCGCCCTCTCCCCCGGACGCGAGACGGTACGCCGCTGCGGCTTGATGTGGGGGGTGCAGGCCTCCTCGATTCCCCGCCACGAGACGACCGAGGCGCTGATCGCCGACTCGGCGCGGCGCGTGGTCGAGCTTGGGTGGTGCAAGCAGGGGGCGCGCGTCGGCATCACCGCCGGCCTGCCCTCAGGGCGGCCCGGGACGACGAGCTTGATGCAGATACAGGTGCTCTAGAACGCGCCGACCCCGGCGCGGCCGTAGAACTCCTCCTCTTCGCGGCCCAGGTCGGTCACCGCCGCATCGCCGTACATCCACTCGCGCGCGATCCGGTGCCAGTTGGCACGCGCGCGCAGCTGCGAAAGCACAGCCAGCGTCAGCATCTCCGTGCGCCGGCCGATCAGGTGCTCGGGCTGCATCGTCTGATGGCGCATCTCGCGGAAGTGGCTGGAGCGGGGATCGGAGCTCTCGATCATCACCTCGGTCGCGATCTCCGGCGTCAACTCGACCTCTTCGTCCGCGGTCGTGTACCACCAGATCGCGTCCTCCACGAACTCCAGCAGATGCTCAGGGTCGACGCGCTCAGGCTCGGGCAGGAAGCCGGCTTCGGCGAGCAGGCGGTGAACCTCGGAGGCGTTGCCCTCGCTCACCGCGCGCTGACAGGCCAGCTCCAGTTCGACCGGGCGCGCTTCGATGCGCTTGTACAGGCCGAAGTCCAGGAAGGCGACGCGCCCGTCGTCGAGCAGCTTGAAGTTGCCGGGGTGCGGATCCCCGGAGAACTCGCGGTGGCGGTACAGGCAGCCCAGATAGAAGCGGAAGACGATCTCGCCGAGGCGATTGCGCTCAGGCTGGGAACGCTGCTTGAGCTCCTCAAAGCCCGTGCCCTGCACCAGCTCGGTCACGAGCACCCGCTCGCGCGAGAGCGAGCCGACCACGCCCGGGATGAAGATGAACGGGTGGCCGGCGAAGATGCGCGACAGCGAGCGCTGGTTCTGGGCCTCCAGCTCGTAGTCGAGCTCCTCGACGATCCGCTCGCGGATCTCCTTGGCCAGCGCCTTGACGTCAAGCGCCGGCGTCATCCGCTTCATCAGCCGCAGGATCATGTCCAGGTTCTGCATGTCGGCGCGGACGGCGGCGGCCACGCCGGGATACTGGACCTTGACGGCGACGCGGCGGCCGCCTGTGCCCCGCGATGGGGTATCCTCGCGCAGGGTGGCGCGATAGACTTGGCCGATCGAGGCGGCGGCGATCGGCTCCTCGTCGAAATCGGAGAAGATCGAGCCGATCTTCGCTTCGAGATCCTCCTCGATCACACGCCGCATCTGCTTGAAGGAGACCGTCGGAGCGGCGTCGCGCAGCTTGGCCAGCTCGCGCTGGAACTCCTCGCGGTGCTCCTCGGGGACGAGCCCGACGTCCAGGAACGACATCACCTGGCCGAGCTTCATCGCGGCCCCCTTCATCGTCCCGAGCACCGCCACGATCTGCTTGGCGGTTTCCAGCTGCCGGCGCGCGCTCGCCTCGCGCGCGGCCTGCTCGCTGCGTGTCACGTTGGCCGCACGCGTGCCGAACTGCTTGACGGCCTCTCTGGCCGCGAGGCTGCCGACGGTCGCCGTGCGGCGCACCCTCGATGTCGGGATTCGCTCCTGCGCCACCTTTTGAGTTTAAGCCCCGCCGGCCCCTACCTGGACCTGACTGCCCGGCACGATGTCGTCTTTGCCGTCGGGCCAGCGCACCCACGCCTTCTTGCCGCCGTCGTAATCGTCCCCGAGCAGGACCAGCCGCGCCGGCTCGCCGAGCGCGGTGCAGGGCTCCTCGCCCTCCTCGTCCAGGCCGCGCCAGACGCGTATGAAGGCGTTGTGCTCCCACTCGTGTGCGACCGTCGTCGCGTCGGTGTGGCCCGGGTAGACGATCGTGCCGGGCGGCAGCTCCATCAGCGTGCCCATGATCGAGTCGCGCAGATCCGCGTAGGTCGTGTGGCCGGGGGCGCGCACGCCGCCGACCGAGCCCTTGAACAGCGTGTCGCCGGTGAAGACGACGGCCTCGCCGCCCTCGAAGCCGCCCGGGCCGGCGCTCGCGCCCCGCGGCGCGCCGGGGCCGAATGGAGCCACGAGCAGCGAGAGCATGCCCACCGTGTGACCGGGCGTGCGCAGCGGGCGCAGCTCCAGCGCGCCGAACCGCAGCGCCTCCCCGGCCTCCAGCGGTTGCACCTCGATCTCGCCGGGCATCGCCCCCCCGCTCAGCAGCGCTGAGAATTCCAGCGAGTGCGTCATCACCGTCATTCCGGGCCAGCGCTCCAAAAGGTCACCCGTCTCGCAGACGTGGTCGTAGTGATGGTGGGTCAGCAGCAGGTGGGTCGGCTCGACGCCAAGCCGCTCGGCCGCCTCGATCAACGGCTTTACAGGGCCGCCGGCGTCCACAAAGAAGCCCGGGCCGCCCTCGCCGTCGGCGATCAGATAGGTGTTGGAGACGAACTGGGGGTGTAGCGAGCGCTCGACGATCACGGCTAGATCCTTGCAGGTGTTCGAGCAGCCCAGCTAGATCCCGAGCAGATGTTGCAAGGCCACGACCAGGACGAACGCCACCGGCGTCAGGGCCAGCAGTCGCTGCGCACCCCTCGGCGTCGGCGGATCGCCTTCGCGCCACCGCCGCCTGGCGTCGATCAGCCAGTCGCCGAGCTCCTCGAAGAAGGCGACCCACGCCCGAATCCTGGGGGAGGGGCCGGCGTCGCCAACCGCCTCGAACGAGGGGTCGTTCTGTCCTGAAAGACGACTACAATTAGCCACAATTCCACTACGGTATCAGAGCTTGCAATCGCATGCAAATGGGGACTTGTCGCCCGGGCTGTGCGGGCGTTTGTGATCTCGACTTCCTGCGCGAAAGCGAGTCCACATGAGTGACGACATCGAGATCTTTGCACGCAACGTTTTGCAGGCCCGGCTCCGCCGAAAGCTCACGCAGAGCCAACTCGGCAAGCGCTCAGGCATTCACTTCACTGAGATATCCCGCATCGAGCGCGGCCTTCGCGACCCGCGACTGACGACGCTGATCCGCCTGGCACGAGCGCTCAAACTGCGACCGGCCCGGCTGCTCGACGACATCTAAGGGCGCTCGGGGGCTTACTATGCGTCCATGCCACTGATCCACACCTGCTATCGCATCACCGACGTCGATCGCTCGATCGCCTTCTACGAGGCGCTCGGCTTTCAGGAGGTCGGCCGCATCCCGATTCGCGACGAGGCGATCAACGTCTTCATGAACCAGCCCGGCGACGGCGACATGCCGCGCCTGGAGCTGACCTGCAACTTCGGCGTCGACTCGTATGAGATCGGCACCGATGCAAACTTGGACCTATACAGCGTAGCGCAGGCTGCGGACGGAACTTGCCGACCCACGCGCATGACAACGAGTGGAGGGTCGCCCGGATGGCGCTGATCCATACCTGCTACAGAATCACCGACATCGACCGCTCCGTCGCCTTCTACGAAGCCCTCGGCTTCAAGGAGGTGGGACGCATCCCGATCCGCGACGAGGCGGTCAACATCTTCATGAACCAGCCCGGCGACGGCGACATGCCGCGCTTGGAGCTGACCTACAACTACGGCGTCAATCGTTACGACCTCGGCACGGCCTATGGACACATTGCGATCACGACCGACGACATACACGCGACGCTGGCGAACCTCGCAGAGCAGGGCATCGAGCCCGAGAAGCCGCCGTACTCGGTGCGCGAGGGCGGCAACCTGATCGCGTTCGTGCGCGACCCCGATCAGTACCGCGTCGAGATCATCGAGATGAGATGAGCGTCATCGGCCCGTGCGACAGTCAGCCGAGCGCCGAGATATCGGGCGAGACCTCAGCGTCAACAATGCGACCGGGCGCCTCGACCGCCTTGTCGATCGCCTCCGGCGTGTTGCGCACGTCGAAGCTGTCCTCTCCGAGCACCATCGCGGCGCCCACGTAATCAGCGTCGGGCACGGCGTGATACTGCACGATCGCGCTCGTGTTGACGCGGTGCACGATCCCTTGTACGTCGATGACCCTGATGAAGTCCGCCATCAATCGCAACTCTGCCAACAGGCGACGGACATCGAACAGACAAAGCTGGCATGGCGTCAGCCCGATCGGGTAAGTTGCGGCGAAGCAGCCACGGCCAGCCCCAAGTCGTCCCATTCGGATAGGGAATGGGGTGTCCAAAAGGCTATCGCAGGCGATTGGACAGGTACGCAGCCGCGCTTCGCGCGGCTGGCCCGCCACCCACCCCGCCCGATTTTGCTAGGGGAAACGCCTCACGCCCCTGATCTTTACGGTTGTCCTTTGGACGCCCTTTCGCTCCCGCATCCCACCGCCTCAACATAGTTGAGACACTGGGATGCGGGAGCAGACCAGGGGCGTGAGGCGTTTGTGTTGTTGTGGGGCGGGGTGGGTGGCGGGCAGATGATGGAGAACAACTACAGAAGAAGAAGAAGAAGAAGAAGGAAAGGAAGTAGCCGAGCCGTCGCGGTATGTCGAAGAAGGGGCACGAAGGCTCGGCTACTTCCTACAGCGATGGGATGGGCGGTTCGTCGGCGCTGGCTACTCGGTCGCGTGGCGCTCGGCCTCGCGCAAAAGCTCAGACGCGGGAACACCAAGACCATCCGCGAGTTGCCAGAGCGCTCGCAGGCTGATGTTTCGCTCGCCGCGCTCGGCGTCGCCAACGTACTTCGTCGTGAGGCCGCAGAGGTCGGCCAGCGCTTCTTGGGTTAGCTTGCGCTCGTCGCGGAGCGAGCGTATCGCGGCGCCGAAGGCGCGGTGTCTGGGACTGAGCGGCAGCATCCGCGCACCCTGTCGGACGGCTTCCTGTTCGTCCACGAACTATCAGAGGGATTCGCTGCTAGAGTCCCGCGCGCTCAAGGTCGCCCGACGATGGCGTGCCGAACCCGTATGACGGCATCGGCGCCTCCAGCGCAGGGAGGCTGAGAGCACCGCCCGCAAACAAGTTGGCCGGGGCGACAGCGCTAACTGTCCCCCGGCCGTGACACAGGAGGTTCTATCTCCCATGCACGAGCAGCGTAGTCCAGAGAAGTCCGAGGAGTTCGCTCGACTTGACGGGGCGATCCTCGGGCTTCTCGTTGACAAGCAACGCCACCCCTGGACGCTGGACGAGATCGAAGGCGAGATCGGCGCAGAAAGCACCGGCATTCCACCAGCAATCCATCGGCTAGATGAGGCCGGGCTTCTCCACTCGTGGGACGAGTTCGTTTGCCCCACGCACGCGGCGATCCGTTGCCACGAGATCATGGAGAACGACGACGCTGATAGCTCGGTCGAGCATGATTGGGAGCGACTGATTCTGTTTCTCCTGCTCACGCTGGACGTGGGCACTGGCATCTCGGAGGGGTTGCTGCGGGCCAAACTACGAGCCCGCGACAAAAGCAACGAGCTACCCGTGACCGATGCGCTGGCCCGGCTCGAAGGCGCCGGGTTGGTCGGCCGTAGTGGCGGTGAGGTCGCCGCCACGGCAGCGGCGGCACGGTTCGATCAGATCATGTCTCTGTGACGCGCGGGGTATGCCATGCGTGTCACGGAGCTTGATCTAAGCGCTGCTGCTCTCGTCTGCCTGCGGGCAGCCGACATCGCCGACGTTGACCAACTCGTCCAGCATTCCGCCGACGAGTTGGTCCGCAAAGGCTTCGGAGCGTTGGAGTTGTACGAGGTCGTCTGCCAGCTCAACACGCAGGGGACTTCGCTGCCCGCGTCTCCGGGCGGTCACATCTACATGCCGAACGATCGCAACCGCGAGATATTCCGGCTGCGTATCGTGGAGGGCCTGACGCTCAAGGAGGTCGGAGAACGCTTCGACCTCAACTCCGAGCGTGTCCGCCAAATCTTGGCGCGTCACTTCGGACTGCGAGGGTCGCCGCCCACGGTCAAGGCGCGCAAGTGGGCCGAGACGGAACAACGCCGCGCCGAACGGCAGGCGCCACCCGCGACGAAACGGAAAGTCCGATGACCGTTGGACGCGAGAATCCACTGACTACGCTCGGCCGCGCGATCCGCGAGTTGTGCGACGAGCGCAGCATGACGCTGGACGACCTCGCCGCCGCAGCGGGCATCGGTCGAGAACGCTTGGACGCGATCGTGGCGGGCCGGTTCGATCCGCCATTCGACACAATCCTCGCACTCGCAGATGGGCTCGACATCGAGCCATCGACGCTTATGAATCGCGTCGAGAGCATGAGGGACGCCACAGGGATTGCGTTTGGAAGGCGTCTGCGCGAACTGCGCACCCAACATGGCGTCTCGCAGGAGCGCCTTGCCAGTCTCACCGGCCTCCACCGAGCGACGATCAGCCTGTTGGAGCGGGGCGAGCGTGGGCCTCGGCTCGACACGATTCTGCGCATGGCTCAGGGCATCGGCGTTCCGCCAGAGGCATTCGTGACCGGGCTCGATATGGCTGCCGCCAAGCAGTTGGCACGATTACCGTAAGCGTGCCAGGCAGCCTGCGCGTCCCCTTGACCTTCCACCGCTGACGGTGTTCTGGCGTGTCGAAGGCGCCGAGCTTGGAGCGATCATCCGGGCTCGGCGCGAAGCACGTCGGCAGAGCGTCGAGGCTCTGGCAGGCGAAGCGGGGATGCACCCGACCTACCTCGGGGTCATCGAGCGCGGGCGTGGCAATCCCACCTGGGACAAGCTCTCCGACTTGGCCGAAGCGCTAGAGATTCCCGTCTCCACTCTTGCCCGCGAAGCCGAGGCTCATCGCATCCGGCAGACCGCGTGCGTACCTGTTGCCGGATTACATGCTGCGCTACCAGTAGATTCGTCGTGACCTTTCGGACGTTTCGGGTTCGAGGACGCATACCGTGGCGAATGGGATTCGCTGCTCGACTACGCCGAGAACTTTGCAGACGACATTGGACTTTACGACGCCGCAGAGAAGTTCGGCTCTCCGTACGTGACCGTCAACATCGACTTGTTGGAGCGTGACCTCGACATCGAGCTATACACGGTCAAGAGCGACCGCCACACTGTCTATGTGTTCGATCCTGCGGCTTGAGGCTGCTCTACGTCCAGCGCGGTCGAGCGAGCCCGATAGGCCGTGCGATTCCAAATGACGCCGCGACCACCACACGCTATAGCCTTACGGACCCATGAAGCTCCTGACCCGTAGCAATCCGGAATGGTCCGATCTTTCCGGCGACGACGTTGACGAAGCGTCGCGCAACGAGCTGGACGGGCGGCTACGCCAGCTTCTTGGAGCCGAGCGGCTGTTGGTGCTTGCTGGGCTGGGAACTTCATTGTCCATCGAGACACCTGCCGGAGGAAACCCGGCACCCGCTATGGACGGTCTTTGGAACCGCGCGAAGGACCGGGTTGGGCAAGAGCGTTGGTCGGCAGCGTTGGTTGCTGCTGGCTGGCAAGACGAGTTCGCCGATGACATTGAGTTGCTGCTTTCTCGGTGTCAGATGTCCCTTTCCCTTAATTACGACGCCAAGATAAAGGACTTTGTATCCGACTGTGAGGCCGAGATTGTGGAAGCCTGTCGGTTCATCAACTCCGACACAGAACTTCCGGTGCATGAAGCATTTCTCCGACGAATAGCGAGACGTCCAACGCGTTTGCCACGCGCTCAGCTTTACACCACCAACTACGACCTTGCTTTTGAGACGGCCGCATCACGGACTGGCTTCGCTGTTATCGACGGTTTTTCTCACACCGCACCGCAGCGTTTCGATAGTGCGTACTTTGACGTTGACTTGGCCGTGCGTGACCGTGAGCGTGCGGCAACTGCGATCGAATGGATGCCTAACGTACTCCAACTTCTCAAGCTTCATGGTTCGGTCGATTGGGAGCAAACCAGCAGCGGAGTAGTTCGTACGCCACAACCCAAACGACCTCTTATCGTGTATCCGCGAGCAACCAAGTTTGAGGCTTCGTATCAGCAGCCCTTTCTTGAATTCATGGCAAAGTTCCAGTCGGCACTTCGCCAGCCAGATACAGGTGTTCTGGTTATTGGCTCAGGATGGAGCGATCAGCACTTGGCAGAACCGTTGCTTGCGGCGATACGCTCAAACGTACGCCTGTCGATGCTAGTGGTCGCTCCTAACCTGGTAGATACAAAAAACGAACATATCCAAAAGCTAATCCAGTTCATTCGCAGAGGAGATCGTCGTCTTGCTCTGCTTGCTGCAACTTTTCAAGAACTAGTCTCCGAATTGCCCGAGCTGATGCCCGAGACCGAGGCCGAGCAGCATCAAGTACGCACCGATGCGGACAAAAATGCTTAAGCCCCCCAGCTATCTATTTGAGGCCGATCGTCGGATCGGCACGATCGTAGAGATTGGTCCGGATTTTGCGAAGGTCAACCTGCCTCTCGCGGCTGATGATGAGCCGCAATTGCGTCATGGTGAGCGTGTCGGTGCTGGCGAGGTAGGCGAGTTTGTGATGATTGAGAGCGGCGATATCGGCATATTCGGGCGCCTGTCCTTGGTACGTATCCCTGAGCGCGACAGACTAGCGGTTGAGCCTGGTGTAGCGGGCACAAGCAGACCTCATCCGATGGGCACTGTGCAGATGCTTTGCTCGGTGCCGGTGTCAGGAGGAAGACCTACGCGTGGAATCGCCCGCCATCCACGCGTGGGAGCAAGAGTTTACTCAATGCACCCCGACATGATTAGTTGGATTGCCGAGCACGCGGGAGGCGATGGGGATGGCTCAGGTCTACGCCTGGCGCTAGCTCACTTGCCCGGCGCTGCAACCACCAACATACGAATAACTCCAGAGCGGCTGTTCGGCCGTCACTGTGCGGTTCTTGGAGCGACAGGCGGTGGTAAGAGTTGGACGCTCGCACGTATCGTTGAACGATGCGCTCAATTTGATGCAAAGGTGTTGTTGCTAGACGCGACGGGTGAGTACCACGCTCTAACTGACGGTGTCGAGCACGTCAGTCTCGGCACCGAAGCAGATAGACCAACAGACAGTTGCCAATCGGTTGCATTGCCATACCATGCGCTGTCCGAAGAAGACCTTTTTGCTCTTTTTCGTCCGGCTGGACAGGTGCAAGCACCACGACTGCGCGCAGCGATGAAGAGCCTTAAGCTCGCCAAGCTGATTGGCAGCGACGATCCCCTAGTACAGGACGGGTGTATCCCCAAGGCTGATCGTCAACGTGCTGCGTTTGACGCTGCGTACGCAACTCACGCCGCGACTGTGGACGCTTCGAGCGCTTTGTTTGAGATCGAACATCTAGCGAGACAGATAGATCATGAGTGCGTGTATCCATCAGCTTTTGGGCGAGCACACGGAGAACGAGATTACAGTAAGTGGGGGAGCCGCGATGAACAAGCGTATAGCCAGTGTACGTCTCTGATCGGACGTTTGGAGAGCTATCTCAACGCGCCAGAGTTTGCGCCTGTGTTGCGACCCAGCGGTCTACCAAATTTGCTCGACATAATTGATACATGGCTCAAGAACCCAGCCATGCCGGTGCTCAGAGTTTCCCTGCGCTATTTGGCTTTTACGTCTGAGATTCGGGAGATAGTTGCTAACGGCTTGGGTCGTCATCTGCTGGCCTTGGCGCGAGAAGGGTGCTTCACAAATCGACCACTTGTTATCTGCCTCGATGAGGCCCACCAATTCATCAATAAGTGGTTGGGAGATGAATACTCACGTTATCCGCTAGATGCCTTTGATCTAATCGCAAAGGAGGGGCGAAAGTATTCGCTGAGCCTTTGTCTTGCTACTCAGCGGCCACGCGACATACCGGAGGCGGTACTAGGGCAGATGGGAACGCTTTTGGTTCATCGACTTACCAATGATAGCGACCGCTTGGTAGTTGAGCGCGCGGCGGGCGACATCGACCGCTCAGCAGCGGCGTTCCTTCCATCGCTTGCTCCTGGGCAAGCGCTTTTGCTCGGTGTTGACTACCCGATCCCGCTAGTTGTGGCTGTTACTCCGCCGACCGCGAAGCCTGATTCACGCGGTCCTGACTTCCAGACGCACTGGCAAACGCGTAAGGCCTCTGTGGCAGGCGATATGGGCTTGCCAACGACGGAGAATGGCGCATCCCACATTCTTGATAAGAGCACGGCGTAACAAGGCGGCAACCACGATCCGGGCTGTCATCTGTTGGGGTACGTTAGGGATGCGACGGGGCCGCATCCAGCTAGCGCGATAGCTTGAGCGGTTAGAGCCGTGGACACGCCACCCGACGACAAGCCTGACGGGGTTCGACCACCCGCTGGTCATCGACCGGGCGGGCGGCGCGCTCGCGGCCCGCAGCTCACCGAGCGCGACAGCGACATCATCCGATGGATGACGCGCCACGGCGTAGTCACGGCCGAGCTGGTCGGGCGCCGCTTCTTCTTTCGCGGCCCCAACGCCGGTGACTACGGCAAGTGGGCGGCATATCGGCGCCTTCGCGCATTGCGCGAGCTTGGTTTGATCCTCAGCGACAAGCCATTTGCCGATCGTCCCGCAGTCCTGCGCGTGACGCGCGAGGGCGCCAGGATTGCCGATGTTGGTCTGCGGCCTGCGCCGCTTGTCCTCTCGGAGCTGCGCCACTCGCTCGCGGTCGTGCGGCTGACGGAGTACCTGTTGGCAGAGAACGCCGGCGCCGAGCTGACCACCGAGCGCGAGCTGCGCGCGCAGCGATACCGCGAACTGCGCGACGGGGTGCGCGAGCCGGAAGAAGGCCGCGCCCCGGATGCACTCCTTCGCATACCGACCAACGGCCTAGGCGCGCAGGGTGTCGTGACCGTTGCGGTTGAGCTTGACCTGACGCGCAAGGACCGCCGTGCGATGGAGCGCATGGTGCGTCAGTACGACTACGAGAGGGTTGATCGTGTTTGGTGGTTCGTCACACTCGCACGCCTCGATCGTACCCGCGCGCTCGTGCGCGAGCTGCGTGCAGAGGACCGCATCGAGGTCAAGGCATGGCGCGATTAGCGATCGAATCGCAGGCAGCGCCCGCCGTCCAAGGACCGACCGAGCATCGGGTCCAAGAAATGGCGGCGATGCTCGCCGTCGCGCTTGGATGCGTTGCGCTGCTCAACCCAGGCGTCCTGCTCGGCGCAGCGGTGTTCGGTGGTTGGTGCTGGTTTGAGCGCCCGGCGCGCGTGGGGCGCTTCGCCTGTGCTGCGCTGCTCATCGCTCCGCTACTCGCGCTGCACTCCTTTCTTATATGGGGCTGGCCGTGGCGGGATTTGCTCTCGCATCTGCTGTCCCAGGCTCAGGTCTCGGCCGCTGACGGGCGGCTTGCCATGCGCAGCTTCTACGCCGAGGCGATGTGTGGCCCCGTGTGGTTCGAGGGAGCTGTCCTTGCCGCGCACTTGAAATCCCGTAGTGTTCCCGCCCAGGTGCGCCGGGACCACCGCCTCGACAGGCGACGATGGCGGGCGATCAGCGGGCGCCAACAGCCGATGTTGCCCCGCCCGCAGACATCACGCTTGGATTCCAGTCCCGCGCATCCGCCGGGATGCCTCCGGCTTGGAGTGGACGCGGAGACCAACAAGCCATTCGACCTCGACCTGCCTGCCGATCTGGCCGCCCATGTGTTCCTTCCCGGCGCGAGCAACAGCGGGAAGACGACCACACTAGCTCGCATCGTTGATGGCGCCCTCGCCAACGGCTACAGCGTCGTCACCATCGACGCCAAGGCGGGCGGGCTGGGAAGTGTTGCGCGTCGGCTTGCTACCCGGTACGCGGTGCCCTTCAATCTCGTGGACCCGGATGCCTCGGATTCGCTCGGTTACAACCCGTGCACTGGCGACGCCCCAGCCATCGCCAACAAGCTCGTCGGTGCATTTACCTACGGACCCGACGCAGAGATATACGAGAACATCGCAATGGAGGCGGTGCCGGTTATCGTGCGCGGCCTACAAGCAGCCGGTGAGCCCGTCACGCTCGAATCGCTCTACGCAGCTCTTGGCGTTCGTGGTCTAGCGAACATCGCGCACAAACTTCCTTCCGACGATCGCATACGTAACCGCCTGCTCGATCTTGACAGTGGCGACAAGCTAGGTAGCAGCGGCCGGGCAGGGATGCAAAAGCGTCTTGGCGCGCTATTGGAGGGCAAGTTTGGCGATTTGCTCCGTCTGCAACCTGCACTCGAATGGGATCGAGCTTTCGCACAGCCATCGCTCACACACGTTGCGCTTAGCACGCTGGGGAGCAACAAGGACGTAGAGCTGATGGCCCGTGTGGTCGCTCAGGACTTGAAGCAAATCGCGGCAAGCCGTCTGCGCCAGCTCGACAACGGCGACGATCTGGTTCCCGTGTTGGCAATCTTCGACGAGTTCGCGGCGCTGCGAGAGGCAGATCAGCTATCAGACCTATTGCTCCAAGCCCGTGAAGCGCTAATGCCGACTGTCATATCCACGCAGTACATCCCCGTGACTGTATCTCTGCGCAAGGCATGTCTAGGCGCGGGCCTGCTGATCGTCCATCGTCTTGAGGCCGAAGACGCCGAGTTGATTGCGGCCCAATTCGGTACGCGTCGCGCGACTGAGGTTACGCATCAAGTCGATTACGGGACAGGCTTTTCAGAGAAGGGCAGCATTCGACGGGTAGAGAGGTTCAACGTTCATCCCAACGAACTGCGAAATCTCCGACCTGGCCAAGTTGCTATCAAGTCAGTGCCTAAACAGCGGTATACGATCGTCCAAGTCTACCGGGAGTAGAGCATGAACGTGGATTCCGCAAGCCTTCCATCGGTCGAACCACGCATCCGGGCACACGCGCGTCCTGCTAGGTACGACACTCGCAGACGGTGGATGCTGACAGGCGCAAAGCGTCAATCACCGGCAGCCATAGGCGCTGTCGTCGTCGCCTGGACAGGTCTTCCGTTTGCACTGTGGAGCATGGTGGTATTTGCGTTCATCGGTGCACTTGCAGGTTTCTTCGACATTACCGAATTGGGGCTTACATCAATACTTGGCGAAATTGGCATTGGCATCGAACCTGGGGCCGGTTTGGCGTCCGCCGTACTTTGGGCAATTCTCGGAGCAGTTGTTGGCTTTGCCCTCATCTACATTTATCTTGTTCTCCACCCCTGGATACTTCTTTCCGCAATCGCCACGGGTGCGGTCCTCAGTGCCGTCATTCTTGCGGTCATGATTCGTGCCGAGCCTTGGCTGATGCGGTGGCGCGGATATCGTGAGTTGAGCAAGCGTGAGAAGCAGCTACTACATCCGATGCTGATGGACGCCGGACGCCGGATGGGACTACAAACTCTCCCCGCTCTCTGGATCAGCGACCAGCAGAAGCCCGGCGCTTGGGCACATATGCGCGGCATTGTCGTGACGCGAGGACTACTTGGTGCCTACAGCGCCACCGAACATCCGCCACTTCCCGACCTCGACAATGCCGCCATTACCGCCATTCTCGCTCACGAGCTGCACCATTGGGACGCGGGCCACATTGTTGGTTCCACCGTCGTCTTCGCCTGCCTGTATCCAATCGCACTCATCATCAATGCAATGTCTTGGGTGCAGGTGCGCGCACAGTGGCTTGCGGTCATCCTGTGGGCATTGTTGTGGCCTTTCTGGGTGTCAACGAAGTTTGTCATCGTCCCGTTGATGACGCACCGCTCACGGCGCTACGAGTACGACGCCGACGCACGCGCCGCTAGCCTCGGTGACGACTACCGTCTCGGTCTACGCCGCGCGCTCGATGAGCTATCGGCGTGGGAGCGACCCCGCACGGGATGGGAAGACGTGATCGCCGCAACCCATCCACCTATAGAGTTCCGTCTTGAATTCTTGGACGCGGCGGCGAGCAGCGACGATTAATTGCTACCGCGCCAGCTTCGCACTCGCGGCGAGCAGTGCAGCCGCCAGCACCCACACCACTCCGACGATGACGCGCCTTTCGGGGAAGGCTCCAAGTGCGTATGCGCCAACGATTGCCCATTCTGCGGTGATGAGGCCACGTCCGATCGCCACGGTCCATTCCCACCCTCTGTCGCGCGGCGCCCACCACCACGCGCACACCCCAAGAGGGAGCAATGCCCACCATTGCTCCGACATGATCGACGCAGCGACCGACAACGGGACGGCTACGTTGGCGAGCCGTGGGCGCGTCTGTCGTGCATCAACGTCCGATCGTGCCTGGTGTCGAGCATCGACTTGTCTTTGCAGACGCTTTTCCACAGTGCTCGCATACCGCGTCATCGCTTGAAGTCGGACTGTCATCTGGCGTTCCTGTCTAGTACGACGGACGCCGCGACGGGGCTGTGCGACGCCCGTCAGTTCAAGTCTTAGACCTTTACGACAAGGATGTCAGTAACGCAAATGCTTTGTTACACAAGGGTATTTTGTCTTTACGTCGCCGTTTCGCAAGCAATCATTCACTGCTACGGAACAATGACAGAGCGCAGGGCGAGTTAAGCACTGTTCTATTCTTGACATAACGGGGCTGCAATTCAGTGAGTGCAACCCGATGACACAGCCAAGTCAAGTCCGCCGCGTGAACGCTGCGTGTGTCAATGCGAGCGAAGGTGCATGAATGGGCATCATCTTACGCGTTGACGTTCTCGCGCGAGAAGTCGCGCGGCGCGGTTGGAATCACGCCGACCTTGCACGAGCTGCGGGGATCAGCAACGCCACAGTCACGGCGGCGCACGCCGGTCGGCCAGTGTCGGCCACTTCGATAAGCCGAATCGCCGCCGCCCTCAACTCCACGCCGCCGCTACCGGGCGTGGACGCTCTACTGCGGGATTAGCGGGGCGCCGCCGATCGGTCGCCGCGATCATCTCCATCATCGCGTTGTAGGCGTCCTGATTTGTTAGGTGACTGTAGATACGCTCAATCATCCGAAGCGAGCTATGGCCGACGATCTTGGCGACGAGGATTGGGCTCATGCCCGCACGCAAGCAGTTCGTGATGAAGCTGTGGCGCATTAAGTGTGTGTAGACGCGCTTTTCGATGCCAGCGCGATCCGCCGCCCGTTTCACGAGTTGAAGCACTCCGCTAGGCGTTAGCGGTTCGTAGTCGCTTGACCGGCCGCGACGCAAGCTGATGAAGATTTCCTCGCACCGCGTATCCCTCGGACGGCCCGACCGCATATAGCGCTCTAGCCTGCGCAGGATCGCAGGCGGCAGCGGGACGAAGCGGTCGAGTTCGCCTTTGCCGTGAATGTGCAGGTTCGCCTGGTTGTGGTGGCGAAGAATCTGCTCTGCACGGAGCGAGCACAGTTCATACGATCGCAGGCCGCAATCGCCGAGTATGCGGATCATCAGCCGGTCGCGTTCAGTCTCGGCCGCATCTTCAAGCGTGTCGATTTCGTCTCGATCGAGCACGTCGCGTAAAAGGCGTGGCAAACGCGGGAGGGACGGCAGCGCCGCCTTGCCTTCGCCTTCGCTTTCACACCAATGGAGGAAGCTACGAATGGCACGCGTGTAGGAATGCACGGTGGCCTTCGAGAGAGTACGCCCGTCCTTGCCGCCGTTCTCAAACAGGCTTACCGAAAGCTCATTGACGGCGCGGGAGGTTAGCTGGGAAAGCTCAGTCACCCCGTTACGTTGGCACCACGGCACAAAGAGGCTTCGTACGGGGTAGCCATACGAGCTGACGATTGTTGAGCGAGCGCGCCCGCGAGCGCGCAAGGCCATGAAGTAGTCGTCTACCAGGCTTTCCAGGTGAGAGACGGGATCAGTCGAAGCCACTCTAAGGTCGGGCATTCCGGGGTCCTCCGTAAGCCCGTTTTCGTTGTACGGACTTTGTACGAACCCGCTGCCCCGGAGCGGTTGCATGTCTATATGTACCACGGCTTTCGCTCGCCGGAGCAGAGCGCCTGCATTGCACGAAAGCGCTCTTGCCAAACTCAAAATTGCTCAAAGTGGAGCCTGGCGGGATCGAACCGCCGACCTCCTGCATGCCATGCAGGCGTCTCGCCATCCAGCGTGTCACCTTGAGGTTTTGAGTTTGACCCGAGCGCTTCAGTCCAAAGACCCGCTGCATTTCAGCGTGTGCTTTGCAAGTAGTGTCCGTGTCATCTCAACGAGCGATTCTGCCAAAACCGAGTATGCACATGCAACGGCTTGAGCGAGAAGGTCTGAGCAGTTACGGTTACAGAATGACTATCCAGGGTGTGGACGATGATCTAGTCCACTTGCTCAATCGTCGTCGTCCGTCTCGGGACGAAAGGCGTTGGATGGCCGCGGCGCTGACGAGGGCTGCACAGAAACTTTCTGATGAAGCGACGCAAATTGGAGCCGAAAGAGGATTCAGTAAGAAGCGGATGGGAGGGAGTGTTGAGCAAAACGCGGCTGTCGTCGGCCAGTGCGAAGGACTGCGCAACGCGGCCTCACGGTTGCGGGCGTGGGCCGGTAGGTGCCTGGAAGGCACCACCGACGATCCAAACCGGCGCAGCGCCGCAAGCCTCAACGCGGGGGCGTCGGCAAGTCCAGCAGACGCGCGACGACCATCAAGATGACGGTCGAAAACGTACGCGCAATCAGCGCAAGCAGCCATTGGCCGCAGACCGCCTTGCGGACGCGGCGAGAGCGCCGCGAGTGTCGATGCGTCTTGGTTGCCATTGGTTTTCCTCCGTGGTGGATTCGACGCCACCGACACGCCAGAGATAACCGGCGCGGAGTGTCCCGAGCAGAGCGAGTGCATTTAGGACCGCAGCTCAACGGAAGCGCTGGCACAACGGATGGGGTCGAACCGACACGCAGGGGAACGGGGCAACGGACACAGCGGCGACGCGCTACCGCAGGCGCGTATGTCGATGTGAGGGATTATTGCCTTGTCGCCTGACCGCGATCCGCAGCTACGGCGCCACCGCCTACAGCAGCACCGAGGGGTGAGTGTGCAGCAGTCCGTGGCCCACAGCGGTAAGCACTCGGACGATGGCTGGCAGTTCCACCCCCGCAGGCGAGAGCGACTGTCCGCAAGGTGCCTTGACCCGACCTCGCTTTCGCTCGCCATAGCACGCACTCCCTAGAGCCCGTGGCACGACGACGGCCTATCGGTATCTCATGCGAGGGGCGCCCCAACGGGTGCCAACATTTCGGGATCATCTGATTTCGGGCTGGTGATCGGTGCGACCGGATATGCGGTCAACTCTGGCAGCACGTCAATCGCCAGCACTTCACCGCGCAACACCTTCACTTGCAGCGACGCATCGAGCCATCGTTGCTCGGTTTCGATCGACAACACCAGCGGCATCCGACTGTGTACGTCGGCCATCCACGCATACGCCGGGCGCGTGACTATCGCGGCGCATACGATCTTGACCCCGCTTTCAGGGTCGATCCAGGTATCGCGCACACCGGCAAACGCCATGTAGTCGTGGTCGCGGCGGCGCAGTACGTGTGGAACCTTCGCGCCACCGACCGCACACCACTCGAACCAATGCGTTGCGGGAACCAACACGCGATCTTGTGCCGCGTGGACATACATGGGATGACGGCTTAGCGCTTCAACCGGCGCATTGATTTTCGAGCCCCGCTTTGCCTCCTTGAGCGACCGTGCCGAATGAGGGAGCAATCCCCACCGTGCAACGCGCGTCCCACTGCCGTCGATGACGGTCACGGGGTCTGTCGGTGCCAACTGAGGACCAACACGGGCGTCGTGCGGCCGGGCGAACGCCCATCGCTCTAGGAAATGGTGCTCGTCAAAGGCGTCCCCGTACCGTCCGCACATCTTGGCCTCTGATTGTGAGCGTCGGCATTTGCGGCGCGCACTCGGAGCCCATCGAACTAGCTTGGAAAGGTGCGCAAACCTGCTAGTTTGCTTGTTGCTGTGTGGGATTCCATGCTCAGCGGAGGCATCTATTCAAGGATGCCGCAGCGTGCCAAGGAGAAGGCGGCCGGGACGCTGGCCCAGGTGCTTCATGCTCGTCATCCCGGCTATCGGTTCACGCCGCTACCAGGCGTAGGACGTGATCGGCCCGTTGCCTCGCCCTCCGTTCGGCAAGTCTCCTTTGAGATCACCGGCCCAAACGATGAGGCTACGGTCATCGGCACCAGAGCCACGGCGGATGAACACGGCGTCGATAGCGCCGCCGAGAATCCGTCGCCGCTCATCGACTGACAAGCTATCCCACGTCTCGACGCCCGCCAGGGTCGTCGTGCTCGTCGAGAGCGACCGCAACGTCTCTCTGGCATCGGCTACGCCGTCCGCCCGGCTCTGAATCGCCGCGTGGTACGCGGCGGCGCCCAACGCTTCCCGAACCGTGGTGTCGGCGGCGAACGTTGCCAGCTCCGCTTCGAGACGCGCGAGCTGATCCTGCGCCTGCTCAATCTTGGTGCCGGTCTCCGCAGCGACCAAGCGTGTTCCTGCCATCTCTGACCGGAACGCATCTTCGACATACGGCTCGATGCTCTTGCGCGTGATCGAGCTGGGCGACGGACAACGGCCAGGGGCATGTTCCGGCCGACAGCGGTAGACGGCTACGTAGGTCCGCCCGCTGCCACGCTTGACGGATGTCTCAGCGGGCGTCATCGCATAGCGGCACCCTGCACAACGGATGATGCCCGTCAACAGGTTCTCCTTCTGTGTCCGTGGGCCAGTCTTTTTGCGCGCGATCTGCGCCGCCTGCCATTCGGCCTCGCTGACAAGGGGCTCGCACGCTTCCTTGTTGGTCACGCCGCGACGGCTCAGCTCGCCGACGTAGATGCGTTTGGCAAACATCAGCTCGACCGTCGCATCGAGCCACAGACCACCATTCGGTCGCGGCAGCTTCTCGTTGAGGAAATGGACTATCCGCCGCGTGGGCTCGCGGGCAATTCGCATCTGCCACGCCTGCTTGATGACCGGAGCGCCGGGGGCCAGATACAGTCGCCGGTCCTCGCCCTTTTCGTAGCCAGCCGGGATGTAGGGCTCGGTGTAGATGCCCTTTTCAACGGCGTGCCGCTGTGCTTCGGCCCACTTCTCGCGCGAGCGGGAAAGGTAGTTCTCGGCCATCGCCATGCGGAAGTCGAACATCATCTTGCCGTCGGGAGTGCTGATGTCCAAGTTCTCGTGGACGCTGACAAGCGTCCCGCCTGCATCCCTGATTTCGACCAAGAGCAGATTGCCCCCGAGCACGTCGCGCGAGTAGCGGTCGAGGTCGAGGACGATGATCCCTTCGGAATCGCCTTTGCGAATCCGCTCCATGATCTTGTCGAGGATCGGGCGCCTGAGCTTGCCGCCCGACACGTCCAGCTCCTCGGGGTTCTGCGTGACCGTGTGCCCGTGAGCGCGCGCATAGGCGTTGATGGCCTTGCGCTGTAGCTCGGGGCTCTGAAAGCCCTCGCCCTCGCGTCCGTTGACCTGCGATACGCGCCGGTATTCATCGAGCCTCATGCCTCCCGACCTTCCTGCGGCGGTGCCGCGTCGTGGGCTAGCCTGCCTGTATCACCAGGAAAAGCTGTATAGGTCCATGAAAGCACCGATGGGTAGCGGCTATGGCCACATCGCGATCACGAGCGACAACCTCGACGGCACGCTCGCCCGCCTTGCCGAGCAGGGCATCGAGCCAGAGAAGCCGCCGTACTCGGTGCGCGAGGGCGGCTCCCGGCTGTGCTTCGTCCAAGATCCAGACGGGTATCGGATCGAGATCCTGGAGATGGGCTGATGCCCGGGCAGTTAAGTCGGAGTCTTTGCTCTGCAGGGCCGTCTCCTGGTGCCGGCCCGAAGCACCTGAGCGACAGTATCGTCGCTTACGGGCGATAGAACTGAACTATGAGGTGGCTGAGTCGATCGAGCAGCTCAGCTTCGAGCTGACCGCCGGTGCGCTGGCGGAGCAGGAGCGCGCTCTTTCGGCCCTGAGAGCCCGCGCCGGGACTGTGCTCGCGGCGGCCTCCATAGCGGGCTCCTTCTTTGGCGCCAAGACAAGCCACGGCTCCCTTGGCGTGTTGGGAGCCCTGGCAATGGGCTCCTTCGCCCTGTGCGTAGCAAGCGCCATCTGGATCTTGCTTCCCCACGCGTTCGTGTTCGCATTCCGTGGCAAGACGCTGCTGGCTGAGAGCGACCATCGCGGCGTGTCCAATGTGATGGACGCGTACCGTGCAGCCGGAATATGGGTCGAGCCGCACCTGGAGACCAACCGCCGCAAGATCGCCTCCCTCTCGATATGCCTGGCCGTGAGCTGCGCGCTGCTCGTGGCCGAGGTCGTCTTGTGGACTCTCGGTCTCATCGACTAAGCTGAAACCTTGTCCACCAAGAAGACCCCCCCGCCAGCGCCGCAAGCTCCGCTGGAGCCGCATCCGCCAGCGCAACTTCCGGTGTCCGCCCCCCCCCGGCTTCGCCCTCCCCGAGAAGCGCGGCGGTCTGCTGGGCGGCAAAAGCTAAGTCTGCGGCCTTCGTTTGCCACGCATGTCCCGCCCGCTTAGCCGCCACGCGCGTGGGCATCGTATGTATTTCGAAAATTAGGAGGATCTCATGACTGCACTGATTGGAAAGCGCTTCGAGAGCCCGGACGAGGTACGAGAGTTCGCCGACGGCAAGGGTCGCTTCGAGTTGGTCGATCTGAACGGGAATTCGGTGGGCCGGGGCACCTTCGAGCCCGGCTGGCGCTGGTCGGAGCACGTCAAGCCGATCGCCGGCACCGATTCGTGCCAGGTCGAGCACATCGGCTACGTCCTGGAGGGCCGCATGGGCCTGAAGATGGACGACGGCACCGAGCTCGAATTCGGACCCGGCGACGCCTTCGACATGCCACCCGGACATGACGCATGGACCGTCGGCGAGGAGCCCTGCGTCCTGCTCGACTTCGGCGGCCTGATGGGGTACGCCCGAGCCGGCTGACGCAGGCCAAGCGGAGAGCGGGCGCGCCTATAGTGCGCTCGTGCAACCCGGCCTCGCCACTTTCGCCGACGCCGATGGTGCCGGTCAGCGCTCCAGTCGAGCTCTGACCAGGCCCGCCGACCGGCGAGACGCGGTTGGCGGGCCTGGCGGTCGTGGCTAGTGGATGGTGATTGTGGTGCTGGCGGGTAGTGTCTTGCGTTGCTTGCCTTTGCTGGGGGTGAAGCGCAGTTGGACCTTGGTGTGCAGACGGCCGGCGTGGCGTGTTTTGAGCTTCAGCGTGACCGTCTGGCGGGCCTTGCTGCTCTTG
>DASUIH010000035.1:0-97692 GCA_036279855.1 Solirubrobacteraceae bacterium | reverse complement strand
GGCGGCTCCGGGTCGGGCATCAACCTCTCGAACATCCGCGGCTCGATGGAGCCGCTGACCAAGGGCGGCACCGCCTCCGGCCCGGTCTCCTTCATGCGGGGCGCGGACGCGTGGGCGGGCACGATCAAGTCGGGGGGCAAGACACGACGCGCCGCCAAGATGGTGGTGCTCGACGTCGACCACCCCGACATCAAAGACTTCATCTGGTGCAAGGCGCATGAGGAGGAGAAGGCCGCCGCCCTGCGCGACGCCGGCTTCGACATGTCGATCGACGGCGACGGCTTCCACTCGATCCAGTACCAGAACGCCAACAACTCGGTGCGCGTGACCGACGAGTTCATGCAGGCGGTCGAGAATGACGAGGGCTGGCACCTGATCTCACGCACCACCGGCAAGCCGGTCGGCGAGCCGATTCCCGCGCGCGAGCTGATGCGCGAGATCGCGAACGCCGCCTGGCGCTGCGCCGATCCAGGGGTGCAGTACGACACGACGATCAACCACTGGCACACCTCCCCGAACAGCGGCCGCATCAATGCCTCAAACCCCTGCAGCGAGTACATGCACGTAGACGACTCGGCCTGCAACCTGGCGTCGCTGAACCTGATGAAGTTCCGCCGCGCCGACGGCACGCTCGACGTCGCTGCCTTCCAGCACACCGTCGACATCGTGCTGCTGGCGCAGGAGATCGTCGTCGGTCCCTCCAGCTATCCAACCGAGGAGATCGGCGTCAACGCGCGCGCGTTCCGCCAGCTCGGCCTCGGCTACGCCAACCTTGGCGCCTATCTGATGTCAAACGGCATGCCCTATGACTCCGACGCGGGACGTGGCACGGCGGCGGCGATCACGGCGCTGATGACCGGGCGTGCCTACCGCGAGTCCGCGCGCGTGGCCGCCGCGCTCGGGCCTTACGAGCGCTACGAGGAGAACCGCGACGCGCACAACGGCGTGATGCGCATGCACCGCGACGCCTCCTACGCGATCCTCGACTCAGCCTGCGCCGACAGCGAGCTGCTGGCAGCCGCACGCGCGTCCTGGGACGAGGCCGTCGAGCTTGGCGATAGCTTCGGCTACCGCAACGCCCAAGCCACCGTGCTCGCGCCGACCGGGACGATCTCCTTTCTGATGGACTGCGACACGACCGGCGTCGAGCCCGACTTCTCGCTGGTCAAGTTCAAGGAGCTGGTCGGCGGCGGCCAGATGACGATCGTCAATCGCACCGTGCCGCAGGCGCTGCAGACGCTCGGCTACTCAGACCAGCAGATCGAGCAGATCGAGGCTTACGTCAACGAGCACGGCACGATCGTCGGCGCCCCCGGCCTGGCCGAGGAGCACCTGGAGGTGTTTGACGTTGCCGTCGGCGAGCGGGCAATTTCGCATATGGGCCACATCAAGATGATGGGGGCCGTGCAGCCCTTCATCTCCGGCGCCATCTCAAAGACCGTGAACCTGCCCGAGAGCGCCTCGGTCGAGGACATCACCGACGCCTACACACAGGCCTGGCGGCTCGGCGTGAAGGCGCTTGCGATCTATCGCGACGGCTCCAAGACAGCCCAGGCGCTGCGCACCGACGCACAGAAAGACGCTCCCGCGCCGACCGACGTGGACGCGGAGGTCGAGCGGGCGGTCGCCAAGGCGCTGGAGCAGGCCGGCCCCAAGCGCCGACGGATGCCGCGCGAGCGCCAGTCGATCACGCACAAGTTCTCGATCGGCGGGCACGAGGGCTACATCACCGCCGGCATGTACGAGGACGGCACCGTCGGCGAGATCTTCCTGACCGACATCGGCAAGGAGGGCTCGACGATCAAAGGCATGATGAACTCGTTCGCTACGGCAATCTCGATCGCGCTCCAGTACGGGGTTCCACTGGAGACGCTGGTTGAGAAGTTCAGCTACATGCGCTTTGAGCCGGAGGGGATCACCGGCAACCCGGAGATACCGTTCGCCAAGTCGATGCCCGACTACATCCTGCGCTGGGTGGCATCGCGCTTCCTGGACACCGACGCCCAGGAGGAACTGGGCATCCTCACGCCGGCGGTGCGAGCCCGCAAGCTGGCCGAGGAGACCGCCCAGTCGGTAGCCGCCAGCGACACGTCAGGGCCGGAGGCAAGCGCCGGCACGGGGGCAGGGGCCGTTCCCGCGACAGCGGCCCTCACCGACACTCCGCCGGTCGTCCCAGCGCGACTGCAGGGGATGGACCTCGGGCCGGCGTGCTCGCAGTGCGGTGGGATGATGCAGCGGACCGGCAGCTGCTACACGTGCTCGTCTTGCGGTAACAACACCGGCTGCGGTTGAGGCGCTCGCGAGTGTCTGCGCTACTTGTAGCATGCCCTGTGCTACGTTCTTTTCGTGAGCCGTTCCCTGCACGTGCGCTTGGATGACAGCTCGGTGGCTGCGCTCAGCATCATTCGCAACGATGAGCTGAGTGACTCCGAAGCCGTGCGAACCGCGTTGCGCGAGACCGCGGCGAGGCGTCGTTCCCGCTCATCGATTGCAGCCGAGGTTCGACGGCTCGCAGCCGATGAGCACGATCAGGCGGAGATGCGTGCCGTGCGCGAGCAGATGGCCGAACTGGCGCCACAGCCCGACAGCTGAGGTGGTGCGCGGTGAGATATTCCGCCTGCCCGCTCTGCGTCATGCCCGGGGCAGGGAGCAGCGAGGCGCTCGTTACGCGGTGATCGTTCAAGCCGACGATTTCCTGCCCCTGAGCACCGTGCTCGTCTCTCCCACCTCGACCAGCGCGCGAGCGGCGAGCTTCCGACCGACGATCAACCTCAACGGCACGCAGACGCGCATACTTGTGGAGCAGACGACGGTAGTGGACCCACAGCGCCTGGGAGGCTCAGCGGGACGTCTCGACGCGGCCGAGTTGCATATCGTCGATGAGGCGCTCGCACTCGTCCTGGGGCTCTAAGCTCGCTCCGTATTGGAGCAGCCAGCTGCTCTCAGCGCGCCGCGGCGCGCTCGGCGACGCTCACACGCGCGTCGTCGCGGCCGAGCATGCTGATGAACACCGCCGCGAAAGCGATGCCGAAGACGAGGAACTCGATAAAGCACATGCCGGCACCCGCCAGCTGCTGGTCACCCAAAGCGGACAAGCCGTAAGCCCGCGGCGCCGACGCATACAGCGGGTACTGCACCGCCGTCACCCACGTCAACGGCACGCAGATTACGGCGGAGGCGATGCGGGTGAAGCCGAGCAGGGCCAGACGCTCGCCGCCGGCACGCATGCGTGCGCGCGGCAGCGGGTCCACTATCAGCCACCACAGGGCGAGGCCCGTGTAGAACAGAGTGGCGTGCTCAAGAGCGTGCACGAGCTGGTGCTGAGCGGCGAAGTCGAACATGGCCGGGATCGCCCATACCCAGGTCGCCGTAGCCCACAGCGGGATCGCGACCCACGGCGAGGTCAGTTGCGAGAGAAGGCGTCCGAAGCGTCCACCCGGAGCAACCGCTCGCAAGGCGGGGCGGGAGAGGCCAAGCGGTAGCACCGGCGCGCGCAGCCCCAGCACGATCAGCGCCGGCGCGACATCTGAGAGCAGCACGTGCTGGGCCATATGCGCCGAGAGCAGCCAACGATCGCCGATCGCGTCCAGCGGCGATAGCAGCGCAACCGCAAGCGTCGCGATGCCGGCGGCGTAGGGAGCCCAGTGGCCGGCGCCGATCGAGCCGGGGCGCGTGGCTGCGCGAGCACGACGGTACATGCGTGCGTACACGTACGACGCTGCCATCAGCGCGAGGATCGCTATCGGGTCAAAGCTCCAAGAGCCCAAGCCGGGCGCGGAATTCATCGGCGCCATCCTATCGATCCCGCGCCGACGTGCAGCGCGACCTCGCTGCCGGCCGCAGCGCCGTCACGCACCGTTGTAGGAAGCCGGAGGTGGCGGGTTGGAGCGGATCGATTCGATCTCGCTGACGAGCTGTGAGCCGCTGGTGCCTCCAAGCACCCGCAGCCGCGGCAGCCGGTAGGAATCGCCGCTGGGCGAGGCCCAGCCGGGCACGACGGTCGTGGAGCCGACAAAACCCGCTGCCTTGACGACTTCGACCACGCTCTGGTCATAGTGGCCAGACGGGTAACAGAACCAGTTGACCGGGACGTGGTAGCGGTGCTGCAGCTCTTCGCGGGCGCGAAAGACCTGTTCGTGCAGGGCCGACGGGGAGATCGCGATCAGGTCGGCGTGGCTGATCCCCTGCGTGTCAAGCTCCCAGCCGTCGGCGATCAGCTGACCAACCTGCGAGCGGCTGAGCCCCCCCTGTGAGGGGGGCAGGCCGCTCAGCTGGATGTTCTCAACGCCGACCCAGCCGTGGGCGTGCAGCACCGGCTCGGCATTGGTCAGCTGCGACTGATAGCCATTGTCGAAGCCGAGCACGACAGGCTTGCTCGGCAACGCCGCGCCGTGCGTCCAGTTGGCAAGCAGCCGATCCATCGTCACGGCATGAAAGCCGGCGCTCGCCAGCGCGCCCATCTGTTCGGAGAACTCTTCCCCGGACACGTACAACCCGGGGAATTTGGCACCCGCCGGCGGCGGATTGATGACGTGGTACATCAGGATCGGCGCCGACGCAGCACCGCTCACGCGGCGAGCGGCCTGCGCGGGAGTCACCAGCGGATCCTGCGCGCCAGGCGATGCACTGCTGCCGGAAGCGGTGCTGCGAACGACATCCCCCCTTTGGCCGGAACCAGTCGCGGAGGACGTGCGCGAGACAGCCGTCGTGCTCGAAGAAGAGCCAGAGCCTCCTGTGCCGATCGCTATGACGAGGACAACGACGACCGCGAGTGCAACCGCGCCCAACGCGGCGAGCCCCCGTGCCCTGCGTCGCGCAAGCTCATGCCTACGCGCCTCACGACGGGCTCGCCGCTGCTCAGAATCCATCGCCTCCGAGACTAGTTCAAGCGCTTCTTGAGCGCGCTCGCAGCGGAGAATTTCGCCGCCTTGCTCGCCGCGATGTTGATCGTCTCGCCGGTGGCGGGGTTGCGACCCTGCCGAGCTGCGCGACTGGAGACGCTGAACTTGCCGAATCCGGCCAGCGACACCTCACCACCGCCCGCCAGCTCGTCGGAGATCAGGTCGATCGCCGCCTCCAGCGCCTGTCGAGCCTGCGTTCCCGCCAGACCCGTGCGTTGCGCGACCCCTTCAGCCAGCTCGTTCTTGGTCATGGCACTCCCTTCTTGAGTGTCGTTGCTGAGCGCAGGCTAACGGGTGGAAAGGACGTATTTGCGCCGTTGTTGGGGATCCTCTCGAATTTCTCCCCTATTTGGGGCCCGATGCGGCTGCGGCCGACCCGCCGCGCAGGCAGTCCACAGCACCGCCACCCAGGTCAGCGAGGCGAGGCTGACGTGCACCCACACCAGCTCCGTTGGCAGGTGCGTCTTGTACTGGTCGAGGCCGATCAGCCCTTGCAGCGCGATCAAGGCGCAAGTCACGGTGCTTGAGCGCCGCAGCAGCGCGTCGGCGCTCGGCGAGCGGCGGGCCAGCCACCACACGAGCAGCGCCGCCAGCCCGAAGACGAAGGCGATCTCGCCGTGACGGTGGATTACAAAGTCCATCGTGCCCTTGCCGTCGAAGTCCAGCCGGTTGATCCGCTGCCCCGGCGAGCCGCCCGCGTGCGGGCCGGCGGCCGTGGCGGCCGTGCCGGCGAAGATCGCAAGCGCCCCCAGCGCCACGGTCGCTCGCGCCGCCCACGCGAGTCTTCGATCTGCGTTGCGGGGCCTTTCGCCGGGCTCGTGCGCGGACCGCCACGCGAGCGCGACGGCCGCGGCGAGCACGAGCATCGACAGCGCGAAGTGCGCCATCACCCAGCCGTAGTCGAGCGCTCCGCGCACGGTCAGGCCACCGAGCACGGCCTGCGCAAGCACACCCAGCGGCAGCAGCGCGCTCAGCCGCATCAGGTCGCGGCGATAGGGTCGACGGCGGAAGGCGAGCACGAATGCCGCGAACGCGGCGATCGTGACCGGCGCCGTCACGACTCGGTTTGAGAACTCGATCAAGGCGTGGGTGCTGAGCGGCGGATAGACGTTGCCGTAGCAACGCGGCCAGCGCGGACAACCAAGCCCAGAGCCGGTCAGGCGCACCGCCGCCCCGCTGAGCACGATCACCGTAAACGCCGCCGCCGCGCAGTAGGCAACCCAGGCGTATTGGACCGGGGTGAGCGTCAGCCGGCGTACGCGGGCGAGCAGGCCACGCAAGGCGACCGTTTGCGTCAGGCCGTCGCTGTTCACGGGCTAAGCATTGCACTTGGCGCCTCGATCGTGGCGCCGCGGCGGGGAGGCCGGCGGGGTGTGCGCGGCAACTTCGAGCACGCAAAGCACGGCCAATGTCCGACTCCGCATAGTCCGAAAATGGAGTGTCGATTTTCAAGTGTATGCAATCGACTTTTCCACTTTTTGCATTTATCGTAGTTACGAGACGTAACCGCGACACGTACATATCGCGTGAGGAGCGTCAGAGGCAGGACGACACGGAAAGGGTCAAACGGGCGCCAGCCACGTCCGATCGAACCAGTCATGAGCACTACAGACGGCTTCCGGGCCGCGACCTTCCAAGAGATTGGGATCGACTACACCGTCACCCGCCGTGCGGATCCGCGTATTGCCGAGCAGATCCACGCGGCGCTCGGAGACGCCAGGTCGGTCGTGAACGTAGGCGCCGGCGCCGGCGCGTATGAGCCGGGCGACCGCGAGGTGCTGCCGATCGAGCCCTCCGCACAGATGATCGCCCAGCGCTCCCCCGAGCTGGCATTGGCGATCGAGGGACACGCCGAGTGCCTGCCGCTGCCCAGCGACTGCGTCGACGCGGCGATGGCCTGCATGACGCTGCATCACTGGGCCGACTGGCGCATCGGGGTGCAGGAGCTGCGCCGCGTTGCGCGTGAGCGCGTCGTCATCTTCACCTACGACCGTAGCTACGCCGAGCGCTTCTGGTTGTTGCGGGACTATCTGCCACGATTGGCGCGCCTTGACTGCGCCCGCTTTCCTTCGCTTGAGGAGCAGAGCGCGGCGCTGGACGAGCACGTCCGAGTCGAGCAGGTCCCGATCCCCCACGATTGCGACGACGGCTTCTTGGGCGCCTATTGGCGTCGCCCACGTGCTTATCTGGACGAATCGGTCCGCACAGGAATCTCAACTTTTCATCTGCCGGGCGCGGGCCAGATGCTCAACGGCTTGGACAACCTGGCTGAAGACATCGAGGACGGCAGCTGGCACGAGCGCTACTGGAAGCTGCTTGAGCATCAGCACGTCGATCTTGGCTACCGGCTGCTGATCGCCGAGCTCTGAGCTCAGCGATCAAGGACTACCCGCCTGGATAGGCAAACGGCAGTTCGTCGGCGATCTCGCTCAGCCGCGGGGCCCGCCGATCTCGTTCTGAGACGATCAGCTCGGGACCCGGCAAAGGCCAGCCGATCGCCACACCTGGATCGTCCCAGGCGATTCCCCGTTCGACCTGCTGGTCGTAGTAGCGAGTCTGCTTGTAGACCACGTCGGCAACGTCGCTGAGCACGCAGAAGCCGTGAGCGAAGCCGACCGGCACGTAGGCCATTCGCAGCGTCTGGTCGTCGAGCTCAAACCCCTCCCACTCGCCGTAGCTGGGCGAGCCGCGACGCAGATCGACAATGACATCGAGAATGCGGCCACGGGTGCAGCGAACGAGCTTGGCAACGCCATCGCCAACCTGAAAGTGCATGCCGCGCACGACGCCACGAGTCGAGCGCGAATGGTTGTCTTGGACAAACCGATCGGTTGCGGGAATCCCCATCTCGCTGTGCAGGCAATGACGGTAGGTCTCTACGAAGAAGCCGCGCTCGTCGCCGCGCACGTGCGGCTGGATCAGACGGGGGCCTTGGATGCGTGTGGGGAGGATCTGCATGGGGACCGGGCTGCTGAGAAGCGCCGGTCGAGCAGATTATCGCTCGACTACAGCGTCAACCCGCCCGCGGGTACAAACCTCTCTCTGTATCCGCGGGCGGGTCGGCTGCCCCCCAAAGGGCACCTGCTGACCGAATGGGCATCGGCTTGGGTACTTCGCGAATTATGATTACGCACGCCACCAAGAAAGAAAAGAGGAAAGTCAGGTACTTGACTTTCGAGATTCAAGCTCGGGCATCACACCGCCACCCATTGGCGTCGAGAGCGCAAGCTCAGCGCCACCGTTCTCTGCCAATACGCGCCGGACACGCAGCACGGCCATGTTCGGAGCAGCTAGACGCCCAAGCGCATCGCGAACGACGGGCACGACCGCGGCGGGCAGTGGCGAGGACTTGGAACGGCGCAGCTGACACAGGTAGAAGCTCGTCATCGCGGCAAGGATCAACGCATGGCGCTCGCCCTGCGGCAGGGCGCGGGCGCGCTGCATCGCCTCGCCGGCGATCAAGCGCATGCGGCCGGCCGCCTGCGTGGGCGACACGTAGAAGTCGATCAGCCCACGCATGCCCCGAGCCACGTCCTCGCCACGATCGACAAGGCTGTCCAGCAGCGAGTGCAGCGCACCGATCCACGGAAAGTAGGTCTGCTCGATAGCCGCGAGGTCGGTCCGCTCGACCTCGGCGTCCGCCGCGGCGGCCAGCAGCACGTGCAACGTCAAGGTCGAGCCGGCCGCCGCTCCGGCCTCCCACCAACTGAGCTCGGGGCATGTCTTGCGCTCGTGCGCGGCCCACTGTTCAAACGGGCGATAAGAGCCCTCCGCGTCTCCGTGGTTGAACGACTGATAGGCGGCGATGCGCTCGGCCGCCAGCGAGATCGGGGCCAGCACGCGCGAGCGAGCCGGCAACGCGGCAAGCGATCCGCTGACGCTCTGCACGAGCCCCTGTAGATAGCCGCCGTCATCGCCGTGGGCGTGGTGTCTGTAATAGTCGCAATCGGATCGTTCACGGCCGTCCGACACGGCATCCAACAGCGACTCGTGCAGGGCGCGACCGTTGGCGATCGGATCGCGGTTGGGCTCCTCGCAGAGGAGGTCGAGGTAGTCGCAAATCGTCTGCGAGCCGACCAGGGCACGGATCACCAGCGGGCGCTGACGCCGCCCGGCGAGCGTCGCGAACGCGGCGGCGCCCTCAAGGTTGTTGCGCTTTTGCGCAAGCGCCCGCAACGCCAACTCTCGCAGCGCCGGATCGGGAATGCGCTCGGCCAGCTCCCTTCTACGGCGCACCTCGGCCAGCACTCGTGGGAACACGCCAAACCAATAGCCGCGGGCGGCGCACATGAACTCGGCGGCCAGGCAGAGTCGACTCTTGTGTAGTGAATACGACACAGTTCTTGCTTTGTACCGGTTCTGGTCCCAGCTCGCTTCACTCCTGAAGGCTCAGGCGCGGCGCCACCCGAGCCGCCGCCATCCCTGGCAGTGAAATCACTAGCGTGGCAATCGCCGTCACCAACGCGAACGTGAGAAAGACATGGACGCCGCCGAACGAGAAGGGTGCGGGGAATCCGGTAGTGATCGTAAGCCAATGCGCAGCCAACGCGTGTCCGTAGACACCGACCAGCGCTCCCACCAGAGAGCCAACCGCGATCATGACGATGCTCTCAAGCAGCAGCCCGACCCAAAGCTGCGGCGCTCGATAACCCTGAATCTTCAGCGAGGCCAATCGCGCCCGGCGTTGCCACACATTTGTGCTCAGCGCAGCCGCGACGGCCAGCGCGGCCGCGATCAGCAGCATCGTTGAGATGTCAGACAGCGTGCGCAAGCCTTGACGCGCGCTGCCGTCGGCGCGTACCGCGCTCTGCGCGGCTGTCTGTACCTGCAGGCCCGAGGCGGGCCCGAGCGCGCTACGCACCGCCCGCTCGCCCGCCTGCGGAGTCACCCCTGGGCGCAGCCCCAACTCAAGCGCCGTGGCTTCGCTGCCCCACCAGCGACGATAGTCCGAGCCGTTGAGCGTGATCGTCCCGGCCGGCCAGCCGGAGTTGGTGGTTATCGCCGCAACCCGAAACCAAGCGGCGCCCGCCGGCGTTGGCAACGTAAAGCGACCGCCCAGGCCAAGTTTGTATTCGCCCGCAAAGCCACTCGACACGGCGGCCCAACCGCCGCTCCGAATCAGCGCCTGCGCGTGGTTGAAATCGCCGTGGATCAGCTGACTGGATTCGAACATGACCGGATCGGTGAGCGGACGCGCTCGTACCCACAGGCGCCGCGGGCCGACGTCGATCAGGCCACCGCGATAGACACGCACCGAGCTGAGCGCGTGCACTCTCGCCAGTCGCGCCACCGTGGCCGCGGGCGGAAAGCCGTCGGTGTTGAACACATTCGAGCCGTCAGCCACCCACAGGTCAGCCGTGTTGTGGTACTGGGCAGTCGCCGCTTCGATGCCGTGCAGCAGATCGTCACGAGCTCCGCCGATCGCGACACTGCCGTACACGGCCAGGGCGACGATCGCACCGAGCGCCACCGAACGGGTCGAAATGGCACGCAATTCCGAGGCGGCCAGCATCGCGGCCGCGCTGTGACGTCCCTCTGTGATCCGCGGGAACCAATGCCCCACCGCTCCAAGCATCGGTGGCACAAGCAGAATCGCCGCCAGCGCGAGCGCGACGCCGCCAAAGATCGTCAGCGAGGGCACGAGCGCCACAAGAGCACCGACCAGCGCGATCACCGCCAACCCCAGCAGGCCGGACCAGCGCAATACCTTGGGCTCAAGCAAGCCCCCCGCGGGCCCTGCTTCGCGGAATATCGCGTCGGCGGGTAGGCCGGGACGCAGGTCGAGCGCCGGCGAGAGCGACGCGAGCAGGGTTGCCAACACGCCGCAGCCGATTGCCGCCAGCGCCAGCCCGACGCTCAGCGACTGCTCGGGAGAGATCGGGAATGCGACCGCGAGATAGCTCGGGACCTGGTGGTAGAGGGTACGCGCGAGCACATCGCCCAAGACGACTCCAACCACAGATGCCGCCAACCCGAGCGCGACCGCTTGGAAAGCCAGCATCAGGAAAATCTGGCGCGGGTCGTAGCCCTGCATGCGCAACTCGGCGATGAAGCGCCTGCGCTCAGGAACGGTCAACAGCATCGCGTTCAGCGCCAGCAGGAAGCCGACCATCACGCTGATCGCTGAGAACAGCCCGGTCGACTGGCGATTGGGGGTGGTCGCCTGCTTGAGCAGCTGCAGTTCGTGCTCGGCCGGCTCGACGTTCAACCGGCCCCCGGCCAGCGCCGTCAGCTCTCTGGCCACCTCGGCTTCGCGACCGGGCACCGGCACGACCAATGTCTCGCTGACCCTGCCCGAGCGTCCTGTCAGCTGCTGTGCCACTGCCAACAAGGCGACCGCCACTGGCGATCCGGCCAAGGCTTTGACGGATTCACTTGTTATCACCGCGCCGACCTTCAGCGAATGGCGGGCTCCGTTGCCAACCACAGCGATGTCTCCCCCCCGCCGCGCACCGATCGTTTCGGCGAGCCCACCGGGCAGGCCGATGCCGCCTGAGAGCAGCAGCGCGCCGTTGCCCAGCTCTTGTTGGGAGATGCCACCGAGCGAGGCCAGGCTGGGCGAGACGCCGATCAGCTGCACGGCCTGGCGGCCTCTGGGACCTTCGACGGTCACGTTCTCTCGCAGGACCGAGGTGGCAACCTGCACGCCCGCAAGCGAGCGCACACGATTGGTAAAGCCTTCCGGGAAGCCCGCAGGCGAGCGCGCCACCAGCGTCAGCCGCGCCGAGCCGGCGAGCGCGTGCACGAGCCGTTCGGTGGAGCTGGTCAGCCCGGCATTGGCAAGCAGCACACCGAACACGAGCGCAACCCCAATCGCGATGCCTGCTCCCGCCAACAGCTCCTGCACCGGGTGCGCGCGCAGGCGCCGCCGGTACAGGAACACCAGCATCGACGGGCGCAAGCCCAATAGCGCTCGGTCAAGCGGACTGCTCACCGTGCTATCTCTGCCAGCTCCTCGTGCACGGCGCCATCGAGCAGTTGGCCGTCTCGGAGGGTCAGCGTGCGATCCACGAGCGCCATCGCCTCCAAGTCGTGCGTGACGAGCAATCCTGGGATCTTGCTCTCATGACAGACCTCGCGCAACAACTCAAGGATCTCGCGCGAGCGCATCGAGTCGAGGTTGCCGGTCGGCTCGTCTGCCAGCAAAAGTCGCGGTTTGCCGACCAAGGCGCGCGCGATCGCCACACGCTGGCGCTCGCCCATCGAGAGCTGATGGGGGCGGTGCTCAAGCCGACTGCCAAGACCGACGCGCTGCAGCCACGGTGTCGTCCTGACGCGCGCCTCACGCACCGTGTAGCCGCAAACCGGCAGCTTGATCAGAGCGTTGTCGAGCGCGGTCGCGCCCGGCATCAGGTGGAAGGACTGGAACACGAAGCCGACATCGCGCAGCCGGTAGGCGGAGCTCTCTCGCGCGGACATCGCACCAATGTCGCGACCATCGAAGCTGACTTCGCCGGCGTCCGGCTCCATCAACCCAGCCGCAAGCAGCAGCAGCGTCGTCTTGCCCGATCCGCTTGGGCCGTACAACGCGACCAGCTCGCCGGGACCGATCTCAAGCGTGACTCCGTCCACAGCCCTGACCGTCTCGCCGCCACCGCAGTAGTGCTTGACGACTTCGTGCAGTCGCAGCGAGCTCATGAGGACTCGGCGTCGCGCGCCGAACCCAAGTGCGAGAGCGCCGGAAACGGGACGATCGTGGCGCTGCCCTCGCTTGAGCACAATTCGCGCGCGGAAATCGAGACGAACACGTCAAAGCCCTGCAGTGCGGCGAAGTCCTCGGAGGCCACCAGCAAAGCGATCCCCCGCTCTCTCGCAATACCTCGCAGCATCGTGTACAGAGAATCGCGTTCGCTGACGCTCGGCGTCAGCACCGGATCGTCGATCACGATCAGACGTGGATCGTGCGCCAAGGCACGAGCAAACATGATTCGCGTGCGGTCGACCATCGACATGCCAAACGCGGCCAGGTGCGCATCGGCGGCGCTGATGCCGGTCGCGTCCAGCTCGCGCAGCGCGCGGCGGGTGGCTTGACGCACGGTCAGCCCGAGACCGCCCAGCGACAATGCCAGGTGTTGAGCGACGCTTTCACCCGGGTTGGGACGCCAATCGCTGATCGCGATGTAGGCGAGCCGGCGGCGCAGGACCATCGCGAACTCGCGCTGGGAGACCTTTGTCAGGTCAACCCCGTCAAAGACGACGCTGCCGCTGTCGGGACGTTCCAAGCCGGCCGCGATCCGCAGCAGCGTCGTCTTGCCCGAGCGGCGCTTGCCGTACACGCCGACGTGACTGGCGTCCTGCATTTCGAGCGTCGCGCGCTCGAATACGCTCACATACCCGCCGCCGTCGGGATAAGCCTTGCTGACCTCGCCGATGCGAAGCAGCGCGCTCATCGCGCCGGCTTGCTCGACTGTGCCGGTTGGCCCGACTGACGTCTGGCGTGCTCGGCGATTCGTTGACGGGCGGTTGCCGCCCAGTCGATCTCGGCTCGCAACTGGGTGTAGACCGCCTCGCGCGTGCAGTCCATGAACAGCGCCGACCACGAGGCCTGTGCGCCACCGTTGGGGGTGACCATCTTGGCCAGCGTCAGGCATTTCTGCTCGTAGTCGCGCAGCGCGACCATCAGCCGCGGCGCATCCTCGGCGCGGGCGACCGCGAGCTTGGCGTGCAACCCGAAGCGCACCGGCTCGCGCGGTAGCAGCGTCTCCATCCACATCGTCAGCGCCGCCGCGGTCTTTTCCGTCGGGTGGTAGACGATCATCGGCCGCCGGCCACTGCTCTTGCGCGGTTCCACGCGGGAGCAGATCAGCTCCTCGCGCTCAAGCTGTTCGAGCAGCCGGTAGGCGTCGTTGGTGTCCACGCGCCAGGTGTCGCCGAGCCGCACCAACATGCGGTTGGCCAGATCGCCGCCGTGGCCGGGACGCTCCAGCACGAGGCCGAGCAGCACGCCGCGCATCGACGCGGATCCACCGCGCATCCACTGGCGCTGTTGCTCGGCAGGAGACTTGGTGCGCGCCTGCGCCATCGCTACATGTCCCCTGTTTTGTAGTAGCCAACGATGCCCATCGTCACGACCATCCCGTGTAGTGGATAGACCACAGATTCAGTCTGACGGAATGCTACAGAGCCGACTGGCGAAATACCAGTTGCCGGGATCGATTCGACGGATCGTCAGCGCCGAGTTTGGGTGATCGAATCTGCCCTGGACTCGGGCGGGAGGCCGTTTTTGTAGACGAATGTGCGCTGTGTCCTAGGCGCGCACCAGCCGACAAGTTACCCCGAACACCGGGCTAAGACGTGAGTTTTTCGTTATCGAAGCCCTCGCAAGCACATGCTCCATCAAGGCGACACCAGGGCCACGTTGGAAGCTTCGGTCACCAGCGCCAAGTCAGAGACATTGCCTTGAGAATACGCCGAACGTCTCTTACCTCGGTGCGATTTGATCACGCACAAGCACCTGTTCCTGTAGCTACAGCGCGGCACAATGCGGCTGTGCGGATCGACGCGAAGCCACGACTGAAGGCCCCACCGCTGGCCGACGGGGACGTGCACGTGTGGGTCACGCGGCTCACGCCAACCGACTTCGACTCCACGCCCGGGCCGCTGCTCGGCCTCCTCGACGCCGAAGAGCGCCAACGCGCCGCGAGGTTTCATCGTCGGCGCGACGGAGTGCGCTGGGCCTGCTCACGCGCGCTGTTGCGACTGCTGTTGGCCGGCTATCTCGATCGCGACCCGGCGACGCTCCGCTTCGCCTTGGGCAAGTACGGAAAGCCCGAGATTCCACCGCCATCGCCCCCTTCGGCCAATGAGCTTTCAGATCCCTGCCCTCAACTTCACTTCAACCTCTCCCACTCCGGTGCGTTTGCCCTGTACGCGATAGCGCTCGACCAGCCCGTCGGCGTGGACATCGAGGCGCTTGACAGAGATGTCGATCAACTCGCCGTCGCAGCGCGCGCGTTCGACGGCGACTCCGTGCGTCGCCTGAGAGAGCTGCCGCCCGCCGAGCGAAAGCGCGAGTTCGTTCGCCTTTGGGTGCGGCACGAGGCTTCGCTGAAGTGCCTCGGCCTGGGCCTGGGCAGCACGGAGGCCTTGGCTCAGCCATGGGTCGCCGAGCTCGATGTGGCTGACGGCATGCTGGCAGCCGTCGCCGCACGGCGGGAGCCAACCACCCTTGTGTGCAACTCCTTCTAAGCGCGGCGGCGGGACACTCGTGGCAGCGGGCGCTTGAACGACGCCTTCAGGCCTCGCAACGGCTTTGTCAGCCGCCAGCTGACGGACCCCAGCACGCCTTCCAGCGTGGCCAGGGCCCGCCGCAACTCCATCTGCGCCCCCTCAACCTCGGCGCGCGCGGCGGCAAGCGCGGCCTCGCTCTCGCGCAATTCGGCTGAGACGCGTTCGGCCCATCCGATCGCCTCGTCGCGAATCCGCTCAAGCTCGCCGACGCGCTCCAGCAGCCGGCCTGCCTCGAACAGGGCCGAGCGCAGCTCGGGCCGGCCTGGATCCAACGCTCGCTCGGCCTGCCGTTGCGGTGACGTCGAACCCCCATCCGCCTCCTGGACGCGCTCGCTCAGCCACTCGGCAAAACGCTCGGCGCCGTCGCTGAACGGGTTCGGCGGCTCGGCCTCGCCTCGGCGCTCGGCCTCCATCGAACCCTGCCGGTAGATCTCGCGCATCCACGGCTCGATCGGCTTGCCGTCCGGGGCGAAGTCACTCGGCCCGGGCATGGCGCGCAGCTCGCGATAGCCGGCCTCGAACAGACGGTCGGCGTACTCACGTGTCAGCCGCGCGGCACCGGGTCGCTCGTCGAGCGATGGCCACCAATCCAGAAGCTCTGGATGCCAGCTCAGCATCCCCGGCCGCTCGGGATCGAAGCCGCCGGCGAAATGAAAGTGACGCAGCGGTCCTCCATCGATCAGCGGCAGCTCGCCCTCCCACTGCACGTCGCGCGCCTGCATGTTCCAGCCGGCGACGTTGCAGCCGCGGTCGCGCAGCACGGCGCTGTCGAACAGGAAGGCCGCCGGCGTCAGCCACGTCTGGACCAGCATCAGGCCGTAGCGCACGTCGAACACGCAGCGCCGCCGCGTTCGCTGCGACCACCAGTCAAGGAACTCATCGCCTCCGCGCCCGACGGCGACGAGACCCCCGTTCATCACACCGGAGCGCATCACCATCTGGTCGGGGCTGTCACGACCCCAGCGCGGCGAGTCCGCGTTCGCTCCTCGCAACGGATAGGGATCCAGGCTGTGCGGCGAGAGCACAACCGCATGGGCTCTGGCCAGCTCGGCGATCGGCGTGAGATCGTCGTAGACGCAGCCGTCGGCGTCGATGGCGACGACGGGCCCGCCCTGCCTGGCCAGCAGCGTCCGCAGCATGTCCGGCTTCAGCGACGCCGCCATCCCCTGGGCCGAGTACATCGTCGCCCGTCGGTCGAACTCGCGGCGATCCACGCCGACGTCCTCTGGCAGCAGCAGCTCAAACGAGTCGTTGGCCGCCGGCTCCCCGGCGTCGGGAAGCCCGTCGAGATCGCGATCCACCAGCAGCAGCGAGAAGCGACCATGCGGGTTGTGCTCAAGAAACGACTCGGCCAGCACACGCGCGTGTGCCAGGTAGTTGCGGCTGACCACGGTGCAGCAGTGGATCGCGGTCATGCCCCCTTTCATCAGGCCGCGTAGCATAAGCGGACTCTTAGAAAGGGGGCACATGGAGGCGACGGGCAACAGCATCGACTCAGCCAGCAAGGACAAGGCGCACATGACGCCGGATTGGGCCCTGCGCGGCGAGCGGATCGACGGCGTGACGGTCCGCGAGGTCAAGCACATCGTCACCGCCAACGGACATACGACCGAGCTGTTCCGAGACGACTGGGGAGTCGTGGAGCGCCCGGTCGTGCAGATGATCCACGTCAGCCTGCGCCCGGGCGCGCTCAGCGCCTGGCACATGCACAAGCTGAAGACCGACCACCTGTTCGTGGTGAGCGGAATGCTCAAGCTGGCCCTCTACGACGACCGCGAGGGCTCACCCAGCAAAGGACAGGTGGACGTGTTTCACCTCAGTGGCATGCGCCCGATGCTCGTCGTGATCCCGCCCGGCGTCTGGCACGGGCTGCAGACGCTCTCCCCAGAGAGCTGCTCGTTCGTGAACTTCTTCGACAACGCCTATGACTACAACGATCCCGACGACTGGCGCCTGCCGCCAGACACCGACGAGATCCCCTTCCGGTTCTGACGCACGGGACGCAAGCGTCCTCGCCGGCCCGGGGAGCCAGGCCGGCGAGGACGCCGATCGCTTCCTGCTGACGCTGTGGACCGACGATCCGCGGCTGGCTGAGCGGGCCGATCGGGCGGGCATCGATCGCGTCGGCGTCGATCTGGAGACGCTCGGCAAGCGCCGGCGCCAACACGGCCTGGGCACCTGGATCTCGCCCCACACGGTCGACCAGCTGCCGGCGGTGCGCGAACGGCTCTCAAACGCGCGGCTGTTCGCCCGCGTCAACCCGCTGCACGAGCACACAGCCGCCGAGGTGCAGTTGCTGCTGGCGCACGGCGTGCAGGTGCTGATGCTGCCGATGTTCGAAAGCGCCGAGCAGGTCGCTCGCTTCATTGAGCTGGTCGACGGACGCGCCGCGGTGGCGCTGTTGCTGGAGACCGTCGACGCCGCTCGTGAGATCGAGCTGATCGTGGCGCTGCCGGGCGTCCGCGAGATCCATGTGGGCATCAACGACCTCGCGCTGAGCCTGGGGATGCGCAACCGCTTCGCCGTGTACGACTGCGAGCTGACCGACCGCGTGTCTGCCTGTGTCCGTACCGCCGGCGTTCGTTTCGGGATCGGCGGGATCGGCCGCGCCGGCGACGACAGCCTGCCGATCCCCTCTGATCTCCTCTATGCGCAATATCCGCGGTTGGGGGCGAGCGCCGCGTTGATCTCGCGGACATTCCTGGCCGGCGCGGGCGAGGAGATCGACCTTTCCCATGAGGTGGCCCGCAGCCGTGAGCTGATCGCCCATTGGGCCGCGTCCGACCAGCTGGAGCTGCGGCGAGCACGGCGGATGTTCCGCGCGGCGCTGGCGCAGTGCGGCGGCTGGTAGCCAGATGCGACGAGCGCGCCCCAGCCGACCAACCCTGGAGCCCAGCATCGACCGACCCTGGAGCAAAGCATTGACCTATATTGGCCAACAATGCACCTAAATGTCCGACCGTCCACCGAAGTCGAGCTTGACGATTCGGTAGCGATCCGGTTCGGGCAGATCGCCGATCGCCACTCAGACCAGATCGCGCTGGTCGCCGACGACGTGGCGCTCAGCTACCGCGAGCTCGACGAGCACAGCAACCGTCTGGCCAGGCGCCTGACGGCAGCCGGCGTAAGCGCTGGAGACATCGTCGCCGTGGCGGCGCAGCGCAGCGCCCGCACGGTCGTCTCGATGCTTGCGGCCGTCAAGGCCGGCGCCGCCTACGCGCCGCTCGACCCCGACGCCCCCGTCGTCCGCACGCGCGAGCTGCTGGACACCGCCGGCTGCCGGGTCGGGATCGTCCCCGACCACCTGGTCGACAGGCTCGACGCCGGCGACGCGAGCGTGATTTCGCTCGACCCGGCCCTCCGCTGCCTCGACGGTGAGTCTTCGGCGCCACTCCCGGCCGACAGGAGCGCCGACCGCCTGTTCGCGGCGATGTTCACCTCGGGCTCGACCGGGCGGCCCAAGCCGGTGGCGATCGAGGACCGCAACCTGCTCAGCCTGCTCGACAACGCAAGCGAGCTGATGCCCCGTGCCGGCGAGGGCGCGCTGCACGTGTGCGCCGTGCAGTTCGACGTGGCGATGCTTGAGGTGTGGGCGACGCTGCTGAACGGCGGAAGGCTCGTCTGCCACCCCTCCGGGCGAAGAGCTGATCGGCATGGTCGTGAACACTGTCGCCCTGCGCGTCGACATGCGTGGCGAGCCGACGGCGCGAGAGCTGACGCAGCGGGCGCAGGCCGTCGTGATGGAGGCGCAGAACCACCAGGACGTCCCGTTCGAGCAGGTGGTCGAGCACCTCGCTCCGCAGCGGCGGGCCGACGTCTCGCCGCTGTACCAGACGCTCTTCTCCTTCCACGACGCGCCGGTGCACACGATCGCGATGGCGGGCGCCAGCTTGATCCCGACCGACGCGCTCCCCAACGGCTCGGCCAAGATCGACCTGTCGCTGACGGTGATCAGGCGCCGCGGCGGGCAGGGGGGAGAAGCGGGCTTCGAACAGGACGTCGACGGGTACGAGCGCATCGCCGAGGACGGGCTGACGCTCGTGTGGGAGTACAACAGCGACCTGTTCGAAGCTCACACGGCGCAGCGCATGATCGACCACTATGTGCGACTGCTGGAGCAGTTCGTGGGCGCCGACGGGGACGGGACGGCGGCGCTGTCGCTGCCGCTGGAGGAGCAAGAGCAGCTGGAGCCGCGCGTCGCCGGGCCGCGCGGAGGCTACGAGCGCGACGCGACGATCGCGCAGGTGTTCGAAGCGCGCGTGGCCGAGCGCCCGGAGGCGACCGCGCTCAGCTGCGAAGGACGCGAGCTGAGCTACCGGCAGCTCGACCGTCACGCCAACCGCCTTGCGCACCGCCTGCGCTCGCTCGGGGTCGACCGCGGCGCTCGCGCGGCGATCTGCATGGACCGCTCGATCGAGCTGATCGTGACGATGCTGGCGATCGCCAAGTGCGGCGCGGCGTACGTGCCGTTCGATCCGCGCGACCCGAAGCAGCGGCTGGCCGGGCAGCTCGCCGCGCTCGACGTCCCGTTGTTGCTCAGCCGCCAGCTTCACCGCGACACGCTGCCGGAGACCGCCTCGCGCCTGCTGTTCGTGGACGACGAACTGGACCTCGCGCGCGAGCCCGATTCGGCGCCGCCGCAACCGGCTAGCGCCACCGACCCGGCCTACCTGATGTTCACCTCCGGCTCGACGGGAACGCCGAGCGCCGTCGTCGTGCCGCACAGGGCGATCGTGCGCCTGGTTCGCGACGCCGACTACGTGCGACTGGGCCCGCAAGAGACGCTGCTGGCGATGGCGCCGAACGCGTTTGACGCCTCGACGTTCGAGGTCTGGGGCGCGCTGCTGAACGGCGCGCGCCTGGCGCTGGCGCCGGCTGGGCCGCTGGCGCTGGCGGACCTGGCGGGGGTCGTTCAAAGCGAGCGGGTGACGACGATGTGGCTGACGGCGGGCCTGTTCCACCGCGTGGTCGACGACCGCCCGGAGTTGCTCGGCTCGATCCGGCAGCTGCTGGCCGGAGGAGATGTGCTCTCGGCCGACCACGCTCGCCGTGCGCTCGCGTCGATGCCCCCGGGAGCGACGCTGGCCAACGGCTACGGGCCGACCGAGACGACGACGTTTGCGTGTGTGCACGTGATGCGGGCGGGCGATCGGGTCGAGCAGCCGGTCCCGATCGGGCGCCCGATCTCGGGCAGTCGCGCCTACATCCTGGACAGCCGGCGCGAGCCCGTGCCGCCCGGGGTGGGCGGCGAGCTGTACGTCGGCGGCGACGGCGTGGCGCTCGGCTATGCCGACGATCCGCGGCGCACGGCCGAGCGCTACACGGACGATCCCTTCGACGCCACGCCGGGGGGGCGCATGTACCGCACCGGCGACCTCGCCCGCTGGCGCGAGGACCGCACGATCGAGTTCCTGGGCAGGGCCGACCGCCAGCTGAAGATCCGCGGCTTTCGGATCGAGCCGGGCGAAGTAGAGGCCGCGCTGCGCGAGCATCCCGGCGTCGCAGACGCGGTTGTGAGCGCAGTCGAGGATGCCGCGGGCGGGCTGGCGCTGGCCGCGCACGTGGTGCCGGCCGGAGAGCGCGAAACCAGCGACGCCGAGCTTCGCGCCCACCTCGCGCGCACCCTGCCCGCCCACGCCGTGCCCGGCGCCTGGGGGCGGATCGAGCAACTGCCGCTGACGCACAACGGCAAGGTGGACCTGGCTGCGCTGCCGCCGCTGGGGACCCGCGCACAGATCGGATCGAGCGGCTCCCGGCAGGAGTCGGGCGATGAGCTCGAACGCCGACTGATCGACCTGTGGCGGCGCACGCTCGACCTGGACGCGATCGGCCCCGACGACGACTTCTTCGACCTCGGCGGCCACTCGCTGCTGGCGGTCGAGCTGTTCGCCGCGATCGAGCGCTCGCTCGGCATCGCGCTGCCGCTGGCGAGCATCTTCGAAGCGCCGACGGTGCGCCAGATGGCGAGCTGCCTGCGCGAGGAAGGCTGGAGGAAATCGCCCGACTCGCTGGTGAGACTGACCGCCACGGGAGCGCGGCCGCCGCTGTTCTTCGTCGCCGCCGGCGACGGCAACTCCGTCGGCTTCGGCGCGCTGGCGCGGCGACTCGGGCCAGAGCAACCCTTCTACGCGCTGCAGCCGCGAGGTATGAACGGCCGCGCCCGCTTGCACGGAACGGTCGAGTCGATGGCGGCCCATTACGTCCGCGAGATCCGGCACATAGCCCCCGACGGCCCGTACCTACTGGGCGGCCGCTGCCTGGGGGCCGTCGTCGCCTACGAGATGGCCCGCCTGTTGGAGCGCGGCGGGCGCGAGGTCGCCCTGCTGGCGGTGCTGGACTCGGGCGGCCCGCTGTGGCAGACGCGCCTGCTCGCCGACGGCACCCCCTTCGACGAGGTGATGAGCGGCGCGATCCGGCGCGGCTCGGTCGACGTCGAGCTGGCCGAGGCGTTCACGCCAACCGGCACTGAACGGCTGCTCGGACAGCTCGCCGAGCCCGTCTGCACAGGGGCGGACGGGACGATCGTCAACCGCTATCTGCACGAGATCTACCTCAAGCGCGCGGACGTCCGCGACGCCTACCCGGACCTCACTGGCGAGGACGCGATGTGGTTCGTCGGCTGGGCGTGGACGTCGGGCCGCGAGCAGATGGGCCTCAGCGAGCGCCTGCTGCCAGCTGCCGCCAATCCCGAGTGGGAAGTGGCCGCGAAGAAGAGCAGGCGCGAGCAGCTCGACGCGTTCAGGAAGCGTGCTGCCTGGCGGGTCGCGGAGGCCTTGGACCTGGCCACTGCAGGTCGCCGCGACGGAGCTGCGGCACGCCGAGCCGAGCGCGTCCGCGAGCTCTCTTTGCAAGCTTGGCACCAGCACCGAGCAGGGGCCTACAAAGGGGTGGTCACCTTGATCCGCTCGGAGGAGTTCGAGCTGCAGCCGGGCCTTGAGCGCTGGCATTTCCTCGACAGCGGCGGCGTGGAAGAACACCACGTGCGCGGGACGCACCGCTCGATGCTGCGCGAGCCCGACGTCGAGTCGCTGGCCGCCTGCGTGAAAGAGCTGGTGGACGAACGCGTCGAGCAGATGGCCGCCAGGGCCTAAGAAGACCCTCCCGACCGGCGCGCCGCCTTTTCCTTGACCGTCCGCAGCGGCCTGGTGACCCGCCAGCTCAGCGAGTTCCAGACCTCTTCGAGCACGCCCTGCTGCTCGGCCAGCTGCCGGTTGCGCTCGTCGATCGCCTCCCCGGCCAGCTTCAGCTCGCCGCTGACCCGCTCGGCCCAGGCGACCGCGTCGTCGCGGATGCGCTCCAGCTCGCGGATGCGCTCCAGCAGCTTGGCCGTGTCCATCATCGCCTCGGCCATTTCCTGCGCGCTGAACGGCTCACCATCGAACGCGCCACCGCTGCCGGTTCCCGCCTCGCCCACCCGCGCGCCGGCCAGCCGCTCCACCGCGCGCGGCTGCAGCCATTCGAGGAAGCGCTCCTGGCCGTGCGCGAACGGGTTGGGCGGCTCGGGCTCGTCGTTCAGCTCAGCGTGGATCAACGCCTCGCGGTAGGCGGCGCGCATCCACGGTTCGATCGGCGCGCCGTCGGGCATCGCGTCGAACAGCGGCGGCGCCTGGCGCGCCTGGCGGAAGCCGGCCGCCAGTAGCCGCTCGGCGTATTCGCGCGAGAGCCGGGCAACGCCGGGACGCTGCTCCAATGACGGCCACCAGCGCGCGTGTTCGGAGGCCGTCAGGCGCTCGGGGTGCTCGGGGTCATAGCTCATCGCGTAGTGGAAGTGGCGCAGCGGCACGCCGTCGATCGTGGGGCGCTCGCCCTGCCACTGCACGTCGCGGTCGTGGATGTTCCAGCCCGCCACGTTGAGGCCGCGCTCGCGCAGGATGTGGTGCTCGAACAGGCTCGGGGCCAGCATCAGCCATGTCTGCTCCAGGAACAGGCCGCGCGGCGGGTCGAACACACAGCGGCGGGCGGTGCGCTGCGCCCACCAGCGCAGGAACGGGCGCGCCTGGCCGCTGACCGCCATCAGGCCCGCGTTGATCGTGCCGGCGCGGATGAAGGTCTGCTCGGGGCTGTCCACCTCCCACAACGGGTAGGGGTCGTTGGAGTGCGGCGAGAGCACCAGCGAGTGCTCTCGCGCCAGCTCGGCAAGCAGGTCGAGGCTGTCGTAGACAAAGCCGTCGGCGTCCACGAACACGACCGTCTCGTGGCCGCAGTCGAGTAGCGCGAGCAGCAGATCGGGCTTCATCGACACCGACATGCCCTGCGTTATGTACATCGTCGTGCGCCGCTGGAGCTCGGCCCGGTCGATACCGATGTCGGCCGGCGCGAGCGTCTGGAACGGCTCCGGCGCGGAAGGGCGCTCCGGGCTGTCGTCGATCATCAGCACCGAGAAGCTCGCACCGGGATTGGCCGCCAGGAACGACTCGGCCAAGACACGTGCATGGGCGCGGTAGTGGGCGGTCGTGATCGTGCACCCGTGCATCGCAGCGCTCACGCCTCGACCGGCTGTCGTTCCAGCTCGCGCAGCCGCGCCGCCGCTTCGGCCAGGTGCGAGTCGAGCACGCCGACGCGCTCGATCGCCTGCTCGCGCTCGCTCATCAGCTCGGCGAGCCCGTCGCCGAAGGCGGCGCGGGCGCTGGCGGCGTCGTCGTCGGGACGGGCTTCGACCGCCGCCGCGGCCGCATCGACGCGCTGCACATAGCGAGGCCAGTCGACCTGCTCGCGCGCGCTGCGCCTGCCGGCCTCGGCCAGCCGGCTCAGACGCGCGGAGTCCGACAGCAATTGCTCGACCACCCGCGGCATTTCGCCGAGGTCCTCCACGGCCACCGCCCCGCAGGGCTCGTCCAGGCCGACGGCGTAGATGTTGCTGGAGAGGCCGACCACGACCGTGCCGCGCGCCCTTGCCTCGCGCAGGAGCCTGCCGTCGCCCTCAACGCGGCACGGCCACAGCATCACCTTGGCCCTGGCCAGCTCTGCCATCACCGTCTCGTGATCGCCCTGCGGGATCGCCGCGACCGGCGCGTGGACGCGCCGCGCCACCGCTTCGGCCAGCGGCGCCCAGCGGTTTGCCTGCAGGTAGACGACGGGCAGGTCCTTAGTCGTCTGCACCTCGGCGACCGGGTTGGGCTCGCCGCTGCCGATGAACGAAGAGCGCGCGCCGACCTCCTCGGCGAGCCGGTGGATCGGCGGCATGTGCGTCCAGATGTCAATGCCGAGCGCCGCGATCGCGCGCAGGTGCTCGGCGCGGCCAACCTCCTCGGGGTCGATCGTCAGCGGCGATCGCGGCTGCCACGGAGACACAAACGGCCAGCCAAACTGGCCGCTCGGCGCCAGCATCGCCACGACCAGGCGCGCCGGCGAGAGCAGGTGGCGGGCGAAGCGCAACGGGTCGTGCTCGCCCTCGATGTTGACGACGATCTCACCGGACCGCGGCCGGCGGCGGTCCCCCGGCAGCTCCGGGTGCGCGCCGGCGGCCTTCGTCAAAGCGTCGAACACCGGGCGCGAGACCGGGCCGCGCAGCTCCACCTCGCGGCCGGTGGCGGCAAGCGCTACCGCCAGCTCGTGCAGCGTGCGCAGGCCGCCGATTACGTGGGTGCTCTCGTGCAATTCGGCGGGCGGCATCGACCACGACAGCGGGTTCGGCTCGGGGATCGTGACGACCGCGCGCCAACTCGCGGGCCGGGCCGTCACCGCTGCTCCGACGAGTCTATGGTCAGCTGGCGGCGGCGGCTCATCTCAGAAGATGAGGATGCTCTCACACAGGGCGGTGGAGTGACCCGGCCAGGGGCACGGATACCCTTTACGGCGAATGCCCGAGCCCAGCCCCCCGCCCGTCGTCGTCGACGGGGTGCAAAAGCGCTTTGAGATCCCGCGCGAGCAGGTCAGCACGCTCAAGGAGAAGGCGCTGCACCCGCTGCGTCGCTCGGCCACCGACGTGCTGCAGGCGTTGCGCGGCGTCTCCTTCACGGTGCCGCGCGGCGAGTTCTTCGGCATCGTCGGGCGCAACGGCTCGGGCAAGTCGACGCTGCTGAAGTGCCTGGCCGGGATCTACCGCGTGGACTCCGGTCAGATCTACGTCAACGGGCGCATGTCCACCTTCATCGAGCTCGGCGTCGGGTTCAACCCCGACCTGCCCGCGCGCGACAACGCCGCCCTGAACGCAACGATGCTCGGCCTCTCTCCGCGCGAGGCGCGGCGGCGCTTTGACAGCGTGATCGAGTTCGCCGAACTGGGGGACTTCATCGACCTGAAGATCAAGAACTACTCCTCGGGGATGCTGGTGCGGCTGGCGTTCTCGGTGATGATCCACGTCGACGCCGAGATCCTGTTGATCGACGAGGTGCTCGCCGTCGGCGACGCCGCCTTCCAGCAGAAGTGCTTCGAGGAGTTCGAGCGCATCCGCCGCAGCGGCGCCACCGTCCTGTTCGTCACGCACGACATGTCCGCGGTGCAGCGCTTCTGCGACCGCGCGCTGCTGCTTGAGCACGGGCGCGTTGTGGAGATCGGCGATCCCGAGCACGTCGGCAACCGCTACCTGGAGCTGAACTTCTCCGAGGAGGCACGCGCGGCCGAGCAGCTCGCCGCCGCAGCAGAGGAGAGCGGCGCCGCAGCCGAGGACGCGACGCGGCGACTGGTCGCGAGCGGCGCGCCCACCGAGACGCTCGCCGGAGCCGACGAGCCGCAACGCGAAGGCAGCGGCGAGGCCGAGATCCTCGATGTGTGGTTTGAGAACGAGCAGGGCGAGCGCGCCGAGCTGCTGCCGACCGGGCAGCGTTGCGCGGTGGCGATGCGCGTGCGCTTCGACAAGCAGGTCGAAGATCCCCTGTTCAGCTTCAGCCTGCACAACAGCCACCGCGACCACCTGCTGGCAGCGTCGAACCTGTGGAGTGAGCCGCACAGCGGCAGCTTCGCGGCCGGCGAGACGGTCGTCTTCCGCGTCGGCTTTCAGAACGTGCTCGCCCCCGACCGCTACCAGGCCACCCCGGCGGTCGCCCGCCACGGCGGCGCCTGGATCGACCGGCGCGAGCGCATGACCTCGATCGTGGTGACCGGAACGCACGGCTCGGATGCGCTACTGGAGCTGCCTTTTGATGTGAGGATCGAACGTACTCGCAGCGAGACGACAGCTGGGCTCACACTGTGAGCACGCCAGCCGCACCACCACGCGCGTACTCGCCAGCGCCAGAGGGCACTGTGGCAAATGCGCAGCTCGGACGCCCGATCAAGGGGCCGTCCGCGTTGGGGTCGGACCCGCGGCGGCTGTGGCACCTGACCTGGGCGCTGGCCAAGACCGAGTTCAAGCTGACGTTCTTCGGCTCGGCGCTCGGCTACCTGTGGCAGCTGATGCGGCCGCTGCTGCTGTTCGGGGTGATCTATTTCGTGCTGAGCTCCACAAAACTGGCCAGCGAAAACGACCGTCCTCACTACGCCGCCGCGCTGCTGCTAGGGATCGTCTTGTTCACGTTTTTCAATGAGTCCAGCGGCGGCGCCGTCACCTCATTGGTCAACCGCGAGAATCTTGTACGCAAGATCGAGTTCCCACGCATAGCCGTGCCCATCTCGATCGTGATAACGGCGCTGATGAACCTGTCACTGAACCTGATCCCGGTGCTGATCTTCCTGTTCGCAGCCGGCGCCTCACCGCAGTGGAGCTGGCTGGAGCTGCCGCTGCTGGCGCTGATGCTGGCAGCCTTCACCACCGGCCTGGCGATGATCCTGTCGGTGTCATACGTCAGCTACCGCGACGTGCGACCGATCTGGGACGTCATCATGCAGGCGACCTTCTACGCCTCGGGAATTTTCTTTCCGATCGCGACGCTCAAAGACAAGCACATATTCGGAGTCACGGTGAATCTCTCACATGTGCTGATGGCCAACCCATTCGCGGCCATCCTCCAGGAAGCACGCCACGTCTTCATCAGCCACGACTACCCGACGGCGTCCACGGTGATCGGCGGCGGCGCGCTGATCCTGATCCCGATCGGGATCGGGGTCGCAACCCTGATCGGCGGTTTTCTCCTGTTTGATCGGCGCGCACCGAAGGTCGCAGAGCAGCTGTAGTGCGCGTCGCCTTCGTCGGCCAGAGCGTCTTCTTCGCCCAGTGCTCGCAGGAGCACGAGGCCGATGGGGTCGAGCCGTTCTTTGTGGACTACCGCTCGGCCACCCCGCCCGAGCAAATGCTGGCGCGGCTGCACGAGCTGGACCCCGATGTGGTGCTCGTGTTCCGGCCGGAGATAGTGCCACAGGGGGCCTTTGACGGCTTGCGCGCGCACGCGATCGGCTACCTGACCGAGCCGCTGCCGCGCGCCGCCAAAGACGACCATCCCGACTTGCGGGCACGGCTGCGCTGGCTACAGGAAGTCGATCCCGGCAACTTCGATCGGATCGTCTCCTTCGACCCGCTGATCGCCGAGACGGCGGCAAGCGTGCTGCCGGTGTGGCGCTCGCTACCGATCCCGGTCGCCGACAGCCTGTTCGCTGACGTGCGCGAGCGAGGCACGCCGCCGCGGCTCTTGTTCGTTGGGCGTTCGACTAAGCACCGCGAGGCACTGCTGGAAACCGTGAAGGAGCGCTATCCGCTGGTGCACATCGGCCACGGCCTGTTCGGTGAGCGGCTGACGCGCTTCATGGATCGCGCGGACGTGCAGCTGAACCTGCACAACAACCCCTACCCGTCGTTTGAGAACCGCGTCTGCATCGCGCTGGCGGCAGGGCACCTGGTCATCTCCGAGCAGCTCAGCCCCCGTCACGAGCTGGAGCCGGGGCGCGACTACCTGGAGTTCGAGACCACCGAGCAGTTGACCCGGTACGTCGCAGAGCTGCAGCGCGACCCGCAGGCGTACGCGGACGTCCAGCGCGCCGGGCGCGAGCAGGCCGAGGCGTTCCGCGCCTCGCGCGTGTATCCAGCGCTGCTGCGCGACGCCGTCGCCGACATACAGGCGAACGGCTCGGATCGACGCCGCTAGCTAAGCGTTCCAGTCGGGATTGTGCGCGTGCCCGACCAGCACGCGCGCCCTGCCACCCCCATAGGGAATCGAGACGACGTTGCTTTCGAACTGTTCGGGACCACCGGTGGTGGCGAGGATGCTGCGACCGTTGCGAGATAGGCCCCAGCCGACATAGCCCTGCGCCGCGCTGCCCACCCGGCGAACCTTGCCGCTCACTGGGTTGACGGTCTCGGCGTAGCTCGTGTCCTGACCCTCGAACTCCGCGAGCAGCCGGCCCCCGTCCGAGGACCACGCGAACGGCACCGGGCCCGAGAGCAGCTGTGCCGGGTGCGTGTGGGTGAGCCGGCGCAGGCCGCTCCCGTCGGGCCTCATCAGGTACACGTCCTGCTTGGGCGCTTCTTCGAGGCTGCGCGCCGGCCGCGAGCGGGCGAAGGCGATCCAACCCCTGCCCCAGACGGCGGCGGAGCTGCGATGGTCGAACGTGAGCTGCCTGATCCGACCCGTGGCCAGGGTCGCGACGAACAGGTCGGTGCTCGCTTGCGTGCTGGCCGCACGCGTGTAAAGCAGGCGGGTGCCGTCGGGCGAGAACTGGGCCCCGAAGAAGTCCTGGCCGCGCGCCAGCGTTGCCAGCGTCGCGCCGGTCTGGACGTCGATGCGAACCAGGCGCTTGGGGCCGAGTTCGGTGCCGAGAACCGCGACGATCGATTTCGAGTCCGGCGACCAGGCGAGCGTGAACTGGTCCTGCCAGTGGGCGGCGATCAGGACGTGGGCCGTGCCGCCGGCGCTCGGAATGATCGCGAGGTGGCTACTGCCCGCGTAGAAGGAGTTGTAGGCAACCAGCTTGCCGTCGGGAGAGACGCTCGGCGAGGAACCGGGCGCCAGCCGCTGCGGCGAACTGCCGTCGTTGCGTGCGGACCACACGTATTCCGGTGCGGGCAGCTTCGGCGGCTGCACCGGGCCGCCGCCCGTGGCGTAGACGAGCGTCGCGCCGGCACTCGGTGCGAGCGCGGCGAAGATCAGGCCGGTGCACACCACCACGGCGCTCGGAATGCGTAGTCGCACGATCCACATCATCCACCACTGCGCCTCAGGCTTCATGCGTAGAGCACGCGGCGATCGTCCGGCACAACTACTCAACCCGGCCCCCGAATGCCCGCACGTCGGCGAGCAGGTCGTGCGCGATCCGCGCGAACACGCGCGAGGCGCGGTACTGCTCGGCCTTCATGCGACCGCGCACGCGCACGCGGTGGTGCATCTCGGGGAAGCGCTGCAGCCGATCAAGCGTCCATGACAGGCCGTCGGCCGAGTCGAAGTGCAGGTAGTCGATGTTGCGCTCAAGCCCGTGCGCCGGCGTCGGCGCCTCGGCCAGCAGCAGCTGGCCGGCGGCCAGGTGCATGCCGATCTGCGCGCCGAACGCGCCCCCCGGCCAGGGCGAGACGTAGACGCCGACGTCGTATTCGCGCAACAGCTCGATCAGCGGCCCGCCGCTGAGCCCGTGCACGACCTGCAACAGGTCGTGATGGTGCTTGGCCTTCAGCAGCATCCGCTCGCGATGGTCGGTCGCGCGCCCGACCGTCATCGCGTGCATCGCGGTCCGTGGTCGGCGCACGTCGGCGTATACGGCGTCGGCTACAGGCGGCGGGATCGCGCGCCACAGCGTCGTCTCGCCGACCGGCGTGCCGGTCATTGACGGGAAGAACGAGGCCACGCGGTCAAGCGATCCGGCGACGGCCGCCAATCGCGCGTCGACGTCGGCGCGGGGGTGCAGTCCCAGTGTGTTGCCCGGCAGCGCGTGTAGGAAATCCGCGGGTACGCGCCCCGGATCGAAGACGACCGTCATATCCGCGCGCGCGGAGCTGACGTCCGCCACGACGCGCTCCAGGTCCCCCCCCATCAAAAGCTCGAACCGACTGGGGGCGATGCCGTTCGCGGCAACCGCGGGAGCGCAGCCCTCAAGCCAGCGCCGGGTGCCCACGAACGCGACGCGCAGCTGCCGCGAGCCGGTTTGTGCCGACGTCGGCACACCGCTTGAGACCGCCTGAGTGCCCATCGGCACCGGTACGATAGCGGCGGCCCCGATGAAGATCGCCTTCCTCGTCAACGACCTGCAGCTCTCGGGCGGGGTCGGCGTCGTCCTGCAGCACGCGCGGCGGCTGAGCGAGCTGGACGGCTGGGACGTCACGCTCGTGCTGGTGCGCCAAGACGAGGGGCCGAGCTGGCACGGCTATGAGCAGCTGCCGCACCTGCACGTGCGCTCGCGCGAGCAGGCGCTCCGCGAGCGCTACGACGTCGCGATCGCCACTTGGTGGGAGACCACGTTCACACTGTTCGAGCTTGCCGCCGAGCGCTACGCCTATTTCGTGCAGAGCCTGGAGGACCGCTTCTACCTGCACGACCAGGCCGAGCGCCTGGGAGCCGGGCTGACGCTCGACCTGCCGGTGGCGTTCATCACCGAGGCCGGCTGGATCGCACAGACGCTCGCGGGCCTGCGCCCGGACGCGCCCTGCCATGTGGTGCGAAACGGGATCGACAAGGAGGTGTTCGCTCCGGTCGAGCGGGTCGAGCCATCGCCGGCAGACGCCCCCCTGCGCGTCCTGATCGAGGGGTCGCCCAGCGCGTGGTTCAAGCACGTGCACGCGGCGATCGACGCGGCGGCGGCGATGCGCGAGCCGCGTCAGGTGACGGTCGTGTGCGGCGACCGCGAAGCGCTCGGCGAGGTGGCGGCCGACGAGGTGGTGGGGCCGCTCAGCCACCGTGAGATGGCCGAGCTGTACGGCCGCATCGACGTGGTGCTCAAGCTCTCCAGCGTCGAGGGTATGTTCGGCCCTCCGCTGGAGGGGTTCCATCGCGGCGCCACCTGCGTCGTGACCCCTGTGACCGGCCAGGAGGAGTACGTGCGGCACGGGCACAACGGCCTGCTGTGCGACTGGGAGGACCTGAGCGGCACCGCGCGACAGCTCGACCTGCTGGCGCGCGACCGCGAGCTGCTGCACAGCCTGCGCTGCAATGCGCTGGAGACGGCGCGGGCGTGGCCGGACTGGGACCAGTGCAGCCGCGAGTTGGAGGCGGCGCTCGAATCGATCCGCCGCGAGCCGCAGCCGGACGGGGCGATCAGCAGCGCGCGCATGCTCGCCGACCTGCGCGGCGGTGTGGAGATCTATCGCGACCACATGCGCGAGCGAGCCGAATACGCGCGTCGCGCGGCTCGCTTGAGTCGCTTGACGCGCCGTGTGCGCCGCAGCCTGCCGGTGCGGGCGCTGATGCGGCTGCGCCGCTACCGGGTTGTGCGACTGGCGGTGAGGCCGTTGCGGCCGCTGGTGCGGCGGGTGCGGCGGGGGCTGTCGTGAAGATCTCGAATTTGCCGCCAGGCCTCAAGCGGGCGGACCGGCAAGGTTCAGGTTTTGCCGCAGATAGGATGCCAATCCTGTGGAAGAAGTCCGAGGAAGCGATGCCGAGCTGACCCACGGCACGGCGACGCCGGTCGCGGCCACCCCCCCGATCGCAAAGCAAAAGGCTGTGGGCGGCACGGGCTCCGCGGCACCCACGGCAACTGGACGAGTCGCGGATCGCCGCGGCAGCGCACTTGCCCGAGCCGATCTGATCCTGATCGCGGCGCTGGTCGCCGTGGTGGCAGCGATCTATTCGATCTACGCCCTGCGCGTCGGCAACTTCCAGAACGACGAAGAACTGTACACACTGCTAGCTCGTTACATAGCTCGACATTTCCCCGGCGCCGCGCTGCAGAGTGGCATCTTCGCGCGCGGCACGCAGCGCCTGGATCAGGTCCTGCTGGCACTGCCGTTCATGCTGTGGCAAGGGCCAACCGCCTTTCAGGCAGCGCATGTGTTGCAGAGCGCTTTGTTCGCGAGCACTGCCCTGCCGGTGTTTTTGCTCGCGCGCAAAGCCGGCCTTCGACGTACGCCCGCGCTGTTCGCGGCAACGCTGTCGGTGGTTATCCCGTGGGCGGTGGTCTCCACCTCGTTCCTGACCGAGAGCGCCGCCTACCCCGCCTATGCCTGGGTCCTCTATACGAGCTGGCTGGCGGCACGACGCCCATCCCCTGCGCACGACGGATTGGTCTTGTTGGCGCTTATCGTGGCCGCCCTCTCGCGCACGGCGCTGCTGGCACTGGCGCCGCTGCCCGTGCTTGCGATCGTGTGGCAGGAATGGGGTTGGGAGATGAGGCATCTGCAGGCGGCGCGCAGAGCGCGCTTGCTGCCACGACACCTTTGCTCACGCCACCTCGTTCTAACGCTGTCGACGCTGTTCGTCATCCTTGGCGCGATCGTCTGGCAGTCGGGGTTGGTTGGCGGGCACGGCCTTGGTGCACTCGCCGGCGACTACGGCCTGCCCCAGTTGCAGGCTCCCTCCGCGCTGTGGGCGCGGTACCGCGAATACCTCTCGCGCATGATCGTCGGAACCGGCTTTCTCGCCGTCGCGGTGGCACTGCCCTGGCTGCTTGCCACGATCGTCCGTCCGCGCAGCGCCGGCAAGCACGCGTTGGCGGCAGTTTGCACACTCGGGGTGCCTGCCGTCCTGCTGTCGCTGCTGCAAGCGGATGCGGACGAGCGCTATGTGCTCTACGCTGCGGCGCCGATCGCCCTGGCGACGGCGGCAGCCCTGTCTGCCTGGGCCCGAGCGCCACGGCGTGGGACGCTCGCTGTCTGCGGAGTCCTGTTGGGGGCGGCGGTCGTAGTAGCTGTGATTGCCAGCGTCAGCTGGCCGGGGCTGACAAACAACTACGACTACTTCAGCTTCCCCGCCGCGATTTTCTTCGAGCGCGTTCTGGTCGGCCATGCCTCGCTCCTGCACCTGCCGCTGCTGAGCGCGCAGGGCCGCCTGTGCGCCGCCGTCGTGTTCGTGGCCTTGGCGTTCGCGCTGGTCGGCAGCGCCTCCCGAGCGGCGCGCCCGGCAACGGCGCTGCTCGGCATCGGCTTGCTCGCGCTCTGCGGCGCACAGGCCTTCTACTCGCTGGACAAGTTCACCAAGACCGCCGGCGAAGCGAACGGCCCCAGCGCGGCCGAGCGCTCCTGGGTCGACCGTCACGTTCCCGGAAACGCACTGGTTGGCGAGCTCGGCGTGTCGATGGGGGCGACAAGCGACTACGTGCCGATCTGGCGCACGACCAACTTCTGGAACACCTCGGTCCAGGCCGCGATGTTCGTAAACACGAAGGGGAACATCCCGCTGCCGCTCGGGATCGAGCCGAGGCCGATGCGCATACAGGCGGGAAGCGGCTTGCTGAGTGCTTCAAACCATGGCCATCCTGCTCCATCGCCGACGCTGGTCCCCCACTACCTGCTGCTGCCGCGCCAGGGAACCAACGCACTCGGCCTGGATGCCCAGGTCGTCGCTCAGGACCCCTACCTCCCCTTGGAACTAGTGCGGCTCGCGCAGCCGGCACACGTCGACTGGAGCCTCCACGGCACCTCCCCCGAAGGCTTTCTGACTCCCGGCACCGACGTGATCGCGACCGTCTACAGCGGCGCGTTGACGGGCGGCCGTTGCGCGAAGTTCACTCTGCAGGCGCCGCCCAGCTTCTCAGGCCGCTGGCCCTACCAAGTGAGGGGCGCAGGAAGCCTGCTCGCCCACGGCAGCCTGGCGGCGCAGCAGGCTGTGTCAATCTCGGTGCCGTTGTCCACCCATGTCGGCGCGCAAGGCCTCCCGAGCGCAAGCATGCGTGTGACGGTCAATGGCGGGGAGGTCGCGATCGAAGGGACGAACGTCTCCACCAAGCTCGCCTTCTTTGAAGTCGTGCCTTGTGCCGGCCGGCGGCGGCCCTCGTGAGGGCGCGCGAGTGGCTGAGTCGTGTGCGGGGCCGCGGGCAGGACCGGGCGACCGTCGCGACAGCCTCCGCGCAGGCCATGCGTGAGCTTGCTCGCCGCGGGCCTTCGCCGCTCGCCGAGTCGATGCCGAACAATGAGGCCTCGCTTCGCGTCGTGGCGGTCATACCATCGTTCCGGCGCGGGAGTGGCGGACACGCCACGATCGTCCACCTGCTCCGAGAGTTGCGCACGCGCGGTCATTCGGTGTCGCTGCTGCTTGAGGACTGCGAGCGCCGCCACGTGCGCGAGTCGCCGGCTGAGACTCAGCGGGCCTTCGAGCAGTTCTTCGCAGCCGACGGCCTGCGCTTGGATCGCGACCTCGGCGCCTGGAAGGGCGCGGATGTGGTGCTGGCCACCGGTTGGCAGACGGTCGCCAGGGCGCTGCTGCTACCGGGCGCAGGCGCACGCGCGTACCTGGTCCAGGATCACGAGCCTGACTTCTACGGCGCTTCAGCCGAGGCGTTGTGGGCGGCGCAGACCTATCGCATGGGGCTGCGCTGCATCGCCGCCAGCCCCTGGCTGGCCGAGCTGCTGCGCTCGCGCTACGGCGCCGCCGCCTCGCACTTCGACCTGGCCGTCGACCACGATCTGTACGCAGCGGACACGAGCGAGCGGCGCGACGACCTGGTCGCCTTCTACGCCCGAGCCGTCACCCCCCGCAGAGCGGTGCCGCTCGGGCTCGCCGCGCTCGGCGAGCTGGCCGCGAGACGGCCGCGGCTTCAAATCGCCTTCTTTGGCGAAGGCAATGCCCTCGCAGTGCCATTTGCCCATCGGCATCTCGGCGTTCTAGACGACCGTGAGCTCGCTGCGCTGTATCGCGAGGCCACGGTCGGCATGGTCCTGTCGCTGACCAACCCGTCGCTGATCGGCCTTGAGATGATGGCCTGCGGCCTGCCTTGCGTCGAGCTTGCCAGCGAGTCGATGCTGGCCAGCTTCGGGAGCAGCGGACCGCTGGAGCTGGCACAGCCCGATCCGCTGGCGTTGTGCGCGGCGATCGAGCGGCTGCTCGATGGCCCGAGCGCGCGCGAGCAAGCCGGCGAGGCGGGCATGAAGGCGATGGCGGCTCGGACGTGGGCTGCCGCCGCCGCGCAAGTCGAGCACGGCCTGCGGGACGCGTTGGCGGCTCGTCGCGCGGACCCCCTGACCGACACAGCCTCTAGCTGACGTGCCCGTGCGAGCCGAACCTGTGCCGCAGCCGCAGCCGCAGCCGCAGCCGCAGCCGCAGCCGCAACAAATAACATCCCGCTCCACCTTGTCGCGCGCGAGCAGCCACCGCCGTCACGCCCGAGCACGGTCGTGACGGCCTCACAGACGGACACGACGACGCTGCCCCGCCACAGTGACTCCGGGCCGAAGCCGTCCTCATCAGAGAGAACGCGCCTGCGCGCCCGCGTGGGCAGGATCCCGCTGGCGCTGGCACTGATCGTCGGCGTCGCCGCGCTGCAGTCGCTCGCCTGGGACTTGGCGCTGCCTGCCTTCCAAGGCCCCGACGAAGACACACATTTCGCCTACATCCAGTACCTGGCCGAAACGGGCCGGCTGCCGAGCGCCTCCGCCGGCGGCTCAGCGTATTCAAGCGAGGCGCAGAGCACGCTGACGACGCTCAACCTGAATCCCACGATCGGCAATCTCAGCTCACGGCCGGCTTGGAGCACAGCGGACCTGGCGTTGTGGCGCCAAACCCAGCGCAACCTCTCGCGCAAAGACGGCGAGGGGCCCAACCCGATCGCGAAGAACCCGCCTCTCTACTACGCGGTGATGGCGATCCCCTACCGGCTGCTGACGTGGCTGCCGCTGCTGAAGCGACTGTTCGTGCTCAGGCTGGTGAGCGCCCTCTGCTACCTGGCGACGATCGTCCTGACCTGGCTGATCGCCGGTGAGCTGTTTGCGCGAAAACGCTGGCAACAGACGCTGGCGGCCGGGGTGGTCGCGCTTGAGCCCCAGCTCGCGTTCACCAGCGCCGTTATCAATGCGGACAACCTGCTGATCGCTCTGACCACCGCGGTCCTGTTCGCGTCGATCGTGCTGGTCAGGCGTGGGCCGACGATGCGACGCGTGCTGGCCTGTGCCTTGTTGACGAGCGCGGCGGCCCTCACCCACGGCCGTGGCTTGGTGACGCTGCCGGTCTTGGCCGTTGCGCTCACGGTCGCATGGATTCGCTTCCGTCCCAGCCCGACCCAGACGCTCGCACGGGGGGCGGCGGCAGCAGCGACGATGATGATCGCGTTCCTGGCCTACTTGGCGTTCGGCAGGGCGAGCGGCGGCGGTTCGCTGTACGGAGGCCAGGTTGGCAGCTACAACACCGCGACCTTCAACGTCCGCCAGTTCCTCTCATCGATCTATCAGTTCTACTTCCCAAGGCTCCAGTCGTTGCAAGCAAGAATCGGGCCGGAATACGGCTACCGACAGGTGTTCATCGACACCTTCTACGCAACCTTCGGTTCGCTGGAGGTGACGTTCAAACAGACTGTCTACGACACGCTCCAGGTGCTGTCGGGGCTCGGGCTGGTAGGCCTTTACACCGCATGCGTCGTAAACGCACGCAGACTCCTGCGAGCCTGGCCGGCGGTGATCGTGATGCTGGCGCTGCTGTTCACGACGCTCTTCTTCCTGCACTACGTGTCCTATCGAGCGTTGCTCGGCAACGGCGGCAGCGACCCTTTGATCGTCGGGCGCTATCTGCTGCCGATGGTGTCGCTGTTCGGCCTGGCGATCGCATTCACGCTTGGAGCGCTGCCGCGCCGCGCCGGGGCTCTGCTCGCGGCCGCTGTGCTGTCACTCGGCGTCCTGCTGTCACTCGGGGCGATCGCGATCACGGCGGCGAGGTTCTATGCCTGAACGCCCGACCAATCGCACGCTCAGGCTGCCGCTGATCGCCGCCGCGGCGATGGCGGTGCTGATCCTGGCCGGTGCGCTGATCTGGTTTCGCCCGTACCTGACGGAAAAGCGGCCAGTCATCTCCGAAGTGCCAGCCCCCTCGGCGCTGTTCGCACTGACAGAGTTTCCGCTCGCGCCACACGGTCAAGCGTGCATGAGCTCTGTCGGCATCAACCCCACCAGCCGGGTTGCGGAATTCCACCTGCGACCGGCGAAGTCCACGCCGGCCGGCGGGCCACCGGTGGAACTCGTGCTCAGCGCCCCAGGCTACCGCGCCACTCTGCACGTCCCCGGCGGCTATCCCGGCGGCAGCGTCGCCCTCCCGATCGCCGCGCCGAAGCGAGCCACGATCGGCACGGCCTGCTTTGTGAACCGCGGCAGGACGACGGTATTGCTCGACGGCACCACCGAACCACGCACAGTCTCGCGCTCGACGGTGAGCGTGGACGACCGGACCACGCCCGGCGACATCGCCCTCACCCTCACCGACAGCCAGCCGCGCTCGCTGCTTGACCGGCTCGACGAAATATTCGGGCACGCCTCCAACCTGACCGACCGGCTCGTGCCGGTGTGGCTGATCTGGCTGATCGCCGCGCTGGTTGCGTTCGGCGTGCCGGTGGGGATGGTCCTCGCCTTCTACCGCGGGCTGCGCGAGGACGAACGGACCGCCGGGCTGTAGGCGTCAGCGGTCGCGCCGCAATCCAAGGATGCTCAGCAGGAACGCCGAGAAGAAGATCTGCATGCCGACGATTATCAGCGTCGCCGCGACCACCGCCATGTGTTCGTCAGCCAGTGAGCCAAACCCGCGCGAGATCCAGGTTGCGACGATCACGGCGCCGAGCACGAGCCCGACCAGCATGAAGGCGCTCCCGAGCAGCAAGCCGTGCTCAAGCCGGAAGCGCGCACGCATCCGGTCAAACCAAGGATCGCGCTCGCCCATGAAGTAGGTGCCGTAGGCGTGCGCACACAGACCCAGAGCAAGGACCTGCGTGCCAACCACCATCAGCAGCGCACCGCCGATCAGGGCGTGGATGCCCCAAGCGCGGCCGAACAGGTCGAGGCCGCCCCCCACCAGCAGGACGATCAGCGTGCCGACCCCGGCGAGGATCGTGCCGGGCAGGATGAACAGGTGCGTGGGGGAATGCACGAGCAGGAAGCGCAGATGGCGCCAGCCGTCGCGGAAGCTCGACAGCTTCGACTCGCCGCCACGGGGGTGGTATTCGATCGGGAACTCGGCGATCCGCAATTTCTGCTTTGAGGCGCGAATCACCATCTCGGAGGCGAACTCCATCCCGGTCGTGCGCAAATCCAGGCGCGGCAGCACGTCGGTGCGCAGCGCCCGCATCCCGCAGTGGGCGTCCTTGACGCCGGTACGGAAGAAGAAGTTCAGCAGCCCCGTCAGGATCGGGTTGCCGATGTAGCGGTGCAGCCAGGGCATCGCGCCGGGCTGGATGTTGTCCATGCGGTCGCCCATCACCAGCTCGGCCCCGGCGTCCAGCTCGGAGACGAAGCGGGGGATCTCGTTGAAGTCGTAGGTCAGGTCGGCGTCGGCCATCACGATGTACTTGCCGCGTGCGGCGGCAAAGCCGGCCAGATAGGCGCTGCCGTAGCCGCGGCGCCGTTCGCTGACGACGCGTGCCCCGGCGGCGGCGGCCAGCGCCGCCGAGTCGTCTTCGGAGGCGTTGTCGACGACCAGCACCTCACCGTCGATCCGGTTGCGTTCGAGCACTTCGCGCGCGGTGGTCACGCACAACTCGATGTTCTCGGCCTCGTTCAGGCAGGGAATCACAACCGAGACGAGCGTCGCGGACGCCTGCTCGGAGTGCTCCGGCGCGATTGGCCTGGTCTCTTGTGCGGTGCTCATCGCTTGGTGATCCCGGCGGCGACGCTGTCGGCCGCGTCGCCCTGCGCTGGTGTAAACGCGCTAAAGGCCGAAAAGTGGCGCACCGAGGCAGTCAAAACCCTCGAAACGCTCGGGGCGCATGCTAGCGGACGGGCCGGAGGAGCCCTGCAGATCGAATTTCGTCGCAGGCGCGACGTATGGTCGTCGACCGCTCATGCAGCTCATCACAACGCCGACATGCGATTCGAGCACGAATTCGAGATCCCGATACAACCCGCCGAGGCTCGCATCCTCGTGCGGACCGGCGGTCGACCGATCGACCGCTATGCCGTCCTGCTTCAGGTCTCGATCAAATGGGGGCTGGACGACGATTCGGCTCATCGACAACCATCACGACTGGCACCACATGCATCGCTACGATGGACTGGACAAGCAGACAGCCGAGCAGTTCGCGATCGGTAACGTCAGAACTGTGCTGCCAGAGGCGATCGGCTATCTCGTAGATGCGGCCACAGCGATAATCGAATCATGGACACCGCGGCTATGACCAACCTCGACTCTGCGCACACCCCGGAGCATCGAGCAATCCAGGCGACACTTAAAGCGATCGACGAGCCGGATCGCTATCTGGATGGAACATCTTTTTTGGCTGCCGATCTTCCCAGCTTCGACGAGCATTTTCGTCGGCTCACCCGCGAACGGCGTCCCGTGGTCGTCGTACTTCCCGACGGAGATGAGCTCTTGCTGACGCCACATCGCCGACGATCGGCAGCTGCCATCGATCGTCTGTTTCAGTCGCTTACGCGCTTTCTGGATAGGGGCCCATCCGACCAGGGACCGCTCGTCAGCACCGGCGTCCCGGGTGAGCCATTCGATGTCCCGCTGGTGCGGCTGACAGCGGCGGGGTACGAGACCCATCTGCACGGGCTCAGGCGCTGAGCCGGTCTTCACAAGCTTTTTGGTTGGCAAGGCAATCGTCCAGCGCGGGGCTGCACCCAGGGCTTTCACGCCGATGCGTATCTGCCTGATTTACGACTGCCTCTACCCCTACACCGTCGGTGGCGCCGAGCGCTGGTATCGCAACCTGGCCGAGCGGCTGGTCGCCGACGGCCACGAGGTCACCTACCTGACGCTGCGCCAGTGGGACAAGGGCCAGCGCCTGGACCTCGATCCGCGCGTGCGCGTGGTCTGCGCCGGTCCACGCATGCAGCTGTACACGGCCGGCCGCCGGCGCATCCTGCCGCCGCTGGTCTTTGGAGCGGGCGTGCTCTGGCACCTGCTGCGCCACGGTCGCCGCTACGACGCCGTACACACCGCCTCCTTCCCCTACTTCTCGCTGCTGGCTGCGGCAGCGGCGCGCCCCCTGTGGCGCTACCGGCTGATTAGCGACTGGCACGAGGTTTGGAGCGACGCTTACTGGCACGAGTACCTGGGCGGCATCGGTGGCCGCGTCGGCGCGTTGGTGCAGCGGCTGTGCGCGCGCATGCCCCAGCACGCCTTCTGCTTCTCCGAACTTCACGCGGCGCGCCTGCGCGAGGAGGGCCTGCGCGGCGAGGTGAGCATCCTGCAGGGCCAGTACGACGGCCCGAGCACCCCTGCGCAGCCGCGCGCGGCGGACCCGCTGGTTGTCTTCGCCGCGCGCCTGATCCCGGAGAAGCGCGCCCCGGTTGCGGTCGCCGCGGTCGCGGCGGCCGCCCGCCGGATCCCCGGCCTGCGCGGCGTCTTCTACGGTGACGGGCCCGAGCGAGACCGCCTGCACGCGGCAATCGCCGAGCACGCCGCCGGCGACTACATCTCCGCTCCAGGCTTTGCTGATGCCGAGCAGCTGGAGGCCGACATGCGCCGTGCGCTGTGCGTGCTCCTGTCTTCCGAGCGCGAGGGCTACGGCAAGATCGTGATCGAGGCCTGCGCCCACGCGACGCCCGCGGTTGTCGTGGCCGCCCCCGACAACGCCGCCGTCGAGCTTGTGCGGGACGGCGTCAACGGCGTGGTGGCCCCCGATGCCTCGCCCGAGGCGATCGCGGATGCGATCGTGCGGGTGCACGCGGCGGGCATGGCGATGCGTCAGAGCACCGCGGGCTGGTTTGCCGAGAACGCCGAGCGGCTTTCGCTTGAGTCCTCGCTGCGGCTCGTCCTGGCCGGCTACGACGCCCCTGCTCGATAGCCTCCCGGGCCGTATGAGCGAAGCGATCGTGCGCGTCGGCGTCGTCGGCCTCGGCTACTGGGGCCCGAACCTGGCACGCAATTTCGCGGCGCTGCCGGGCGTGGAGCTTGCCTGGTGCTGCGACGAGAGCGCGCAGCGCCGCGAGCGCCTTGCCTCCGTACACCGCTCGACGCGATTCACGGCCGAGATCGAGCAGCTGCTTGAAGACCGCGCGCTCGACGCGATCGTGCTTGCCACGCCCGTGCCCACGCACGCAAAGCTCGCTCAGCGAGTGCTCGCGGCCGGCAAGCACTGCTTCGTGGAGAAGCCGCTGGCGCAGTCCGCGCTCGACGCCGAAGCGGCGGTCGCCGCGGGGCGCGCCGCCGACCGGGTGCTGATGGTCGGCCACCTGCTTGAGTACCACCCGGGCGTGCGGCTGCTGGAGCAGACGCTCCGCTCGGGCGAGCTCGGCGAGGCGCTCTACATCTACGGCAACCGCTTGAACCTGGGCCAGCTGCGCGCCGACGAGAACGCCCTGTGGAGCCTTGGCGCCCACGACGTCTCGGTCGTCCTGGCGCTCGCCGGCGAGGAGCCGAGCGAGCTCTCGGCGCGCGGGGAGTGCTACATGCGCGAGGGCGTCGAGGACGTGGTCTTCGGGTTCATGCGCTTCCCCTCGGGCCTGTCCGCCCACCTGCACCTCAGCTGGCTCGACCCGCACAAGGAGCGTCGCTTCACGGTCGTCGGCTCAAAGCGGATGGCGACCTTCGACGACATGGAGCTGGAGCGAAAGCTGACGATCTACGACAAGGGCTTTGACGAGCGCGCCGACAGCTACGGCGAGTACATCACCCGCGCCGGCGAGATCCGCTCGCCGCGCGTGCCCAACGACGAGCCGCTGCGGCTGGAGTGCGAGCATTTCATCGAGTGTGTCCGCACAGGAAAAGCGCCGCGATCCGATGGCGAGAGCGGCTTGCGCGTTGTGCGCGTGCTGGAGGGCCTGCAGCGCGAGCTTGACGAGTCGCGCCGCTCCTCGGTGGCTGGAGCCGGCATCTAAGCGAGCGCAGCACAAACCCGCTTTGGCGATGGCTCACGAAGGTCAAAATGCCGCGGTGAGATCGCGCCAGGCTGCTTGCGCCGGACGAAGCTTCAACTGTCGTTCGACGCCCGCAACGATCTGCGCGAACTGGCTGTGATCGAGCGTCCAGATCAGGACCATCCCCGGGTGCGTTCTCTGGGCTTCTGCCCACTCGCGCGCCAACGGCGCGAAATCGCGGCTGTTGCGGGTAATCGAGACCCGATTCTCAGCGGTAGCAAGCTCAAGCACCTGCGGGTCTGAGATTCCCTCGAACACGGCGTCTTCGGCAAGCGCGAGCACGTCGTGCCCGCTGTCGCGCAGCTTGGCCGCGACGCCGCGAGGCGAAAGATTCGCGTCAAGCAGCAGGCGCAAATGGGCTATGCGACCTGAGCCGAGAGCTCGATGAACGGATACATCTCGCGCCAGTCTTCAGTGCTGCGAGTGTTCTGCGCGACTGCCTCCGCTACCTCCTCGGGATAGCTGTCGCGGTAGGCGATCGCAAGGCGCGCTTGGCGCTCTGTCAGATGCGTCTCTGCTGCCAACCGCTCGACCGAGCCAAAATCCTCCAGCATCTGAACGATCTCCCAGACATCCAGGTTGGAGCCGATCACCCACGGACGGCGAGCGGCATCGTCACCGCGAAAGCCGATGCCCGCGAATCGCCTGGCGCGCACGGCCTCCTCGGTCAGCATCTCCACGATCGCGCTCTTGGAGCGACGGGTTCGTCTCGCCTCTTCTTGGACCACACGATCGACGCTGAGCGTGAAGCGGACGCTGAACGGCTCGCCCTTGTGAGCCTTCTGGTTCTGGGTGGGCGCCATCAGCCCATTTTACACACAAAAATTACACGGTAATGGACCGGATCGTTCCGACCACCGCCGCCGCCTGCTCGGAGTCGAGCACCGGGCTGATCGGGATCGCCAGGTGCGTACGCGCGAGCTCGTCGGTCGCGGGCAGCGAGACGCCGGCGGCATACCCCGCCATCGCTGCCTGCCGGTGGATCGGCGCGCGGTAGTAGCCCTTGCAGCCGTGGCCGGCACGGGTCAGCGCCGCTTCGATCGCCTCGGCGCGATCGCTGCGGATCACGTACAGGTGCCAGGCCGGCCGCGCACCGGCCGTCGGCGCGGGCAGTGAGACCAACTCGCCCAGGCCGGCCTGCTCGTAGTGCTCGCCGGCGGCACGGCGGCCGTCGGCCCATCCGTCCAGGTGCGGCAGTTGCACGCGCAGGATCGCCGCCTGCAACTCATCCAAGCGCGAGTTGTAGCCGACGTGCTCGTAGGTCACCTTGTCGTGCGAGCCGTGGAAGCGCAGCATCCGCGCCCGTTCGGCTACATCAGCGTCACTTGTCGTGATCGCGCCGCCGTCGCCGAAGCAGCCGAGGTTCTTGGAGGGGAAGAAGCTGAAGGTCGCGACCTTCCCCAGCCCGCCCGGGCGTCCGTCTTCGCCGAACGAGCCGGCTGCCTGCGCGGCGTCCTCAAGCACCGGCACGCCGAGCGCCTCGATCTCTCTGACTGGAGCGACATTGCCGAACAAATGGACCGCGATCACCGCCTTCGTGCGGGGCGTCAGCGCCGCCCTCACCGTCTCTGGCGTCACGCAGAAAGTCTCGGGATCGACGTCGCAGAAGACAGGCGTGGCCCCGGTCGGCGGTATCGCCTCAGCCGAGGCGTAGAAGGAGAACGACGGCACCACCACCTCGTCGCCCGGCCCCACGCCGATAGCGCGCAGCGCGATCGTGATCGCCTCGGTGCCGTTGGCGACGCCGACCGCCTGCGTCGCGCCGCAGTAGTCGGCGAACTCGCGCTCGAACGCGTTCACCTCGGGGCCGAGGATGAAACGCGAGCTGTCGATCACCTCGCCGATCCTCGCCGTGATCTGCTCTCGCAGCGGCGCCAGCGGCGTGGTCGTGTCAAACAGAGGGACCCCCATAGGCGCCAACAGGCTATGCGGCAGAGCGGTCGAGCGCGCGGCGATAGACCTCAAGCGTCATCCGCGCCGTCTGCTCCCAGCTGAACAATTGGGCGCGACGCAGCCCGCACTCGCGCAGACGCTGCGCGAGTGCCGGATCGAACAGCAACTGCTCGATCGTCCGAGCGATGGCACCGACGTCGTGGGGATCGAACAGCAGCGCGGCGTCACCGGCCACCTCCGGCAGAGACGACGCGTTCGAGCAGGCCACGGGCACGCCACGCGCCATCGCCTCCAGCACCGGCAGCCCGAAGCCCTCGTAGAGCGAGGGATAGACGAACGCGTCGGCCAGCCCCCAGAGCCCCTCGACCAGATCGCTCTCCACCCAGCCCAGAAAACGCACGTCGCCCGCCACCCCGGCGGCCTCGGCGTGCGCGCGCAGCTCGCGTTCGTAGGAGGTGGGATAGCCGGCCAGCACCAGCAGGGGGCGACGCTCAAGGGCGATCAGGGCGAGCGCGTCGATCAGCGCCGCCAGGTTCTTGTGCGGGCGCTTGGCGGACAGGCTCAGCAGGACCCTGCGCCGGCCAAGCTGTGCGTGCGCTCGCGTCTCGGCCTCCGAGAGCCCGTTGACGTGAGGGATCGCGCCCAACCCCTGCGGGACCACGTCGATCTTCTCCGTCGGGACGCCCAGCAGCTCGATCAGGTCTGAGCGCGTGCTCTGAGAGATAGCGATCACGCGGTGCGAGCGACGGGCGGCCAACGGGACGAGCACGCGCATGCCGCGGTCGCGGATGCCTGCGTGGGCCTCGGGGAAGCGCGCGTAGATCAGGTCGTGGACGGTCACCACCCTGCGAAAGCGCCCATGCGCGGGCGCGGTGCTGGCGAGGCTGTGCAGCAGGTCGATCCCATTGCGACGTGCCAATCGCGGCAAAAGCGTCTGCTCACCGCGCACCCACTGGACGCGGTTGCGGGCGTTGACGGGCACCGTCACCGCCGGCAGCAGCTCACCCCAGGGCCCGTCCTTGCACGCCGCGGCCTCGCGGTTGATGAATGCGGTGAAGCTCGTCTGCGGCGAGGCCGCGAGCAGCGCCGGGATCAGCTCGCGTGCGGCAACCTCCATGCCGCCGGTCTCGCCCGGAACGAGAAAGATCAGGTTGAGGCCAACGTGTGCTCTCATCTTATGTACCGCCTAAGCGGTACGAGATTGTACCGGCTACTTGGTACATTAGATCAGCTCCTCGGCGCGATCGGCAAGCGGCGAGGCCCGCCTCAACCACTCGTCGAACAGAGGATCGACTATGAGCCAGCGGCCTTCCCGCTCCTCCACGAGTCCGCGCCCCTGCAGGCGCAGCAGCGCCGGGCGGACCCGGGAGTGGCTGGAGAACCCGTATCGCGAGGCCAGCGGCCGGCTGTTGACGTGCTCGCCGCCGCGATCCGCGATCAGCTGCAGGGCACGAACCTCGTTGATCTCGGCCTCGTCGCCGCTGATCAGCACGTTCAGGGCAGCGGCGAACTCCGATCGCTCGATGCTGCGCACCAGTCGGTCGTGGGAGCGCATCACGATCTCAAGCGTGACCGGCTGTCGCGGCGCCGTCGCGGCCCAGCTCTCCCAGGCGAGTTGCTGAGTGCTGCGCGGGTGCGCCCGGGTCAGATTCAGCAGATGGTTGAGCGCCATCTCCTCAGCCGGCTTGCCGGTCGCCTGGAACTGGAAGTCGAGATACTCCAGGAAGTCCGCGCGCTCGATCGGTGGAAGCTGCATCTGCAGGGCCTCGCCGAAGATCGGCTGCTCGGAGCGCTCCAGCATCATCTTCAGGGCGTTGCGTATCGAGCCTGTGAGCAGCAGCGACACGTGGTTGGCGCCAGAGCTCATCAGCGCTGAGCGGATGATCGCCAGCGGCTCTCCGGGGCAGTGGCGCAGCCGCTGGAACTCGTCGAAGACGACAACAAGCCGCTCGGATATCTCGCGTAGCGCGAGCAACTGCGCGTGCAGGGTCTCGCCGTCCTCAGGAGGGCCGGTGGCGGCGCGCTTGACGGCGCCCTTGACCACTTTGATGTCAAAGCCGATCTCCTTCTCCAGAGTGCCGATCCGACGCAGCGCCGCGCGTCGCAGGCGCTTGTCGGGATGAGTCGTCATCGCATCGTGCACGCACCCGATGAAACCGGGGATGCTGACCACACGCTGCAGGTTGACCTTCACGACGTCAAACGACGGCGCCTGCTCGCCGTGCTCTCTGGCCAACTCAAGCGCAAGCTGGTTGACGAAGGTGCTCTTGCCCGTGTCGCGCGGCCCGAACAAAGCCACATTCGTCTGGCCCTTGAGCGTGAGCGCCACTTCGTGCGCGAACGCCTCCATGCCGACGATCTTGCTCGGATCGTCCAGCGGCCGGTCCCAGACGAAGGGATTGAGGTGAACAGTCACGCCCATAGACTGTACCAAGTAGGCGGTACAATCTTGTACCTGATGGGTGGTACCAGACCGCAAGAGCGCCAGCTCAAGCAAGGCGCTCGTCCGAGCTTGTGCAAGGCTGCACCCGCTTGAGCCCGCCGTCCGCACTCACGATCGGGATCGACGCCCGCGCCGCTATGGAGGTCAAGGCCGGGCGCGGCCGAGTGGTGCGCGAGCTGCTGCTGGCGCTTGCCGAGCGCGAAGACCCGCACCGCTACCTGCTCTACGCACGAAGCGCCTGGCCCGACCTGGCGGCCGGCACCCGCCTGCAGTGGCGGCTGCTGAATGCGCGCGATCCGTGGTGGCACATACGTGCTGCGCGGCTCGCCGACCGCGAGTGCGACGTCTTCCTCTCCACCAACTCCTACCTGACCCCCCTGTTCATGCGAAAGCCGGCGGTACCGCTGGTACACGACATGATCGCCTTCGATCGATCGATGCGCCCGAACCGCCGCTCGGCGGCGATCGAGCGGCTGACGCTAGCGCCGGCTGTACGACGGGCGCCGCTGCTGCTGTGCACGACGCAGGCGACGGCAAGCGAGCTGGTCGCACGCTATCCAAGGGCGCGAGGTCGCATCTCGATCGCGCCGCTGGCGGCGACGCTGCCCGACCCTGGCACCCTGACGGCGCAAGAGTGGGCGACGCTGCCTGAGCCCGGCTTCGTGCTGGCTGTCGGCACGCTTGAGCCGCGCAAGAACCTGCCGCGCCTCGTCGAGGCGTACCGCTCCCTGCCCGAGCCGCTGCAGCAAGAACACCCCCTGGTGGTCGTAGGCGCGCTCGGCTGGGAGACCGGCGAGACGCTGCAAGCACTGCGCTCGCTGGGCGACCGCTGCACGATGCTCGGACACGTCTCGGATGCGGCCCTGGCCGAGCTCTACCGACGCTGCGCGGTCTTCTGCTACCCATCGCTCGGCGAGGGCTTTGGGCTGCCGGTGCTTGAGGCGATGACGGCCGGGGCGCCGGTGTTGACTTCGAACGTGTCCTCGCTACCGGAGGTCTGCGGGGACGCGGCGACCTACGCCGACCCTCGGAACGTCGCGGACATCGGCCGGCAACTCCAAGGCCTGCTGCAAGACGAGCACTTGCGGGCCGAGCTCTCACGCCGTGGGCAAGAGCGCGCCCGCGAGTTCTCGTGGATGCGCTTTGCCGAGGAGACCATCCAGGCGCTTGAGCGCTCTCAGCGCTAGATGTAGAACCTGAGCAGGTTGTTCATCTAGCGACTCATCCAGCTCGACGGGCGCTCGTTTGGAGCAGTGCGGCGAGCCGACCAAGCGCGAGCTTGGCCAGCATCCGCCCGCCCTGCAGCGGATGAGCGCGCAGGTCGCGCCATGCCCAGCCCGCACGTTCGCGTTGTACGCCCCACTTGACCTCACGTCGCTCGCGCGCCGACAGCGCCCGGAACTGCGCGGCAGCGCGATCTGGATAGCTCGACTCGAAGCTCTGCTGTTCCTCGGCGCTCGGGCTCCAGTCAGGCGGCAGGCAGCCGTTGTGCAACACCGCCTCGAACAGGTGCTCAAGCCTCTCCGTCAACAGGCGCGGATGCCACGTCCGCTCGACCTTTGCGACTGCAGCCGACGCGAAAGCCTTTCGCCTGGCGTCGTCAGTGAGCAGATCGGCGACCGCCTCCGCGAACGCCTTCGGATGGTTGGCGACCCAGCCGTTGACGCCGTTGTCGACCACCTCCACCTGCGCGTTGTCCGCCCAGGGGGTGGAACTCGTTACCACCGGAGCCCCCAGCGCCATTGCCTCGGCGATCGCCAAGCCAAAGGACTCGCCGATCGAAGAGGCGCTCGCGAACACGTCGGCGGCGGCATAGAACGCCGCCAAGCGATGCGGGTCGCTCGACGGTGAAAGGCACACGACGCGGTCGAGCACACCCGCGCGGCGAAGCTGGGTGCGGCGGTGCGCAGTCGTGCCGACCAACACGATTTGAGCCTCCGGCACCAACTTGAGCAAGCGCGGGACCATAGCCACGAGAATGTCCCCCCACTTACGGTCGTCCTGGCGGCCGACCCGCACGACCGTCGGCCGCGAAGCGTCGAGTCCCAGCAGCGCGCAGGCTTGCTCGCGAGCGGGCACGACGGCCCTCAAGCCTTCGATGTCCACCGGGTTGTAGAGCGTCCGCTGGCGCTGGTGAAACTCGCCGAAATCCAGGCCTGCACGCTGGCGATAGCGCATAGCGCACATCTTGCTGACCAGCAGATGCGCATCGAACTGCCGCTCGTCGGGACTCGTATCGACCCAGCCGAATACGTTTGTCTCGACCAGCGCCCCCACACCGGCACCCCTGCAGGCGAGCGGCACCACCGGCTCGGGCAATCCCGCTCGGTGCACGTGCACCAAGTCGGCGCCCTGCAGCAGCACGGTGAGCTTGGCCGGATCGCCCTCCGCGCAGCTGACGTCGATGCCGGCCGCCGCCAGCTCGCCGGCACGCACACCCGGTTCACTCAGCGCGATCGCGCGCGGGCGCACGCGGTCGCGGTCGTGGTGCAGCGCGAAGGTGACGGCGACCTTCTCGGTGCCTCCCATACCGAACGAGTCGCACACGATGGCCAGCTCGACTGTCATCGTCGCCGCTTCAGCAGCGCGTCGCGGCCAGCAGCCGCTCCACGTCGGGCGAGCACAGCAGATCCACGCTTGCCTTGATGCGCTCCTCAGGCCACTCCCACCAGCGCAGGCTCAGCAGCGAATCGATCTGCTTGTCGCTGAATCGGCGGCGCAGCTCGCGCGCCGGGATACCGCCGACGATCGAATAAGGTCGAACCTCGCCGGCGACGACCGCGCGTGCTCCTATCACTGCGCCGTCGCCGATCCTCGCACCCGGCAGGATCAAGGCCTGCGCACCGATCCAGACGTCGTTGCCGACCTCGATGTCGCGCTCGGCGCGCGGATGGCCGTCCACGAAGGCGCCCGGCATGTCCCACATCACGCGGAAGGGATAGGTGGAGACCCAGTCCGGCCGATGATTCCCGCCAAGCGCGAATTCAACGCCCCAGGCGATCGAACAGAACGCGCCAATCCGCAGGCGCGCGCGGTCGCTGCGACCGGCGTTGACCTGAAAGGACCCATAGCTGTGGCGCCCGACACTGGCGCGGCCGGCGGCCACGGCCTCCTCGGCAGTGAGCGCGCCGAAGATGTCGCCCGTGACCGGGTCGGTGGCCCCCGCGTCGCCGATCGCCGTCCGCGTGCGCACAAGCGCACGGCGTAGGATGCGCAGTGCCTGTCCTCGCTCCACCGCCGGACAGGCTAACGATCGCTCCAGCGACCGGGCAGCGCCCGCGTGCGCAAACGACCGCGCCAGTGCCGAAAATCCTGTTCATAAATCCCAGTCACGAGGACTACCTCGCCGACGGCCTGTTCCACGGCCTGCGCAGCCTGCTCGGCGCCGACGTCATCGACTTTCCCAAGCGCGAGTTCGCCTACGACAGCTACCCCCCGGAGCGTCGCGGCGACCTGTATGGTCGCGGCTTCTCGATCTACGCGCTGCTGCCCGACTTGCCGGTCGACCGCCTGCGTGTGCTTCACCGCGCCGCCGAAGGCGAGTTCGACCTGGTCGTGTTCGCCGACATCTGGAGCGACTTCGGGACGTTTGCAAAGCTGGCGCCGGAGCTCACCGGCAAGACCCCGATGGCGGTGCTCGATGGCGCCGACCGCGTCGAGCCCTACCCGTACGCCGGACTGTGGTGGCGTCGACGAGTTTGGTGGACGCTGCCGCGCGCCCATACGCGAGCGACGTATTTCAAGCGCGAGCTCTCACCCTGGACGGGCACGTTTCGCTCCTTCCTGACGCTGCCGCCACCGCTGGCGGCGATGCTGCCTTCGATCAGGCGCATGCGCGAGATCGCCTTCTCGTTCCCCGAGGAGAAGATCGTGTCCGCCCCTCCCGTCAAGGACCGACTGCTCGCGAGCCACGTGGTCGACCCCGAAGTCGCCAAGCGACTGGGAGCGCAAACGAGCTACGCCTTCGCCGAGGAGCGCGACTATTACGCCGACCTGCGGCGTTCGAAGTTCGGGATCACGATCAAGCGCGCGGGCTGGGACTGCCTGCGCCACTACGAGCAAGCGGCCAACGGCTGCGTCCCCTGCTTTCGAGACCTCGACCGCAAGCCGGCGCGCTGCGCGCCGCACGGGCTGGACGAGAGCAACTGCGTGATCTACAGCGACGCCGAGCAGCTGCTCGCGCGACTGGAATCGATCGATGAGACGGCCTACTCCAAGCTGCAGGCAGGAGCGCTCGCCTGGGCTCGGGCAAACACTACGCGGCGGCGGGCCGAGCAGTTCCTGCAGGCCTGCGGCCTGGAAGACAGCGAGTGAGCGCCGAGGCCCCTGACGCGATCGACGGCGTGGCGCCTGGGCATGCCGCATCGCAGGACGGTCCGCTAGGGCCGGTGAGTGCCGGCGCCGATGCCGACATCCTCGACTCGCGCGAGGCCGGCGGGCGCTATATCCGTGGCACGACGATGCGGATGGTCGCCTATGGGGGCGGCCTTCTGGTCGGCGTGGTCGCTACTCCGTTTGTCACCCGTCATCTCGGCTCCGCCGGCTGGGGCAGCTTCATCACGGTCACCTCGCTCGTGTTCATCGTCGCCGCCGTGACCGAGGGGGGCCTTGCCAGCATGGGGGTGCGCGAGCTGAGCACCGCCGACCCTCAGGAGCGGCGGCTGTACATGTCCTCGCTAATCGGCCTTCGCATCGTGCTGTCGCTGCTCGGCGCAGCGCTCGCGGTCGGCTTCGCGCTGCTCGCGGGCTACTCGACTGTGTTGCTGGAGGGCACCGCGATCGCCAGCGCCGGACTTCTCATCAGCAACCTGCAGCTGACGTGGGCGCTACCGTTGACCTCGGAAATGCGGCTCGGCTGGCTGGCCCTGAGCGATTTCCTCGCCCAGGCGGTGACCGCGGCCGGAATGCTCACGCTGGTCCTGGTAGGGGCCTCACTGCTTCCATTTTTCCTGGTCGCCGACGTCACCGCCACCGCGATGCTCGTGCTCACGGTCGCACTCGTGCACAGGCGCATCTCGCTGTGGCCGGCGTTCGATCCGGTCCGCTGGCGGCGGCTACTCTCAGAATCGATCGTCTACGCGGCAGCGGCAGCGCTTGGCGTCGTCTACTTCCGCGTCGTTGTGATCGCCGGCAATCTGCTCACAAGCCCAACCCAGACCGGCTACTTCGGCCTCGGCTTTCGTGTCGTCGACATCGTCAACTCGATCCCATGGCTGCTCGCCAGCTCCGCCTTCCCGATCCTCGCGCGGGCGGCCCGCGACGACGCGCACCGGCTCAGCTATGCGCTGCAGCGCCTGTTCGAGGCAGGCCTGATCGTCGGCGGCGCGGTCGCGCTCGGCATCTATGCGGGCGCGCCGTTCGCCGTGAAGGTAGTCGGTGGCAGCGCTTTCGAGCCATCGGTGACCGTGCTTCGCATCCTGGCCATCGGCGTGCCCGCCACCTATCTGGTCGCGACATGGTCGTTTGCGCTGCTCTCGCTCAAGCGCTACCGCGAGCTGATGATCGTCAATGGAGTGATGGTGCTGGTCGCCGTCGGCCTGTGTCTGGCACTGATCCCTGCCTATGCCTCGCACGGAGCGGCAATCGTCACCGCCACGCTTGAGCTGCTGCTGGCCTTTGGCTATGCCGTGGCGCTGATGCGTCGCGAGCGCGACCTGCGCCCGACGCTCGACCGCGTGCCGCGAATCGCGTTGGCGCTCGCTGTCGCCTTCGCGGTCGCGGTGCTCGTCCCGGCCTCCTCGCTGGTGGCGACGCTGATCTGCCTGCCCGTCTTCGTCGGCATGCTGGCGGTGTTGCGTGCGCTGCCACAAGAGCTGACGCAGGCTGCGCTGGGAGCGCGCCGAGGACGCTCGCGCGAAGCCAGTGGCGGGACCGTCTGAGCGCGAACGACGCGGACGCATCGCGCCCGTCTCATAAGATCGGTCAGCGATGCCTACGACGATCCCGCTGGACGCCCCCAAGTCCGACACCTACTACGCGCTCGGACGCGCCGACGTGATCGCCCACCTGCCGCGACCGGTCGGCCGCGTGCTCGACGTCGGCTGCGGTGAAGGCGGCGCGGCTCAGCCGCTGCGCGAAGCGGGCGCAAGCTACATCGCCGGCATCGAGATCCTGCCCGAGCCGGCCTCACGCGCTGAGCAGGTCTACGACGAGGTGCGCTGCGGCGACGCGATCGAGCAGGTCAGAGAGCTCAGCGGCGAATTCGACACCGTCATCTGTTACGACGTGCTTGAGCACCTGTATGACCCCTACGCGCTGGTCGAGGCGCTGTTTGAGATCACGCGGCCCGGCGGCGTGTTGCACGTCTCGGTTCCCAACGCCAGCCACGTCTCGCTGCTACGCGACTTGATCGTGCGCGGCACCTTCGGCTACGTCCCCTACGGCCACCGCGACGCCACCCACGTGCGCTGGTTCACCCGTCGTGACATTGTCGCTCTGGTCGAAGAGGCCGGCTGGCGGCAGCTGCGCACCGACCCCTCCAAGCTGTGGCGCAAGTCGCGCACACTGCACGCGCTCACGCGGGGGCGCAGCACCGAGTACCTGGCGGCGCAGTGGTTCGTGCTTTCGCAGAAGCCCGGCAAGCAGCGGGATTAGCTCTTTGAGCATCTCGGTCTGCGTGCCCGTCTATCGGGCTCACGAGCCCCCCAACGTAGCCACGCTGGCCGCGAGCCTGCCAGTGGCGCTCGGCGGCCTCGACGGCGAGCTGGTGGTCGCGTTGAACGGCATCAGCGCTAAGCAGGCCGGCGTCCCCGACGGGACCGTGATCGTGGACCTGAAGCTCAACCGCGGCGTGGCGCCCGGCTGGAACGCTGCTGCCGCCGCCGCGCGAGGGGACGTGCTCGTGTTCGCCAACGACGATGTGACGCTTGGTAGGAATGCGCTCGCGGTGATCGCACAGGCTCTGCACGAGCATCCCGACGCCGGCGTGGTCGGGCCGGTCGGCTCCAAGTGGGATCTGTCCGGGGCGCCACGGGAGGTCGAGTCGATCGACATGGCCGACGCCGAGACGGGCGAGCTGCGCCGCTGCGAGTCGGTGGCGGGATTCCTGTTCGCCTGCCGGCGCGAGGTGTTCGAAGCCGCCGGCGGCTTTGACGAGAGCTACGCGCCCTGCATCTGCGAGGAGCTCGACCTGTGCCTGGCCGTCCGCGCCCAAGGTCTCCACTGCTACGCGGTCGGCGGCATCGAGCACGAGCACGACTACGGAATCTCCAAAGCACGACCGTGGACGCGGATTCGCCACAACGGCCGCAGCGAGATGCTGTGGCGGATCCATCGACGCAACATCCGCCACTTCCGCGGCAAGTGGGCGGGCCGTCCCGAGCTTGGGGTCACCGGGAAATGAGCTCTCGCGTGATCGTCTCGATGGGTACCGGCCCGCAGGAGCGCCTGCTCGCGATCGCGCGGCGCACTTTTGAGCCCTACGCTCGTCGCCACGGCTATGACCTGGACCTGCGCACGCAGGCACCCGATGGCCCCCGGCCCACGCCTTGGAAGAAGGTGCCGATCCTGCGCGAGGCGGTCGAGCGCTATGAGCTGGTCGTGTGGCTGGACGCCGACGTGGTGATCGTCGACGGCCGCACAGACATCGCCGAGGAGCTTGAAGACGGGCGCTTCCTGTACCTGGCCGAGCATCGCAAAGACGGCTCGCAAATGGCCAATACCGGCGTGATGATGATGCGCGGCGGCGAGCAGTCCGCGCGCTTCCTGGACGAGCTGTGGGCGCTCGATCGCTACACAGACCACATGTGGTGGGAGAACGCGGCAGCCTGCGAGCTGCTCGGCTACGAGCTCGACCCGCCGCGGCCGGCGCGGAGGACTCCGCTGCTCGAACAGACGAAGTTGATATCCCCGCGGTGGAACTCGATCATCGGCGACGGCGTGCGCGGCGCGCACATCCGCCACTTCGCCGGTTACAAGCCGCGCACGCGGGCAGCGTTGATGCTGGCCGCCACGGGCGAGGCGCGGCTGCGGGGTCTTGTCGGTCGTTGACGACAGATAAGGTGCGGGCCGTGGAGAAGCTGCCGATCGCGGTTCAGATCAGCACGCGCAACGCCGCCAAGGAGTTGCAGGCGTGCATCGACAGCGTCAGCTCGTGGTGCAGCGAGATCGTCGTCGTCGACATGGAGAGCGAAGACGACACCTGCGAGATCGCACGCGCCAACGGCGCCACGTTGGTGCAGGTGCCGGCGGCCGGCTGGGCCGAGCCGGGCCGTCAGGCCGGCGTGGAAGCCGCCTCCCAGCCCTGGATCTTCGTGCTCGACGTGGACGAGCGACCCGGCTCCGAGCTGCCGCAGGTCGCCGCTGAGCTCATCGCCAGCGATGATCTTGCCGGCGTTTGGATCGCCGAGCAGAACTTCCAGTTCGGTTGGTGGGTGCCGAATTCCGGGATCTGGCCCGACTACCACATGCGCCTGTTCCGGCGCGACCGCACCACCTACCCAGGCGATCGCCTGCACGTGATGGCGCAGGTCTCAGGCCGTACCGAGCACGCTCCGGCACGGCCCGAGTGCGCGATCCTTCACCACAGCTTTCCCACAATCTCCTCGTGGGTGAAAACGGTCGACAAATACTCCGACCTAGAGGCCAAGCACATGGACGAAGCGGGGCGGTCGGCCAGCGTGTTCCGTCTGTTCGCGATCCCGTTCGCGCGCTTCTTCGAGCAGTACATCGTCAAGCGCGGCTACCGCGGCGGGCGCTACGGACTGACGATCGCGCTGCTCTCGTTCGTCTCGTTCCTGCTTGGCGAGCTGAAGCTGTGGGAGCGCCGGCTCGGCCTGGACACGCTTCCGGCCGGCTCGATCCGCGAGCCCGAGGCCTGACGCCTTCAGCCTGCCAGCGCGGGCTCGCGATAGCCGGGCACGGCCGTCTCGTGCGCCGCGCCTGAACGCTGGATCGCGCGAGCGGTGGACAGCGCCGCATAGCCGTCGTGACCGTTGGCAAGCGGACGGCCCTCGCCGGCCGCCGCCGCCAGGAACGCCTCCCACTGCACCACCAGCGGCTCGCGTCGAGCCAATGCGTAGCGGATCATGTCGCCCTCGCCGGCGCCGCGCATGTTGGCCAGCGTGTCCCAGTCGGTCGGCTCGGTCGGATGGCCGTAGTGGTAGAGCTCCTGGGTGAGGTAGTTGAGCACGAAGGTGCCGCCTTCGCCGGTGACGGTCAGCTCGCGAACCTTCGTCGGCGTCAGCCAGTTGACCTCCAGCAGCCCGGTCGTGTCGTTGTCAAAACGCATCGTGGCGGCGATCAGGTCCTCGGCCCGGTCGTGCAGACGCTGGGCCGTCTCGGCATAGACCCGGCCGACCTCCGAGCCGGTCAGGTAGCGCATCACGTCGATGTCGTGCGAGGCCAGGTCAAGCGAGACGCCGAGCATCCCATCGCGGTCGGGGAAGGGCGAGAGCCGCCGCGCGTGCAGCTGATAGATGTGCCCGATCGCGCCCGCGTCCAGGCGCTCCTTCAGCGCCATCACGGCGGGGTTGCAGCGCTCGACCAGGTTCACGCCGAGCAGCACGCCGCGCCGCTCGGCCTCGCGGACGAGATCGAGCGCCGCCCGCTCCTCAGCAGCCAGCGGCTTCTCGACCAGCACGGGAACACCCGCGTCAACGACGGCATGAGCGAGCGCAGGCAGGCTCTCAGCGGGCGCCGCCAAACAGGCGACGTCAACCTCAGAGCGTTCCAGCGCCTGATCGATCGAGGCATAGGCAACAGCGCCAGGGTGGCGGCGAGCGAACAGCTCGCAACGGGCCGGATCGGGGTCCACCAGCGCTGTGACTTGGACACCCTCCAGCTGGCCGAGCACGCGGGCATGGTTGGCGCCCATGTGACCCAGGCCGGCGATCAGCGCTCTGCGCGGAGCCTCATCCATTGCGGCTTGAGCCTACCGCGCTGTCCAGCCAGCGCTCCACGTTGTGCTCGTGGATCTCGGCGAGGATCTCAGCCACGCCGTATGTGAGCCGCCAATCTGGATAGTCGCCGCGAAACTCCCGCAGGTCGCTAATCCACCAACGGTGATCGCCCACGCGAGGCTCCTCACCAAGGCCCCAGTCAAGCTCACGTCCCGCGATCCGCTGACACAGCTCAATCGCCTCCAGCATCGAGCAGTTGCTCTCACGCCCGCCGCCAAGGTTGTAGACCGCGGCCGGACGGGGCGCGCGGTGAAAGGCATCGAAAGCCGCCACCAGATCGGCCGCGTGGATATTGTCGCGCACCTGCTTGCCAGCGTAGCCGTAGACAGTGTAGGGCTCGCCCATCACCGTGCAGCGCATCAGGTAGGAGAGAAAGCCGTGCAGTCGTGCGCCGGCATGGTTGGGCCCGGTCAGGCAGCCCGCGCGAAAGCAGACGGTCGGCATGTCGAAGTAGCGGCCGTACTCCTGCACGAGCAGGTCGGCGGCTGCCTTTGACACGCCAAAGAGCGAATGCGTGCTGCGATCGATCGACATGCTCGTGTCGATGCCGTCGAAATAAGGATGGCCTTCGGGCAGCTCCAAGCGCCGATCGAGCTCGACCAGCGGCAGCGAGTTGGGCAGGTCGCCGTAGACCTTGTTTGTCGAGCAGAACACGAAGGTGGCGCCGTGCGCATGCGTCCGTGTGGCCTCCAGCAGGTTCAGCGTGCCGCCGGCGTTGACCGCGAAGTCGAGCTGCGGGTCTGACGCTGCCCAGTCGTGTGAGGGTTGCGCGGCGGCGTGGATCACCAGCTCGATCTGACCGCCGTGCTCGGCGAACACGCGACTCACGCCCTCGGTGTCACGGATGTCCAGCTCGATCGAGCGGAACTCGGACGGGTAGCGCTCGACCAGTGCCTGCGTGGTCGGCGCGGTCGAGGCGTCGGGGCCGAAGAAGCGCGCGCGCATGTCGTTCTCCAACCCGATCACGTCGTAGCCGGCTTGCACGAAGTGACCGACCGACTCTGCGCCGATCAGCCCTCCCGATCCGGTGACTATCGCTGTGGGCATCGCCTCATCTTCCAACACTCGCGGTTTGGACGGGCGTGGCATCGATCTGTTCGATCGTCGCCTCTCGCATGTCCGCGCCGGCGCGATAGGCGCAGAACCACTCGGCGGTCATCCGCAGCGCCTGTTCGAGCCCGATCGAGGGACACCAGCCAAGCTCCGCTCGCGCCCGCGTCGAGTCCAACCGCAGCGTGGGGTTCTCCCGCGGATGCTCGCCCTCGTCAACGCGCCAGTCGACCGGCGTCGGCCACAGCTCGGCCACCCGCGCCACCAGCTCGCGCACCGTCAGCGCGTCCAGCTCGTCCGGCCCGAAGTTCCAAGCACGCGCGTACTGGCCCGACTCGCACAGCGCCTGCGCCAGCAGCAGATACCCCGACAGCGGCGAGAGCACATGCTGCCAGGGCCGCACCGCCTCAGGATTGCGCAACAGCAGCGGCTCGCCGGCGAGGGCGGCACGAAACAGGTCGGGCAGCAGTCGCTCGGCGCCGAAGTCGCCGCCGCCAATGACATTGCCGGCGCGAGCCGTGGCGACGCGGGGCCGGTCGGGCGCGGTGAAGAACGAGTCGCGATAGGCGGCCGTGACCAACTCCGCGCCCGCCTTCGAAGCCGAGTAGGGATCGTCTCCGCCAAGCGGGTCCCCCTCGACGTGGGGACGCCCGTTGGCGATCGGCGCGTAGCACTTGTCCGATGTGACGATCACGACCGCGCGTACCTCTTGGCAGCCACGCACCGCGTCGAGCAGGTGCGCGCTGCCTAGCGTGTTGACCGCGAACGTCTCCGCCGGCGCCGCGAAAGAGGCGCGCACCAACGGCTGCGCCGCCAGGTGGATGACGATCTCGGGGTGTGCGTCTTGCACCGTTCGCGCTAGAGCGGCTGTGTCGCGCACGTCGCAGGCGATGCACCGCTCCATCCCCTCCCGCACCCGCGCCAGCTCGTACAGCGACGGCGACGTCGGCGGCGCAGCCAGCGAGACCCCGCGCACACGCGCGCCCAGAGCCTGCAGCCACAAGCACAGCCAGGCTCCCTTGAAGCCGTTGTGCCCGGTGACCAGCACGCGGCGGTCGCGCCAGAACTCCCGGTCGACCGTTACGTGCATAGGCATATGACCGTGCGGCACTCTGCGCTCCATTATCGCTTCGGATCGCCCTTCGCTGTCGCTTGGACCGTCGCGCGCGGTCACGGCCCGTCGGCTGGCGCAAGCACGCGCAGGCCCGCATCGCGTGCCGCCTCGATCAGACGGGGATCGTATGCGTAGACGCTCTCCAACAGATCGCCAAGCTCCCGGCGGTTGCCACGTGGATGGCATCGAGCGTGCGCAAGCCGGCAGGTGCCAGGTCGCATGCCAAACGCCGCAGCTGCGGGCTGAGCGAGGACGCAGGCCTGAGCGGCAACGCCAGGCTCACCTCGCTCAGCGCTCGCGCACACTGACGACGTTCGATGCCCCCGCCCCGTAAGGAAAGTCCGCCTCGTGCGGACACGACGCCCGGAACTGATAAGTCACCGGCCCTGGCAGACGGAAGCGATAGGAGGCGTGGAAATCCCCGTGCGCGCGCGTGTCGAGCACCTGAAACTGGCGCCAAGCCCCACCCGAGCTGCGCGCTTCCAACACCAGCTGCTTGCCTCCGTGCGGCAGCGATAGCCCACGCAGCGTGCCGCTGAAGCGGATCGTCCCCCCCGCGTAGGACTTATGCGGAGTCACACGCAGGCGCAACGACGCCGGCACGATCAACGTCAGCGCGGCGGTGACGTCCGGCGTGGCCTGCCCGTCGTGGGCGCTGTAGGAAAGCGTCAGCCGACCGGAGGGCAGCGAACGCGGCAGGCGCAGGCTGAAGCGCCCGTCCGTGGCGGTGCGGGCAGCGGCCAGCTGTTGGGGTCGGGCTCCCAGGGCCGCGGGCCGGAACTGTGCCTGCACGACGGCTCCGGCGACCGGCGCGCCACCGGGCGCCAACAGCTTCCCTGTCACGGTCTGCCCGGCACCGAAGCGCGCGGTGAGCGAGCTGTGCGCGGTGGCAGACCAACGCGCGACCAAGCTCGCTGTCGCGGACGCAGGCATGCCGTTGGCCGCGCCGACCACGGCCCCACTCGCACCGCCAGCGCTCGGCACGGTCACCGGCACGCTGGGATGGTTGACGACGTCGGCCTTGCGGTCGAGCACCACCGTCGAGTTGCCGGCGGCGTCGGTGACGGCGACGACGAGATGGTGCGCACCGTCGCTTAGTGCCGTCGTGTCGAACGGCAGATCGGCGCTGACGTTCTCAGGGCACGGTTGCAGGTACAAAAATGCCGGCAGCCCGTCGCTCGTGCCGCCGACGTCACGACAGTGCCCGCCGTTTTCGTCGATCAGGGTACGCCCGACTTCATCGCCGTCGACGGAGAAGACGGCCTGGTAGACGCCTGAGTCGAGATCGAAGGCTTCAAAGGAAAGATCGGCGGTGCCGCTGAGCGTTGAGCCGGTGGCAAGTTCACCTGTGACGTTGGTAGCCATGGGCTGCGATGTCTGTTCGAGGGTGAAGTCGGCGGCGTAGAGGTAGACAACGGCTGCGTAGCCGTTGGCGTCGCCTTTGCCGCTCGGGCAAGTGAATTTTGCGCTACCACCACATGACACGTTGGTGTACAGACGTCCATCCAAGTTTTCTGGTTCAACTGAAATCAAGTTCGATTGAGACTGAGGCTGAGCCAATGTGCCGACTCCCGACGGACACCCGAACTCAGCGACACAACTATCAATGACATCTGAAGCTGTCTGTTCATTTTCAGGCCCGGCCAGCCAAAACTCATAAGTTGCATTGGTTCCCCAGCCACCGTTCGCGTCGCCAGCACGCCAAAGACGTGCCCCTCTGAGATCCATTCCCGGAAAAGGACTAAACGTCCATGCCGCATGATCCACTCCGACTTCGTGCGAACTGCCATCGCCAAGCGCCGCAACCAGCGCCCCGCCGTTCTTGCAACTGTCTTCAACAACGCCACCCAACCCACTCACAGAACTCACCCACCCGTCCGCCGGCGCCACACCCCCCTGCGGCGTGCGACAGCTGTACACGTGGTACTCCCCCGCCACCGCACGCCCCGCGGCCGCCAGGCAAACAGCTGCCAACAATCCAACCGCTGCCGCTCGTATCCACCCCATAGCCCGGACTCCTTCCCTAGTACCGGGGCGGCCCCGTGCCGCCCTTCGCGAGCCTGTCGGGCGAAACCCCCAACAGACCCCCCTGTTATTCGATGGCGTGCCTGTTTGGCAGTTGCCATCCTAAGCGGGCGGACTGGCTGGATCCGTCCTAATAGACGGATGTTCGGGGTCTGTCGGAAGGACCGGCTCAGCCGGCCGCGACGGCCGGGCTGAAGCGGATGGGCAGCTCGGCCAACCCGTAGATGCCAAGGATGCTCTCGTAGACGGCCTCGCCGTCCAGTTCGAGCGTGTCGACGTTGCGGGCGAGGAAGCCGAGCCCTTCCTCCAGCTCCAGCCGCGCCAGGTTCGCGCCAAGGCAGTAGTGCACGCCGGCGCCAAATGTGAGCACGCGCGCCTTCGGCCGCTCGGCGGTGATGTCGAACTCTTCAGGCTCGGGCCCGACGCCATCGCGGTTGCCGGTGAACGCGCACACCATCACGATCGTGTCCTTCGGAAACGTGACGTCGCGGTACTCCAGCTCCTCGACGGTGATCCGCGCCGTGAAGGGAGTGATCGGCTCGAAGCGGAGCGCCTCCTCCACGGCGGCGCCGGCCAGCGTCGGATCGGCGCGCAGCGCGGCCCACTGATCGGGATGTTCGGCCAGCAGCCGCACAGCGTGCGCGAGCTGGCTCTGCGTCGTGTCGACGCCGCCGATCAACACGTTCAGGACGAGGTTGACGCACTCCTCCTCTGAAAGACGGTCGCCTTCCTGCTCGGCCGCCAGCAGCGTCGAGATCAGATCGTCGCGCGGATCGTCACGACGGGCGGCGATCAGCGCGCGTGCGTACTCGTAGAACTCCTGCACAGCGACCTCGATCCGATCGCGCTCGTTTGCCATTGAGGCGGCGTCGAACTGGCGCTGAATCCAATTCGACCAGTGGTGAAGCCTGGGAGCGTCGGCGAGCGGCGCCCCCATCACGGTCGCGATCGTCTGCGAGGGGTAGGGCTTGGCAAACGCCTCGACGAACTCGCACTTGCCGTTTTTGCGCACGGGCTCGAACAGCTCAGCGAGAAACCTTTGCATCGCGGGCCGCCAGCGCTCGACCGCGCGCGGTGTCAGCGCCGGATTCACCAGCGAGCGCAGACGCGTGTGGTCGGCGCCGTTGACGTGGAGGATGTTGCGCTTCATCTCCTCCCACAGCGCCCCGTCTTTCACGTCGAACAGCTCGGCGATCTTCATACCCGGGAAGATCGCCGAGCGCGTCCGCAGGAAGAACTCCCCTGCCTCGCGGTCGAGCACCATGTACCCATAGGGCCCTTGCGCGAGCCACCCCTGGGTGGCCAGCTCGCGCATCGCCCCGTGAAGGCGCTCCCCCCTCAGCCCGGGATCGGTGTAGTCGAAGCTTTGAAGCTCCAGCTCGCCGACGAGCGTCATCGCATGGGTGGGCGGGATCGTCAGTCCGTGACGACTACTTACTTCTTCGGGTGCACCGTCTGCTTAAGCGCAGCGCCGGGGGTGAACTTCGGCGCCTTCGACGCCTTGATCTTCACCTTCTCGCCGGTACGGGGATTGACCCCTTGACGGGCGGCGCGCTTGACCACCGAGAACTTGCCGAAGCCGGTGATGACGACCTCGTCACCCTTCTTCAGCGTCTTGCCAACGAGCCCGACGAACGACTCGATCGCGCGTCCTGCATCGGCCTTGGAGAGACCGCTGTCGGCGGCGAGCGCCTCGACCAGCTGGCTCTTGTTCATGTGAGTGCTCCCTTTCGGTAGGTGTGACTGGCAGGCGCGCAGCCTACCGCGCTGAGCAGCCGACAGGCACGCGCGTCTGCGTCAGCGTTTGGCGCGTGAGCGCAAGCCCACGCTCGGGAGCGATCGCGGGAGCCCCAATCGCGGCCGTCGTCTTCTCGTCGTTGAGCCCGGCGTTGGCGGCAAGTCGCACCCCTTCGCGCTCGCCACAGGCGCGCATGAAGGCATCGTCGCTGCCCGCTCGCACCAGCTCCTGGCGGCAGCCGAACTCGCGTGCCAACAGCTGCGCCCAAGCAAGTCGGCCCAGCGCCACCGGCCCTGCCACGTTGTAGACGCCTTCACACCCCTGGGCGATCAGCTCGCACAGCCGCTGGCTGAAGTCGCGTGCATAGATCGGCGAGCGCACACCGCCTGCGGGCGCCGGCAGCAACGCGCGCCGCTGCAGCCGGGCCACCAGCCGCAGCGTCAGCCCGAGCCGCTGCGGCGTGGTGGCGTTGACCCCATATACCTCCCCGGGTCGCACGACAAGCCATCGAACAGCCGAGCGCATGACCGCTTCCTCGCAGGCAAGCTTGGCGCGTCCGTGCGCGTTGACGGGATCGGGCAGGTCGCGCTCGCCGGCGCGCCACCCCAACGGCAGCCGGCCGCTGTAGACCTGGTCGCTCGACACCAACACGTAGCGCGCGCGCACGTGCCGCGCGGCGGCCAGCGTGTGCTCGGCCCCAAGGTACTCGCGCTGGGCGGCGTAGGGATCGCTCTCAAAGCGACCGAACGAGCACTCGCCGGCCGCGTGCACGATCACATCGGGCTCCCAGTTGGCGGCAAGCCCGACGCAGGCTTTGCGGTCGGTCAGCTCCGCGCGCGCGTCCAGCACCTCCCAGCTCTGCTGCGCCGCGGCTGCGGCGACGTTTGAGCCGACCAGCCCGCTTGCCCCTGTCACCAGCACCCGCATCGACACCCCCGAGGGCACACACCCTCCCGGAAAGACATATTGTCTCCTTCCTGTCAAGGAAGGTAACAGCAGACGGCTGCTGGCGCAAGGCCAATGGACGGCTAACGCAAGGCCAATGGCGCCGCGTAGCGTCGCGGTGCGATCGGCGCGGCGATCAACCGCGCCCCCAGCATCCAAGCTGACATCGCCCGCACGGCGCTCGCCGAGACGGCGCCACTGCGACTGAACAGGGGCAGATAGACGGCCAGCGAGGCCTGTGTCAGCTTGTGTGGCAAGGAGGGATTGGCGCTCTCCAACTCGGACAGGCTGCGCCGAGGATCGGCGAGCGTGTCGCGGTAGCCGTGCAGTGTCGCCGCGACGAACTGACGCACAAGCGTGGGATCGGAGCGCAGCAGCGCACGCGTCGTGAACGCCACCAACCCGGGATAGGCCGGTCCGCCGTAGCGGTCGAGCGCAAACGCTTCGATCTCATGCCCGCTGGCGCTGAGCGCCACGCCGTCGTCGGGTATGAAGCCGGTGAAGGCGGCAATGCGCCCGGCCAGCAGCGCCTGCCCTCCGTCAAAGCCGACCGTCGCCACCTTCACCCGCTTGGGATCGACGCCGGCATGGCGCAGCTCGGTTTCAAGCACGGCGTAATCGGAGGGCACCCCGGTGACGCCGACGGTCCTGCCGGCCAACCGCGCAGGCGAGCCAAGCTGCTCAGAGCGCAGCGCGATCAGCCCGCCGAGCGGCCGCGTGACGATCGCCATCACGGCTTGCGCGTCCCCGCCTTTGTCGATCAGCTGCGCCACGTCGCTGCCGTCGGCCAGCCCGAACTGCGCCTGTCCGGCGTCGATCAGCTTCAGCGTTTCCTGCGTAGAGGTCGGCTGCACCACCTTCATTTGCATCCCGGCGTCGCGGTAGTAGCCGGCGGCCAGCGCGCGGTAGATGCCGCTGTGCACGGCGTTGGGCGTGAAGTCGAGGATCAGCGTCACCTTGCGCGGAGCCGACGCCCCGCCGCAGCCACCCAGGGAGAGCACAAGGCAGGCGCACACCGCCAAGCCACCCCCCCTCCCCAAAAAAGAAGCACCCAGCCGATATCGTCCATCTCGGCGATGGCTGTTTCTCCTCAGACGCATGTCGCGGGCCATGGGCACCGCACGCTATCGGGCGAGCCGGTCCGCGAGCTGTACACGCCCGCCGACCTGCCGCCCGGAATCGGAACCGACGAGGACCCGATCGGGCTTCCCGGCGCCTACCCCTACACGCGCGGCGTGTACGAGTCGATGTACCGCGGCCGCCTGTGGACGATGCGTCAGTTCGCGGGCTTTGGCACGAGCGAGGAGACCAACGAGCGCTTCCACTACCTGCTCGACCACGGCCAGACGGGCCTCTCGACGGCGTTTGACATGCCGAGCCTGATGGGCCACGACTCCGACAGCCCGCGCAGCTTGGGCGAGGTGGGCCGCGAGGGGGTTGCCGTCGACACGACCGAGGACATGAAGACCCTGTTCGCCGGCATCGACCTGGGCGAGGTCAGCGTGTCGATGACGATCAACGCCCCCGCGGCGATCATGCTGGCTTACTTCGTGGTGGCGGCCGAGGAGGACGGCGACGGCCGGGGCGGCGCGGTCGCCCCCGAGCTGCTGTCAGGGACGATCCAAGCGGACATCCTCAAGGAGTACATCGCCCAGAAGGAGTGGTGCTTCCCGATCGACCCGGCGATGCGCCTGTGCGGCGACATGATCGAGTGGTGCACGCGCAAGATGCCGCGCTGGCACCCGATCTCGATCTCGGGCTACCACATCCGCGAGGCGGGAGCGACCGCTCAGCAGGAGCTGGCGTTCACGCTGAAGGACGGCTTGACCTACGTCGAGCAGGCGATCGAGCGCGGCCTCGACGTCGATGACTTCGCGCCGCGCCTGTCCTTCTTCTTCAACGCCCAGATCGACTTCTTTGAGGAGATCGCCAAGTACCGCGCCGCGCGCCGGATCTGGGCGCGCGAGCTGCGCCACACCTACGGCGCACGCAACGAGCGCTCGTGGCTGATGCGCTTCCACACGCAGACGGCGGGCGTGTCGTTGACCGCGCAGCAGCCGCTGAACAACATCGTGCGCACGACGATCGAGGCGTTGGCGGGCGTGCTCGGCGGCACCCAGAGCCTGCACACCAACTCCTACGACGAGGCGCTGGCCTTGCCGACCGAGCAGGCGGTGCGAATCGCGCTGCGCACGCAGCAGATGATCGCCCACGAGTCTGGCGTCGCCAACACGGTCGACCCGCTCGGGGGCTCCTACTTCGTCGAGGCGCTGACCGACGAGATGGAGCAGCGCGCCTACGAGTATTTCGCCAAGATCGACGAGCTGGGCGGCATGGTCGAGGCGGTCAAGCGCAACTACCCGCAGCGAGAGATCGCCGACGCCTCGTTCGAGCTGCAGCAGGCGATCGACTCGGGCGAGCGCGTCGTCGTCGGCGTCAACCGCTTCACAGAGGGCGACGAAGGCGAGCCGGAGATCCTGCGCATCGACCCGGCCTTGGAGCGAAAGCAGCTCGACCGCCTGCAGGCCACGCGCGCCACCCGCGACGGCGCCACGGTCGAGCGCTCGCTGGCCGGCCTGCGCGAAGCGGCCGCGAGCGAGCGTAACCTGATGGGCTCGTTGATCGATTGCGCCCGCGTGCGCGCGTCTGAGGGTGAGATCGTCGAGGCTCTTCAACAAATCTTCGGTAGCTACACCGAGTCGCCTGTCTTCTGACGGGGTTGCAGCGTACGTGCTTCTCCGCAGGGGGTTGATAACGCTCGGCGTGGCGATCGCGCTGGCCACAGGCGTGACGCTCGTGTTCGGCGCCAAACGGATCGCCGCCGAGAACGCGGCGTACGTCAGCAAGTCCGGGCGCCAGTGCCTGCCGGCGCACACCAACCTCTCGGACCTGCTGCCCGGCACGGGCGTGCAGGTGACGCCGCTGCCGGACTCCTTCGACGCCCCCAACACGACCCAGATCAGCTTCCTCGGCGCGCCGGTCAGCACGCTCTCGCACATCTCGGTGACGGGCTCCTACAGCCACGCCCACCCGGGCAAGCTGGAGGCCTACTCGCAGGGCGACGGCGCCAGCTTCGTGCCGGCCAAGCCATTTCATCCCAGCGAGACGGTGACCGTTCGCGGCAACGTCCAGCGCGGCTCGCGCAGCGTCCCCTTCGCCTACCACTTCACCGTCGCGGTACGCGATCCGATCGAGGCTTCCGGCCAGGTCGCCGTCGCCGCCTCCAAGCCAGACGAAACGCTGCACTTCCACTCGCAGCCGAGCATGCACGCGCCGTCGATCGACATCGACGCCTCCTCAGCCGGCCAGGAAGCGGGCGACATCTTCGTCGCCCCCTACTCCGGCCCCAGCCCGCCCGGCCCGATGATCTTCGACAACAAAGGCAACCTCGTCTGGTTCGACCAGCTGAGCGGGGGCCTGGAGGCAACCAACGTGAAAGTCCAGGCCTACGAAGGCCATCAGGTGCTGACCTGGTGGCAGGGCCGGATCCCGCCGCAGGGCTTTGGCATGGGCGAAGAGATCGTCGCCAACTCCTCCTACCAGACGGTGATGAAAGTCAGGGCCGGCAACGGCATGCTCGCCGACCTGCACGAATTCCGCCTCGAACCGTCCAACAACACGGCTCTGCTGACGGTGTTCGACCCGATCTACTGCAACATCTCAAGCGTCGGCGGCCCTTCCGACGGCGCCGTCACCGACAGCTTCTTCCAGGAAATCGACCTGAAGACGCACCTGGTGCGGCGCGAGTGGCACCCGGTCGACCACGTCCCCTTGACGCACTCGGTCGAGCCGGCGAATGGCGTCACGATCCAGTGGCCGTATGACTTCTTCCACCTGAACTCCGTCCAGCGCCGCTCGGACGGCTCCTACCTCCTCTCCTCGCGCGACACCTCGGCGATGTACCTGATCGACGGCCACTCCGGCCAGGTGGTCGAGCAGATCGGCGGCCCGCACGGCAACACCAAACAGGGCCCCGGGGCCTCGACGGCGTTCCAGCACGACGCCGAGGAACAGCCGGGCGGCCTGATCACGGTCTTCGACAACGGCGGCTCGCCGTTCAGGCACACGCAGTCGCGCGCACTCGTGCTGCAACTGAACCCGAAGACGCGCAAAGAGACACTCGTGCGCCAGTACGAGCACAACAAGCCGCTCACGGCCGGCAGCCAGGGCAACATGCAAATGTTGCCCAACGGCAATGTCCTGATCGGCTGGGGCCCCGAGCCTTACATCTCCGAATACACGGCCTCGGGCACTTTGGTGTGGGGTGCGATCATGGCCGGCAAAACCAACTCCTATCGCGCCTACCGCTTCCCCTGGACGGGTACGCCGACGGGCAGCCCGTCGGTGGCCGCCGCCGCCGGCGCGAGCGGCACCACCGACGTCTACGCCAGTTGGAACGGGGCTACCACGATCGCCTCGTGGCGCGTGCTGGCGGGCTCTAGCGCAAGCGCACTGTCGCCGGTCGGCGGCGGTGCCTTCGCGGGCTTTGAGACGACGATCCCGATCGCCGGCAAGCCGGCCTACGTGGCTGTGCAGGCGCTCGACGCGAGCGGCAACGTGCTCGGGACGTCAAGCGCGGTGGCGGGGTAGCACACGTTGCGCGCGCGGCCAATGACCTAAAGCCAGGCTTGTTCGTCGAGCCGTTCGCGGGCGCAGCAAGCGCGCAGAAGTAGCGATTAGCGGTCTGCGGCTGCCAGCACCCGCTCGACGTAGGGCGCGAGCAGCGCCGCGGCCGCCGCGGCGCTCGCCGCCGGCGTACGCCGCGGCGGCATCGTCACGTAGCTGAGCGCCAGCCGGACGAACACGTCGGCGAGCAGCTCGGCGTCCTCGGCCCGGATGCCCGGGAACCCTTCGTGCATGACCGCGCACAGCCGCGCGTCGGCCCAGTCGAGCACCGGCTGCGAGCGCGTCGTCACCAGCGGCAGCATGCCGCCGGTGCCGTCGTCGGCGAGCAGCAGCCGCACCAGCGGATCCTCGGCGGCGCTGACGAGAAAGGCCTCCAGCCCGGCGCGGATCGCGCGCGTCGGGTCGTCCAGATGGGCGTGGATCGCGCGCTCCACCTCCGCCAGGAAGCGCGCCCCCTCGCGGATCACGAACTGTTGCGCGAACTCGTCGCGCGAGCCGAACTGGGCGTATAGCGTCTGCCGAGACACCCCCGCCGCGCGCGCGACCTCGGCCATCGAGATCTGCGCCCACGGCCGGTCGGCCAGCAGCGTGCGCGCGGCGTCGAACAGCGTGTCGCGCAGCAGCTCGCGGGCCGCCTCGCGGTAGGGCGCCGGCGCGGCCTGCGCGCTCACGTGGCGGCCGCCCCCGCTCCGCCGTAGCGGGCCACGACGCGTGCGCGGGCGCGCGGGTGGATGTTCATCTTCGACAGGTCGCCGTCGTAGTGCTCCATCAGCCGGTGGTCCATCACCTTGCGCCACAGCGGCGGAACGCTCGCCAGCACGATCATGCCCGCGTAGCCCGTCGGCAGCTGCGGCGCCTCGTCGAAGTGGCGCAACGACTGGTAGCGGCGCAGCGGGTTGGCATGGTGGTCGGAGTGACGCTGCAGGTGGTAGAGCAGCACGTTCGAGGCCACGTTGTTGGAGTTCCAGCTGTGCTCGGGACGACAGCGCTCGTAGCGCCCGTCCTCGCGCTTCTGGCGCAGCAGACCGTAGTGCTCCAGGTAGTTGACGACCTCCAGCATGCAGAAGCCGATCACGCCTTGGATCAGCAGGTAGGGCAGAACGACCGGACCGAACGCAATCGCGAGCCCCGCGAACAGCGCGAGCGTCATCGCCCATGCGTTGAGGATGTCGTTGTGCACGCTCCAAAAGCCGTGCCCGTCACGCGCCAGGTGCTCGCGTTCGATCTCGACAGCCGAGCGCACCGAGCCGGCGACCGTGCGCGGCAGGAACTCGTAGAAGCTCTCTCCCAGCCGCGCCGAGGCGGGATCCTCGGGCGTGGCGACGCGCACGTGGTGCCCGCGGTTGTGCTCGACGTAGAAGTGCCCGTAGCCGGTCTGCGCCAGCGCCACCTTGCTCAGCCAGCGCTCGGTCGAGTCGCGCTTGTGCCCGAGCTCGTGCGCGGTGTTGATCGCGATCCCGGCGACCATCGCGGTCGTCAGCGCCAGCCCGATCGATTCGAGCGTGGAAAGGCCCCCGTGCGACCACATCCAGCAGGCGAAGATCAAGCCGGCGTACTGCAGCGGAAGGAACAGATACGTACACCAGCGGTAGTAGCGGTCCTGCTCAAGCCACTTGATCATGCTCTCGGGCGGGTTCTCGTCGTCTGTTCCGCGCAGCAGGTCAAGCAGCGGAAAGACGGCAAAGATCAGGAACGGCCCGTAGAACCAGAAGATGCCAAGGCCGCTCGCTTCGACCAGCCCCCAGGAGATGAACGGCAGCAGCGGCACCACCAGCCCCAGCAGCCAGGCATAGCGCTTGCGGTCGTGCCAGTCCGGCGCCGGCACGGCATCCGCGTCGATTTGGGGGGGTTGCGCGACTGCGCTCATCTTCGCTGCCTCCTCTTCGTGGCGGGTCGGTTGCCGCCGATCAACTTGCTTGACAAGCATACCCTCTTTGTCAAGCAAGTCTACGTCGTCGCTTCTTGTGTCGGGGGGCAGGCGGGCAACCGCGCACAGCAATCGCGGCGGTGCGGTGCAAAACCAGGCCGTTGTGCGCTGCCAGTTCCACCGGCAGCGCCAGCGTGTGCGCCGCGGTGGCGGCCGAGCAAAGCTTGCCGGCGGGAGCCAGAACCGAGTGCGGCCCGCGCGGCAGGTACAGCTCGACGCTGCGCAGCGGCAGGTCGGGCAGCGAGCCGAAGCCGATCGCCGTGCGCCCGGAGCGCTCGATCGTCGTGCCGGCGCTCAGATCCAGGCGCAGCCCTTGTCCCTGCAAGACGATCGTCGGCGAAGGCGGTTGACCGCGACCGTGGGCGATCAGGTAGACCGGCCCCGCCAGCTGCCCTGAGATCAGCGGTGTGGCGGCGCGGGCGATGCCGACAAGCGACGCGGCCGGGCACGCCGCGGGGTCGGCGGCGAACACGGCCGCCCGGCAGGCCGACTGCAGCGCGGTCAGCCGCGTCGGCAGCGCCCTGGGCAGCGCGATCCGCAGCCGCGCCAGATTGGCCTGTCCCGAGCCCGGCCCGGCCGCCTGGCTGAGCCGCAGGTCGAGGCTGGCACCGCTGCGGATGCTCGCCGCGGCACTGGTGAAAGCAGACAGTTTCGGCGCGAAGCCAAGCGCACGGCAGCCGGCCAGGCCAAACGGGTTGGACATTTTTGCGCCCGCGCCGCCACCGCCGGACACGTTCGCGAGCACCCGCTGGCCGGCGCAACTCGTCGGGTTGGCTATGAACCCAGGGCGATCGAGGTCGAGCCGCAGCTCGCTCATGTGCAGCGGCACCCCCAGCAGGATCTGCGGCAGGGAATCGCTTGTTACCGTCAGCGCGCCGGTTGTCGGGTTCACATCCAGGCGCGCCCGGATCACCACCTGACCAAGGTCAAGCGGGCCGACGCGCGCCGAGGTGACAATCGCCAGGCCGAACGGAGCGCCGCGGTAGGGCCCGGTCAGGTACACGCTGCCGTCCAGCCAAAGCGGTTCTGTGCCGCTCCCCAGCGCCACCGCGGAGGAGCCGACGCGCGCCGATTGCGGGCAGGCGCCGGCGCCGGCTGCCGCTTCTTGGCAGGGCGTGATGCCGGCCAGCACCGCCACCAGCCCTTGCGGCGCCTGCAGCTGCAGCCCGGAGAGGGTTTGTTCGCCCGACTTGCGCTGGAGGTCGAACAGGAACGGCGTGAACTGGCCTGCCGCGACGCTGTAGCTGCCGGCAGTCAAAGTCGGTTGGAACGGTTGCGGCTGCGAGCAGCCGGCGACGTTGTAGTAGCTGCTGCTGGCGGCTTCAGGCGCATAGGGCGAGCCCCACGGCTGCAGCTCGGCATTCGTCGTGGCGGGACCGCACTGCGACGGATTGACGAGTAGCGCCCGCTGCCCGCCGAACAGCCGCAGCTCAAGCTTGCTGAGCGGCAGCTGCGGCGCTTCGGAGAGCACCACGACGAGCTGCCCGTTCGCGGGATTCACCTGGATCGCGCCGGTCAGCTTGATCACGACCCCGTGTGAGCTCTGTTCTCCACGCCCGCCCAGTTCGACATAGAAGCGCAGCAGGCGACCGTCGGCGGCATCGCCTTCGCCGCAGGGCGCCTGCCCGCTGGAGCCACACAGCGGCTCAGCCAGGTAAACGTGACCGGCGATCGGTTCGGCAAGCAGCGGGCTGCGCGCTTCGGCCTGGCCGATCGTCGACGCCCGCGGGCAGTGCCCGGCAGCCAGCACGGCTTCTCCTCCGGGATCCGATTCCTCTCCTTCGCCGACTTCGCTGGGCGAGAGCGGCCGGCCTTCCTCGCCGAGGCCGCTCGGCAGGTCGATGCCTTCGCTGCCGGCGGCGGCACACGCCGTGACACCGCCGGCAGCGGCGGGGTTGATCGACATCCCTTGTGGCAGCGTCAGGGCGACGCTGCGCAAAGGTGGCGCGGAGACCAGCGAGGGCGCTTCGTTGGAGCTGACGCCAACGCCAACGTCGACGCCCACCGGCTGTTCGGCGGCAAGGTTTTCGGGGAGCACGGAGAGCTGAGGCGAGAACGGCAGCCGGTCGCAGTAGCCAAGCGAAGCGAGGCTGGATTCAGCCTTGACGTATTCGGCTGGGTGCAGCCACGCGTCCGCCCAAACACTCGCGGTCGGCGCCGGCGCGCCGCACTTGCTGGGCATCGTCAGGAAGGGCCGAGCTTCTTCGCCGTCGGCAGTGCCGCCGCCGGTGCAGAGGGATGTGGGGTTGGCTTCAGGGCCGACACATGTGAGGCCACGCTGCGCGTCGTGCGCTGTTTCGGCCGGCGCGCCCCACAGCGTGATTTCGATGCTCAACACGCCAAGCTGAGCGAGCCCTTTGGCGGAGACCGCGAGCGAGTAGCCGGCAGGTGTGCGCACCAGTCGCCCCTGCATCGGGATCGTGCCAAGCGGAGTGGCAAGCCCGAGCTCGGCCGGTTCGGAGCCTGACGGCGCCAGGTTGTAAATCGGAGCGAGCAGCGACAGGCTGCTGACCCCCTGTTCGGAACCAGCGAACAGCGACAGGGTGCTGGCGTGCAGCACGAAATACCCGACCTGCGAGTCGACCGGGCACTGCTGTTCGACCTGCCTGCAAGCAGCGACCGCCTGCGGATAGGCAAGTAGGCCGGGGGGAAGGTCGATCGTGACGTCGCGCGCTTCCTCGGTAGGCACGCGGTAGGCGCCGGCCGGTTCGTTGGCAAATTCAACCGACGCTTTCAACGCGAACGGATGTCCGGCGGCCTGTGTGAACAGTTCGTCGCCCGCTTCGCCGGAGCCCAGCGCCTGCATCGAGAAATGGGCGATGCCGAAAGCCGGCGCCGGCACCGCGCCGGCCGGCGTCGCGGGCACGGCCAGGGCGAGGACGGCCGCGATAATCGCTCCGACGCCGAAGGGTACGAGGCGTCGCTTCATTCGCGCGTCGCGATGGGACAGGCCACGCGGTACTCGGCGCTCGTGCTCGCACCACTGGCAAAGCTCATCACCGCCCCAAACGGGAAGCCGCCGGGGGGGCACTGCCGTGGAATCTTGACTCCCTGCGGCCGGAAGTAGACGGTCTTCGACCCGACGCGGCGATGGTAGAGCAGGTGCAGCGGCCCGATTGTCGTGTCGATGCTGCGCAGCGCCAGGTCCGGCCCTTCCGGCCACACTTCGATCAAGGGCACCGAGGTCAGCAGCTGTTCTCCGTAGGGAGCGGCGTCTTCAGCCAGAACCGCGGGCAACACCAGCTGTGCGAACACGGGCGTGTTCGCCTGGACGTAGAACAGGACTTCGATTTGATTTTCGTGTGAGGGCCCCATCAACGGATGCAGCTCGGCCCGCTCGACCACGTTGCCCGACGGCGCGGGGACAACCGCCGTCGCGGTGCCGAAGCCGAGCAGAGCGTTGGCTGAGCAGCCGTCAAGGCCTGAGGCGAACAGGCTGGCCGGCTCGCAGTTGGCCTCGCCCAGGGTCGTCGTCGCCACCCCCATCCCCTGTGGTAGTCGCAGCGCCAGCGACCGTAGCGACGGTGGCGCCTGACCCGGCGCTGCCGCGATGCTGAGTGACATCTCGACCGTTGTGCGCGCACCGGCAAGGTCGGGAGTGAATACGACGTGCAACCGCGCGGATGGCCCCGGAGCAGGCGTCGCCGATGCCGATGCCGACGTCGCGCCCGTCCACAGCAAGCAGGCCAGCGTCAGCGCCACCCCGGTCGAGCGACCAGCGAACCTCATCGGCTACGGCTACACGCCGGTAGCTTCACCGCTTGCTTTCACTTCGACTTCGAAGTTGAAGCGGTTGATGACGCCACTGATGCCCAGCGGTTTGTGGTTGACCTCGGCGATATGGCTGTAGCGACCACTGCCACGCCCCAGCGTCAACGTTCCTCCGAAGTAGCCGAGGTTTTTGACGATCCGGTAGCTGGCGTTGGCGCTGCCGGTGATCGAGCCGCCGCGCGGATAGATCGCCACGCTGGCCGTCACCGATTTCGAATGGATCGTCAGGTCGGCGACCATCGTTGCCGTGTACGTGCCGTAGGCAGTGCCGCGCTCGATCAGCGTCGAGCCGCGTTCGGAGACGAACTTGAGCCGACCGTGCTCCTCCAGATGAATGGTCCTGGCGGCTCGCGCCACAGGTGGTTGCGCACCACTGGCCGGTGCGCTCACTGTGTAAGCAAGCGCAGCCACCGCCGCCAGCCCACAGATCGGGATCGTCCAGTGAGCCCGAATTGGCTTGCCTGATGCCCTCATGCCCTGTCCTCCTCGTTAGACGAGCCTACAGACGGGCCGCGTCCGCGATAGCGGTCTCCGACCCAACTGTTTCCGACTCATAGTGCGATGCCCATTAGTCCGGCACTTTCCCTTTTGTCAGCGCCGGATGATGCGATTATGCCACAAACTTGTCCGCCAAGTTCACAACAAGTATACATTCTGATTTGGGCGCAAATACCAACAAGCGGGCTTTACCGGCGGAGAAGCCGACGGTTTTCCGCGCTACCCGATCTGTCTATAAAGGAACGGATACAAACTTTGCTGGCAAGCCTGGCTTTGTGGGGCGCGAATATGTAAGGTCATGGTGCGTGATCTCTCAACCCCCCGAGGGCACGCACGGGTCGTCGGATGTCTGCGAGTGACCCCCTCTCCACTCTCAGGCATCCGGTGACCCACCTTGCCCGCAACCACGCGGGGTGAGAAACGCTCGTTAGACCTTCAACACGAGCTTGCCGACGTTCTCACCGGCAAACAGCCGCGCGAGCGCCTCGGGGAACGACTCGAAGCCCTCCGCAATGTCCTCGCGCGCGATCAACTCGCCCGCGGCGATCCAGCCGGCCATCTCTCGCTGTGCCTCGGCGTAGCGGCCGATGTAGTCGAGCACGACAAACCCCTGCATGCGCGCACGGTTGACCAGCAGTGACATGTAGTTGGAAGGCCCGCGCATCGACTCAAGGTTGTTGTACTGGGAGATGGCGCCGCAAATCACCACGCGCGCGCCGCGCGCCAGCCGGGCCAGGGCCGCGTCGAGGATCTCACCGCCGACGTTGTCGAAGTACACGTCGATCCCCTCCGGGCAGTGCTCACGCAGTGCTGTGGCGGCATCCTCGTGCTTGTAGTCGATGCAGGCGTCGAAGCCGAGCTCGCCGGCAACCCACTCGCACTTCTGCGGCCCGCCCGCGATGCCGATCGCGCGAGCGCCCTTGATCCGGGCGATCTGGCCGACGACGCCGCCGACGGCTCCAGCCGCGCCGGACACAACCAGCGTCTCGCCGGCTTTCAGCTCGCCGACGTCGAGCAGGCCGAAGTAGGCGGTCATGCCGGGCATGCCCAGCGCGCCCAGGTAGGTGGTCAGTGGCGCCGCGGACGGATCGACTGGGAACACACCCGCCTCGGGGGCAAGCCCGTACTCCTGCACACCCAGCCAACCGGTGACATGGTCGCCTGGAGCGAAGCGCTCGCCGCCGGAGGCGATCACTTCGCCGACGGTGCCGGCGCGCATCACTTCGCCCAGCTGGACTGGAGGGATGTAGGAGCGTCCCTCGGCCATCCAGCCGCGCATCGCCGGATCGAGCGAGATGTACTGCGTGCGCACCAGCACCTCTCCCTCTCCCGGCTCGGGCAACGGCTCGGAGACGAGCTCGAAGTTCTCGCGCGTGACCATCCCCTGCGGGCGCGAGCTGAGCCGGAACTGGCGATTGAGCGTGGGCTGCTGCTCTGACATCGACCTGTACTGTACGCACGCGGCGATGGATTTCCAACACTCCCCCCGCACCGAGCAGCTGCTGGAGCGGCTCGTGCGCTTCCAGGAGCAGGAGGTGGCGCCGCGCGAGGAGCCCTACCACCGTGAGCTGCTGGCCCGCGCGGACCCGTGGGTGGTGCTGCCGGCGGTGGCAGAGCTGAAGGCGATCGCCAAGCGCGAGGGCCTGTGGAACCTGTTCCTGCCCGACGCCGAGCGCGGCGCGGGCCTGTCGAACGTCCAGTACGCGCCGCTGGCCGAGCGGATGGGACGCTCGCTGATAACCGCCGAGGTGTGCAACTGCAACGCACCGGACACCGGCAACATGGAGGTGCTGTGGCACTTCGGCTCAGAGCAGCAGCAGCGCTTGTGGCTGCAGCCGCTGCTGGAGGGTGAGATCCGCTCGGCCTTCTGCATGACCGAGCCCGAGGTCGCCTCATCGGATGCCACCAACATGCAGGCCACCGCGATCGTGCAGGGCGACGAGGTCGTGTTGAACGGGCGCAAGTGGTGGAGCACAGGCGTCGGCCACCCCAATTGCAGGGTGCTGATCTTCATGGGTCTGAGCGACCCCGAGGCCGACCGCTACCACCAGCACTCGATGGTGCTGGTGCCGCTCGACACCCCGGGCGTGAAGGTCGAGCGGATGCTTGAGGCGATGGGCTTCCTCGATGCCCCGGGCGGGCATGGCGAAGTCTCGTTCACTGACGTGCGGCTGCCGGTGGAGGCGATCATCGGCGGCCCCGGCCAGGCGTTCGCGATCGCGCAGGCGCGGCTCGGCCCCGGCCGCATCCATCACTGCATGCGCTTGATCGGCGTGGCCGAGTTGGCGTTGGAGCTGGCCTGCCGACGCGCGAGCGAGCGGGTCGCATTCGGCAAGCCGCTTGCCAACCTCGGTGGCAACCGCGAGCGGATCGCCGACGCGCGGATCGCGATCGACCAGGCACGCCTGCACGTGCTGCACGCGGCGTGGCTGCTGGACACGAGCGCGCCGGAGGCAATCGGCGCGGTCTCGCAGATCAAGGTCGCGGTGCCAAACATGGCGCAGCAGGTCGTTGACATGGCGATCCAACTGCACGGCGGCGGCGGCCTCTCAAACGACTTCCCGCTGGCCGGCGCATGGACGGCGGCGCGGGCGCTGCGACTGGCTGACGGCCCCGACGAGGTGCACCGCGGCGTGGTCGCGCGGCTGGAGCTGGCGCGGTACGGGAAGGGGAAGTGGGGCGGATAGCCCCAAAGAACCTCGGCAGGACGATGAGAAGGGTCTCTATGTCACCCCGATGGGAGGATGAGAAGACTCGTGCGCCCGGCTAACGTCCTCTCTTGATGGTCGCAACCAGCGGTCAGGGGGCCACGAACGGGCTAAAGCCCGAGCGGCCCCGCGCCGTTCTCAGCGCGCTGATCGCCGTCGCCGCGGTCGCCAACCTGAACCTGGCGGTCGCCAACGTCGCCCTGCCGGACATCGGCAAGGCCTTTGACGCCTCGCAGACCTCGCTCGACCTGATCGCGGTCGGCTACTCGCTCGGCCTGGCCGCCTCCGTGCTGTACCTGGGGGCGATCGGCGACCGCTACGGCCGCAAGCAGATGCTGCTGGCCGGCACGGCGCTGGCGATCCCCGCCTCGCTGCTGGCAGCGCTGGCCCCCAACGAGTTCGTGCTAATCGGAGCGAGGGTGCTGGGCGGCCTGGCCGCCGGCATGGCCTACCCGACGACGCTGGCGCTGATTACCGCACTGTGGTCCGGTGCAGGGCGCACCCGTTCGATCGCGCTGTGGTCCGGCCTCGGCGGCGCGATCTCAGCGCTCGGCCCGCTGCTCTCAGGGCTGCTGTTGACTCAATTTCACTGGGGCTCGGTGTTCTTCATCACGCTGCCGCTGGCCGTGGTCGCCTTGTGGCTGGCGTGGCGCTACGTGCCGTCTCATGTCAACGAGACGAGCGACCCGGTCGACCACTTCGGCGGCGTCTGCTCGGTGCTGGCCGTCGCCGGGGTCGTGCTGGCGATCAACTTCGCGCCGGTGGGCGGCGAAACTTCGGCGACGCTGGTCGCAGCGTTGGTGGCCGTGGTGGCATTGATTGCGTTTGTCTTTCGACAAAGGCGTGCGAAGTCACCTCTCTACGACCTGCGGATCGCCGGGCGGCGCATCTTCTGGGTGGCGGCACTGGCCGGGATCGTCGTGTTCGGCTCGCTGATGGGCGCGATGTTCATCGGCCAGCAGTTCCTGCAGAACGTGCTCGGCTACTCGACACTCGACTCGGGCCTGGCGATCATCCCGGCGGCGCTTGCGATGGTGCTGGTGGCACCGCACTCGGCACGACTGGTGGAGACGCGGGGAGCGCGCTTCACGCTGCTGTGCGGATACGCGTTCTGCCTGCTCGGCTTCCTGACGATGCTGCTGCTGTGGAAGGACGGCATCGCCTACTGGAAGGTCGGCCTTGGCTACGTGTTCGTCGGCGTCGGGGTGGGCCTGGCGGGCACGCCGGCGTCGCACTCGCTGACCGGCTCGGTGCCGGTGCGCCGCGCCGGCATGGCCTCGGGCACGGCCGACCTGCAGCGCGACCTCGGCGGCGCGATCATGCAGTCGATCTTCGGCGCGCTGCTGACGGCGGGCTACGCGGCGGCGGTGTCCAGCGCGATCGCGGCTTCGCCGCAAAGGGCGCGGGTCACCAGCGGCGTGGAAGCAGAACTGGAGAAGTCGTTCTCCAGCGCGGCGGCAACGGCACAGCGCTACCCGCACTACGCCAAAGCGATCGTCGCCGGCGCCAAGGAGTCGTTCGTGAAAGGGGACCAGTGGGCGTACACGGCTGGCGTCGTCGCGGTGTTGCTGGGCGCGGCGCTGGTGGCGACGATGTTCCCGCGCAAGCAGCGGGAGCTGGAGTTGCTGGCGCGGTATCGAGAGCTGGACTCGGGGGTCGCTGACCGCCAAACTTGATATCATTTTTGATATGAATAGTGAGCCGGGCGATCTCATCAGGGAACGGCGGCGGCGACTCGGCCTCAGCCAACGTCAGCTGGCGTTGCGGGCGGCCACCGCACAGGCGGCGGTCAGTCGCATCGAGCGCGGCTTGGTGTCGCCCACGTTCGACACGCTGCGCAAGCTTCTACTTGTTATGGGAGAAGAACTCGTTCTTAGTTCGCGCCGACTCGAAGCCGACTGGGATGCCGACGAGATGACGGACATGCTGAAGCGCTCGCCTGAAGAGCGCCTGAAGCTTGCACTCTCTCGAAACCGTATGGCCGCTCGATCTGCATGACGTCGCTAGCGAGGCCGAAGAGAGCCAGCCGAGCATAGATCGCTAACCAATCGCGGCCGGCGGGCGCTCACGTGAATCCGCCCGCACCCACACGATCGCCGCGAGGACAGCCGAGCAGAGCAGCACCGACGGCCAGGCGCCGATCGCCAAGGCGACCACGTGCGAGAGCGCGAACGCGGCAAGCCCGACGCAGCCGAGCACGATCGCCGTGCGACGACCGTGCCGGATCGACCACCCGCGAATGCACCACAGCCCGCCGAGCGCGAGCACGACGCCGCCGAGCGGGCGTGAGCCGGTCGCGACGGCGACCGCATAGCCGACGATCAGCGAGGCGGCCGCGACCGGCGCCGTGGGAACTTCAGCCGGGCGCTTCAACTCAACGGTTCCCTTCCGCCAAGGCGAGCAGGATCGGATTGCCGCTCGGGTCGCGCACCAGCGCTCCACCGTCCAGCGGTTGCGACTCGACCCCACCATCCGACAGCCTTGCAAGCGCCTGCTCGCGGTCGCGCTCGCTCGGGAGCACGACCGTAGCGTGCCTGAGCGCGGCCGCGTCCGGCGGCGGCTGGCCAGCGCCGCGACTCTCCCACACGTTGGCGCCGAGGTGGTGGTGATAGCCGCCGGCGCTCAGAAACGCGGCCTGCTGCCCGAGCGCCGCCATCAGGCCGAAGCCGAGCAGGTCGCGATAGAAGGCGATCGTCTCCTCGACGTCGGCGACGCACATATGCACGTGGCCCATGCTGGTGCCGGCGGGCAGCCCTTCGAACGGCTCGGCGGCGGGATCGGCCAGCTCGCCCAGCAGGCTCGCCGTGTCGAGCGGCAGCGTCGTCATCCGCTCGGCCACCTTGCCTTCCCACGCCGAGCGCGGGCGGTCCCAGTAGATCTCGATGCCGTGGCCGTCGGGGTCGCTCAGGTAGATCGCCTCGCTGACGAAGTGGTCGGAGAGCCCGACGAGCGCGATCCGCTCGCGCGCCGCATGGGCGAGCCAGCGGGCCAGGTCGGCGCGCTCTGCCAACAACAGCGCGAAGTGGTAGAGGCCGCTGTAGCCGCGCACGGGCCGGGCGCCGTGCCGCTGCACCAGCTCAAGCAGATCCTCGCCGCCGGCGCCGAGCCAGACGCGATCGCCGTCGCGCCTGTGCAGGCGCAGGCCGACCGCGCGCTCGTAGTAGTCCAGCGAGCGCGACAGGTCGGCGACGGTCAGGCTGACCGTGCCCATGCGTGTGTCGTCGGGCAGTTGCGCGGTAGTCGGGGCGCCGAGCGCCTCGGCCTGCTCGGGGTCGCGCGGAGCTGTGGTCATCGCCCTCCACGATACGCGCAAGCACGCAAATTGCGTGCGCTTACGTGTGCAACTGCCGTGTCAACTGAACATCGCGACCGCAGCATGCACTAGATTGCTGCCCACGCCGAGTCCTTGGCTGTGCCAGGGAGCGGGGGACCCAATTGTTGGGGCGAGTTCCGCGGTGTTCCGCGGGAGGCGCATTTCAAGCGCCAGCCCGTCAGCTAACCCCGTAGGCCGACCGGAAGGCTGAGACTTTGTGTAGAGCGCTGGCAGCGGCGTTCACAACGGGTGTGCTGGTGATGTGCCTGTCGTTTGCGGCGGCGTCCGCCGCGGCGATGGAATCGACCGGCGGCAGCGAAGCGCCGGGCAACGCGCCGAGCACTCCGGCCCCACCGGTCGTCGGGCCCTATCCGGCGGCCGCGGGCGGCGGCTGGGTGTTTCCGCTCTACCCCTTCAGCCGCGTCGCCTCGCCCTCAACCTGGACACTCGACCAGGGCGTGGACCTCGGCGGCTCCAGCGACCAGTGCGGCCACCAGCTTGTCGAGCTGGCCGTCGCCTCCGGCACGATCGTCAAGGAGGGCCTGGAAGGCTTCGGCAACTGGGCGCCGGTGCTGCGGGTGGAAAGCGGGATCGACGCCGGCCGCTACGTCTACTACGGCCACGCCCGGCCAGCGCTCGTGCCGGTCGGCGCGCATGTGAGCGCCGGGCAGCCGATCGCCGACGTCGGCTGCGGCGACGTCGGCATCTCCAGCGCCCCGCACCTTGAGATCGGGATTCTTCCCCGTGGGGCGAAAAACCCCGAGGACCTTCCCTCGTTCGGCGAAACCTCGCACGAATCGCTCACGAACCTGATGGCCGCCTACCACGCCGCCGGCGGCAAGGCCAACGCGGCCGCGCACAAGCGCCGCGGCATCGGCGGCAAGCGCCGTCCACGCAGCAAACGCTGAGCGCGATCAGGCTGGCGCGCCGCGCACGTGCTCGTCGAAGAACGCGAGCATCCGCCGCCAGCCGTCCTGCGCCGCCGCCGCGTCCGGCGCGACGCGCATCGGCGTCGGAAAGCGTGCCAGCCAAGCCTGCCAGCCTTCGTGCTTGGAGAAGAAGGAGTGGCCGGCGCCCTCGTAGGCCTGGACATCGTGCGCAACCCCGAGCGCGCCCAGATGGCGCTCCAGCCGCGTGGCCATGTTCGCGCCGAACATCTTGTCGCGGTCGCCGAAGCTGCCGACGACCGGGCAGGCGCCGTCCAGCTTCTCGCGCTGCTTGGGCACGTCGCCGTAGTTGACCGAGGCGGCCTTGAAGCCGGGCTTGGTGGCGGCGATCAGCGCGAAGCCGCCACCAAGGCAGAAGCCGGCGACGGCGATGCGCTGCGCGTCCACCTCAGCGCGCGCGGCGAACGCGTCGCGCGCGCTGAGCACGTCGGCGATCTCGCGGTCGATCGAGCCGCGCGCCACATCGCCCATCAGCCGTGCCAGGCAGACGATGCGCGAGCCGTGCGAGAACAGGTTGGGCGCCAGCGCCGCGTAGCCGGCGTCGACGAAGCGAGCGGCGATGCGGCGGATGTCGTCGTTGAGCCCGAACGACTCGTGCAGGACGACCACGCCCGGATGTGGCCCCGGGCCGTCGGGCAGGAACAGCTCGCACGCGAGCGTCGTGCCGTCGGCAAGGGAGGCCTGCAACCTGGCCGCGGGAACGGGCACGCGCAGAAGATAGACCAAGGGGGGCCTTGCGCCACACTGTGGGCGATGGACTCGCTGTTCGAGCCGCCTGAGGCCGCCGCGCCGGGGAGCGCCGGCTCGGCCACCGTACCGCTGGCGGCGAGAATGCGGCCGACGACGCTGACAGAGTTCGTCGGCCAGGAGCAACTGCTCGCGGCCGGCTCGCCATTGCGAACCGCGATCGAACAGGGCCGGCCGCACTCGATGATCCTGCACGGCCCGCCCGGCAGCGGCAAGACGACGCTGGCGCGGATCGTCGCGGCCAGCTCCGGGGCGGCCTTCGAGGAGCTGAGCGCGGTGGAAGCGGGCCGGCCGGAGGTGCGGGCGGTCCTCGCCCGCGCCCGCGAACGACTGAAGTCCGGGCGCCGCACGATCTTCTTCCTGGACGAGATCCACCGCTTCAACAAGGCGCAGCAGGACGCGCTGCTGCCGGCGGTCGAGGAAGGGCTCGTGACGCTGATCGGCGCCACCACCGAGAACCCGTCGTTCGAGGTCAACCGCGCGCTGCTGTCGCGCACGCGCCTGTACGAGCTGAGCGAGCTGACCGAGGCCGACGTGCTGACGCTGCTGCGGCGGGCGCTGGAGCGGGGCGAGTGCGGCGAGGTCGAAGTGGCCGAGGAGGCGATCGAGCTGCTGGCCGCCCGCTCGCTCGGCGACGCGCGGACGGCGCTGAGTGCCTTGGAGCTGGCATGCGAGACCGTTGGCGGGGCGGGCGGGGGCGGCACCGTCACCGTCGAGCACGCCGAAGACGCCCTGCAGCGGCGGATCGTGCACTACGACAAGCAGGCCGACTCCCACTACGACACGATCTCCGCCTGGATCAAGGCCACGCGCGGCTCCGATCCCGACGCCTCGCTGTACTACCTGGCGGTGATGCTGGAGGGCGGCGAGGACCCGCGCTTCATCGCGCGGCGGATGGTGATCCTGGCCAGCGAGGACGTCGGCAACGCCGACCCGCAGGCGCTGGCGGTGGCGACCGGCGCGGCGGCCGCGGTCGAGCACGCGGGACTGCCGGAGTGCCAGTTCGCGCTCGCACAGGCCGCCATCTACCTGTCGCTGGCGCCGAAGTCCGACGCCGCCAAGCGCGCGATCGGGGCGGCGCGAGGGTTCGTGCGCGAGCACGGCGCGGCGCCTCCTCCGGTGCAGTTGCGCTCGGGCGGCCGCGGGCAGGGATATGACAGCCCGCACGCGCATCCCGGGCACGTCAGCGAGCAGGAGCTGGCGCCGGACGAGGCGATCGGCGAACGCTTCTACAAGCCCGACGACCAAGAGGCGCAGTTGGCAAAGCGGATGTCGGAGATTCGCCGGGCGCGCGGGCGCGACTGAGGCGGTGCCGCTGTTCCGGGTCGTACATGTTGGCCGATTGACGGTCCCGCCGACCGTCAATCGGTGCGGCGGCACCGCACATGTGCGGTGCCGAGGCCGCAACTTGCCGCACTCAGAATCTCCATCTACAGCCCCGTGTAAGGTCTTCCACCTCATGCAACGATGCCCTTTTCTGCCGTCAAAGTCGCCAAGGCGCGCACTCTGCGCTGCCATGCGGACTGTTTCGTGGAAGGGGACTCCGACACGGAAGGAGGGACAGCTATGCCGCATCGCAGCCGTCCTCTGCTTGGCAGAGGCGTGCTTGCGTAATCGAAAGCTAACTCGCGTGAGGCGCGACCTGCTTTGGTCGCACGCTGCCTCGCCACTCGACGCCTCGCGGGGCTATCAGCATGCTCTGGCGGCGAACGCCCGCAACGAGGGTGAGCCGGGCAGGACACACCTCCCTAGCCCACATAACGCTCACCTGCCGACGCAGGCAGTCAACCCTGCGTTCAGGCGACTCCATGCTGTGCGCGACACGAACCGACATTGCGACGGCCCGCTTGGGCCACCACGCCACTCGACGCAGCAACGACTTCCAATAGCTGCCCAACGGCGGCAGGAAGGGAACCACTTTGCCTCATCGAAAGATCAAGTACCGCCGCGACCCGGAGCGCCGCCGAGCGCGGCTTCTCCGAGAAGCCCACGATGTCCTGTGCCTCATCATGCTCGCCACCTGCACGGTGGCGCTCATCAGGTTGCAGATGTCTGCGACAGGGCCACCAATGGCCCCCGTGTGCGAGCTATTCGCGCTCGCTGCCGTCCTGCGGGCGCTACGCGGCTCGAAACAGCCGCCGCCGTGCGGCGCATGAAGCGCATCTAGCGAGCTAACCGTGTGGGGGACGCCAGGCACAGGGCGTCCCCCACGGATGGAGAGCACCGACGCGTCGAGCATGGTGCCGGACTCTTTTACCGGGACAGGCACCTTCTTGTTAGGGGCCCGCCGTACCACTCTTTCTCGCGTTTAGCAGCCGTCGAGTAGTCGTTCCGCCTTGACTCCAAGCCCTTGCGCGAGGCGTATAAGCGTTGGGAGCCTGTGCTCTGAATCCATCGTCTTATTCCCCTTCGTGATCGCTTGCAAGCTCCAGCAGCTTGACGGTGGTGCGCCAGTTGCGGGCTGTGGCGACGACGCCGAGCCCCTTGTCGGACAGGCGCTTGGCCAGCGGCGAGCTGTGGATGCCGCGCGGGTGCCAGGCGTAGATCTCGCGGCCCGAGTGAACGAAGCGCTCGGGCTCGAAGTCGGTCGCGGCGAGCTGCTCGATCACCCCCCCTTCCGGCTCGGCCGAGAGGAAGCTGACCTGGTAGAGCTTGTCCTCGCTGACGGCGTCGCGCAGGGGATCGAGCGCGACGACCTTCGCGAGCTGCGCGCGCGTGCGCACGACCACCGGCGAGCGCACGCCGAAGCGCTCGCTCAGCTCGCGCTCCAGATCGGCGGCGAGCCGGTCGGGGGATGTGTCGGCGTCGAGCACGACGTTGCCGCTCTGCAGCAGCGTGCGCACGTCGCCATAGCCGAGACCGGTCAGGTGCCCGCGCAGCTCGCCCATCGGCACGCGGTTGTGGGCGCCGAGGTTGATGCCGCGCAGGAGGGCGACTTGGGTGGGCATACAAGCGCAGGCTACAAATCGTCCAGGGCGACCGTTTCACCGGCACGAGCCTGTTCGAGTCCGCGCATCGCGGATTCGTATGCGCCCGGAATCCCGTCAAACAGAACTGTGAACTCCTCAGCGCTCAAATCCGTCGTGTCGAGATCATCGTCTTCGTCCATCGCCACCACGTATGGTAATTCGCCGCGAAGCGCTCACCACGTGTCCACGTTCGGCCGCCGCTTCTCAGCGCTGGTGCGCCAATCCTCCTGCGGCGGGTCGAACAGCGTCGCGATCCAGCGTCGCGAGTCGGCCGGGTCGATCACGTCGTCGATCTCGCCGTGGGCGGCCATGTTCACCCCCTTGCCGTGCTCGTAGGCGGCGGCGACGGTCGCCTCGAACACGCGCTCGCGCTCGTCCGCGTCCTCGATCGCTGCCAGCTCGCGACGCAGGCCGAGCCGCACCGCCCCCTCCAGCCCCATGCCGCCGAACTCCGAAGTCGGCCAGCCGACGCAGAACAGCGGCGCCTTGAACGAGCCGCCGGCCATCGCCTGCGCGCCGAGCCCGTAGCCCTTGCGCAGCACGATCGTGCCCAGCGGGACCTGCAGGTTGGCGCCGATCGTGAACAGGCGCGCGAAATGGCGGACGGTGGCGGTGCGCTCGGCGTCGGGCCCGACCATGAAGCCGGGCGTGTCGCACAGCGTCAGCACCGGCAGCGAGAAGGCGTCGCACAGTTGCAGAAAGCGCGCGGCCTTGTCGGCGCCGTCGGCGTCGATCGCGCCGCCGAGGTGCGAAGGGTCGTTGGCGATCACGCCGAGAGCGTTCCCGTCCACGCGCGCCAGCGCCGTCACCACGCCGGTGCCGAAGCCGTCGCGCAGCTCCAGCACCGAGCCCTCGTCGCACAGCGTCTCGATCGCGCGCCGGACCGGATAGGCGCGCTTGCGCTGCTCGGGCACGAGCGTGCGCAGCAGCCTCTGGTCGGGCGTGCTGTGGTCGGCTGCCGGTCCGGCGAAGTAGGAGAGGTAGCGCTTGGCCGCGGCGACCGCGGCGCCGTCATCGGCGACGCGCAGATCGACCACGCCATTTGTGTGCTGGACGTCGATCGGCCCGACTTCGGAAGGCTCGTAGACGCCAAGGCCGCCGCCCTCGATCATCGCCGGGCCGCCCATGCCGATGCTCGAATCCTCGGTCGCGATCACCACGTCGCAGCTGCCCAGCAGCGCGGCGTTGCCGGCAAAGCAGTAGCCGGAGGCGATGCCGACGAGCGGCACGCGCCCGCTGAGCTGGGCGAACAGCTGAAAGGCTCGGCAGTCCAGCCCCGCGACGATCGGCCAGTCAACGTCGCCGGGCCGGCCGCCGCCGCCCTCGGCGAACAGGACGACCGGCAGCCGCCGCCGCTCGGCCAGCTCGAACAGCCGGTCCTTCTTCAGGTGCCCGCGCATCCCCTGGGTGCCGGCAAGAACCGTGTAGTCGTAGGACATCGCCACGCAGGTTTGGCCGTCGATGGTGCCGACGCCGCCGACCAACCCGTCTGCGGGCGTGGCGGCGATCAGCTCCTCGCGCGAGCGGCGGCGCTCCTGCGCGGCGAAGATCAGCGGCCCGTACTCGACGAAGCTCCCCTCATCCACGAGCTCGGCCAGGTTCTCGCGCGCGGTGCGCCGACCGCGCTCGCGTCGCTTGGCCACGGCCTCGGGGCGAGCGTCGTCGAGGCCGAGAGCGTGGCGCTCGACCACCGCTGCCAGGTCGGCGCGCTCGCCCTCGGTTGCGGCAGGCGCGAGCGGGTCGACTTGCGCCACTTCGCCATCGGCGGCCGCCAGCATCAGCAGCACGTCACCGGCGCCGACCGAGTCGCCGACTTTTACATGCACCTCAGCGACGGTGCCACTCGCGCCGGCCAGCACCTCGTGCTCCATCTTCATCGCCTCCAGCACCACGACGGGCGCGTCGGCGTGCACGAGCACGCCGAGGTCGGAGTCGATCGACACGACCACGCCCGCAAAGGGGGCCTTGACCTCAAACCTCGCGGCGTCGCTCACAGCGCGAATCATTGCGCACCGCTTCCGGCACGGAGCGTAGTGTTGCCCGCCCATGCCGTCCTACCTCCCGTACGCCGAGCGCACGCCGAGCACGTCCTACAGAGACATGCTGCGGGCGATCCTCGACGGCGGCACGCGCGTGCAGACCAAGCAGGGGGTGGACGCGCTGGCGCTGGCAGGCGTGCAGATGCGCTTCCCGATGGCCCAGGGCGCGGCGGTGGTCACCGAGCGCTCGATCAAGGGATTCGCGCGCAAGGCGATCGGCGAGCTGTGCGCGTTCATCAACGGAGCGCGCACGCTGGAGCAGCTGGCGGAGTTTGGCTGCGACTGGTGGGGACCGTGGGCCAGCGAGGAGAAGTGTGTGAGCCGCGGCCTTGAGGCGGGCGACCTCGGCCCCGGCTCCTACGGGCACGCCTTCCGCCACTTCACGACCGACTTCGACGGCGACCCGGAGGGCTTCGATCAGTTCGGCGCGCTCGTGCGCAAGCTGCGCGACCTGCCCGAAGACCGCACCGCGTTCGTTAGCCCGTGGATACCGCAGGCCAACCAGCGCGAGGCGGGGTTGAAGTCGCGCAACACGATCGCTCCCTGCCACGGCTGGGTGCACGCGCTCGTGTTCGACGACAAGTTGCACTTGGTTCACAACCAGCGCTCGGGCGACACACCGATCGGGGTGCCGTCGAACATGGTCCAGTACAACGCGCTGGGCTTGATGCTTGAGCAGCTGACGGGCTACACGCTGGTGGAGTACGTGCACTGGATCCAGTACGCGCACATCTACGTCAACCAGGTCGAGCAGGTCCGCCAGATGCTCGAACGCGAGCCACGGGCGCTGCCGACGCTACGGCTGAACGAGGCTGGGCGCGCGGTCAGCGACATCCATGACTTTCGCGGCGAGCACTTTGAGCTCGACGACTACGACCCGCACCCGCCGATCTCGAACATCCCGGTACTGACTTGATCGCGATCGTCGTCGCCTACGCGGAGAACCGCGGCATCGGCTACGAGGGAGAGCTGCCGTGGCGACTGCCCGGCGACATGCGCCGCTTTCGCGAGCTGACGAGCGGCGGCACGGTCCTGATGGGGCGAAAGACCTTCCAGTCGCTGCCGGACGCCTACCGCCCGCTGCCGCGGCGGCGCAACCTCGTCCTCAGCGCCAACCCGAGCTTCGCCGCGCCCGGCGCCGAGCTGTTCGGCGATGTCGCAACGGCACTGAAGGGATGCGGCTCGGACTGCTTTGTGATCGGCGGCGGCACGATCTACGAGCAGACGCTGCCGCGCGTCTGTCGCGTGTACGCGACGGAGGTGGCAGGCAGCCCTCTGAGCGATACTTTCTTCCCCGAGCTCCCCAGCGAGCAGTGGCAGCGCAGCGAGCAGACTGCGGCCATCTCGGAGAACGGGACGAGTTACCGCTTTGCCATCTATGACCGCATCGCCTGACGAAGCCCTCTACCACCTGCCGGCGGCGCGCGGCGATGACCAGTTGCGGCACATGCACCAGCTGGAGGACGAAGGCATCTGCGTGTTCTGCCGCGAGAACGTCGAGCAGTCCCACTCAAAGCCGGTGCATTGGCACGGCAAGCATTGGTACGTCACCGAGAACGCATTCCCCTATAAGGGAACCCTTGCTCATTACCTGATTGTCTCGAACTTGCACGTCCGCTCGTTCGAGGAGTTGCCCGACGAGGCCGGCGCCGAGCTGTGGGCGATCAAGCGCGAGCTGGCGGCGCAGCTGACTCCGCTGGCCACCGCGACGGTCGAGCGCAGCGGCGACATGCGCTACAACGGCGGCTCGGTCGCGCATTTGCACGTGCATTTCGTCGCACTCGACAGCGACCCCCAGAGCGTCGTGCGCTTCAAGGTCAGCCGCGACCCCGGCGATCCGCGCTAGCCTGCGCCGCGACATGGCGATCACCAGCGGCATCTTCAGCTCCGACGTCGAGTTCTCCGAGCGCCTGGCCCCGTCGCTGGAGCAGCTCGGCGAGCTGGCGGCGCACCTGAAGGGCATCGGCCTTCGGATCGTGCTGACATCGGGCTCGTTTGACCTCGTCCACCTCGGTCACGTCAAGTATCTGGCCAAGGCCAAGGACATGGGCGACGTGTTGGTGGTGGGGGTGGACGGCGATGCGAAGATCCGCGCCCGCAAGGGCCAGGATCGCCCGATGGTGCCCCAGGACGAGCGGCTGGAGATGCTCGCCCACCAGCGGCCGGTCGACCTGATCTACCTGAAGGGCGACCACGAACCACGCTGGGCGCTAATCAAGACCGTGCGCCCGGACGTGCTGGTGCTCAGCACCGACCACTCTTACGACGAGGCCGAACTGGCCGAGCTGCGCGAGCTCTGTGGCGAGGTTCAGGTGCTTGAGCGCCAGGCCTCGGTGACGACCAGCGAGCGCATCCGCCAGCTGTACATGCACCTGGGCGAGCAGCTCGGCCCGCGCCTGGCCGAAGTGCTGCCCGACCTGATCGAGACGATCCTAAAGAGGGACGACCGACCCGGATGAGCCCGTCCGCGACGGCCGTCGTCGCCTACGTCCCGGTCTTGCACGACGGCTACAGGCGCTTCGTCGAGCGCCACGGGACGGGGGGATCGTTGTATCTGATCGGCCCGGAGCTGTACGAGGACTACCGCCCGCTGGCCAAGGACATCCGCGCCTTGCCGGCGGAGTGGACGGCACGCTCGATCGAAGCCTGGGGGGTCTGCTCGCGGGTGTCAGTGCTGGACGAGGGGGCTGCTGCTGAGCTGGCGCGGGGTGGCGCGCGGCTGACGATGCCCGACGAGGACGTCAGCCACCGTGTGGCCGAGCGCTTCTTCGAGCGCTGCGAGGTTCTCTACGACACGGTGTTCCTGCGCTGGGACCGTACCCGCACCACGCAGCTGCTGCAGCCGGGAGCGCGTGTTTGGACGACGGCCGAGCGCGACGGGGACCCGCTGCTGGCCGAGCTGGCGCGCGCGGCGGGCGAGGCCGCGGGTCGCAGCGTCGACTGGTGGCGGCAGGTGGGCGCAGCGATGCGGCTGGCCGACGGCGAGACGCTGTCAGAGAGCAACGAGCACCTGCCGCACCGCTTGAGCGCGTACACGGCCGGCGACCCGCGCGCCAATCTGTACAGGGGCGTGGGCTTGGAGCTGTCGACGGCGACGCATGCCGAGGCGGCTCTGATCGCCCGCGCGGCACGGGAAGGCAAGGCGACCGCAGGCGCCACGATGTTCGTCAGCGACTTCCCGTGCCCCCCCTGCGCGAAGCTGATCGCCGGCGCGGGGGTGGAGAAGCTGTACTTCGTCGAGGGGTACGCCGTGCTCGACGGCGAGCAGGTTCTAGCGGCGGCGGGAGTGGAGGTCGTCCGCGTAGCGTCGGAGGACGCAAACCCCCCCTTTGACTGAGCTCAGAGCTGTGGTGGCTGCGCGCCGGCGAGCTGCAGCCACTGCGGACCAGGGTCGAGCGTGATCTCATAGCGCTGGGGCTTGCTTTCAGCGGCAGCCGGCGCGGGGCTTTGCTGGATCAGCGCGACAAACGCGGCTTCGCTGCGGATCGGGTCAAAGGCCGGGTCGACCCGCGCTTCAGCGGCCGTGGCCGGATCGCGCTCAATTGCTCGTCGCAGCGCTCTGACTGAGGCGACAACGGCCTGGGTACGCTCGGCGCCGGCGGCAAGCCTGCCGGCACAGCGCGCCTGCAGGCAGGCGAGGTTGTATTCGCCGCTGTAAGACATCCAGGTCGACTGGGCCCAGCTGAGGTCTGTCGGCTGCCCCTCCCGGATCACCGCGATCGACCCTTCCAGGACCTTGACCGGCGACTGCATCGCCTCAACAAGGCCGCGCAAGCGTGGCCCCTTGGCCGGCTGGGCGCTCATCGCCGCTAACAGCCCCGCGAGAGCTTCGGTAGCTGCATCCGCATCGCCAAGGTACATGCAGCGAATCGCCTCCATGTAGCGCGCCCGAAACCAGATCGGCTGGTCCTTGGCGGCCGGGCTGTCGGCCACCACGCTCAGGTGTCTGCCTGCCTCTTGCAACCGTTCCTGCCACCCCTCGCTGCGACCGTCGGCGATCTGCGCCGCTTCGGCAGCGGGCGGCACCTGACCGGCGGGGCGCTGCATCAGCAGGTCGGCGAGGTTGAGCCTGGCGCCGATGTTGGCCGCGTCACGATCCAGTGCCAGCTCGTACAGCCGCCGCTGCTTGCCGGCTTCAGGCACCAGCTCCCCCAGGGCGAACAGCGCGTAGGAGCGCCAATCGCGGGTGCCCAGCGGGACCTTGCGCCTGGCCCTAAAGCCCAGCGTGGCCTTGCGCTTGGCCTTGAAGCCCAGCATCGGCCGATAGGCAAGCCAGATCGCAATCGGCAGGATCAGGCGCTCGTAGCGAACTGCTTCCTTTGCGCCGGTCCCAGCTTCCTTGAGCATGAATTCGCTCTCCCACAGCGTCACCTGTTCAGAGCGGCGCCCGCTGCGGTTGGCCACGACGATCGTTATCCCCGCGCCGCGGTGTTCGTGCGGCGGGTGGACGGTGCCCGAGACGACGTACAGATTGCGGTACAGCAGTTTGTCGATCATCTGCAGCAGCCCGGCCAACAGCGCGGCCTGCGGCACCGCGTCGCTGACGGCGCTGGGAAGTTCGAACTTCGGCTCGGTGCCGCTCTGCCAGCTGAGCGCGCGTACGGGGCTTTCGTCGCGCATTCGCGCGAGCGCCCCTCCCAGCCCGGCACTGAGCAGGGGCCCCAGCGTCGCTTCGCTGGAGCCGGTGAAGCCTTCCAGCCGCGCCGAGCGGACGAACCGCAATCGCAGCGCGTTGGCGCCGGTCGCGATCAGCAGCCCCACCACCAGCGTGCCGGCGATCGCGATCGCGATCGCGATCGCGATCTCAAGCGCGGTCCGCAGCACGGGCCCGACACGACCGAGGAAGTTCTGCCACCAGCCGAGCCGCTGTTCGGGCGAGCGCAGCCGCTTGGGGATCGCGACGTTCGAGCCCTGCACTACTTCAAGGACGACCTTGCGGGCTTCGGCTTCAAAGCCGTTTTCCTGCAGCCGCGTGGCGCGCGAGAGCCGTTCTTCGGCCTGGGCTGCGGTCAGCTCGGCTGCGGCGGTGCTGACTGGGATGGACAGCAGCAGCAGTGCAAAGACAACCGCCAGAAGGGTTTGCGGCCGAAAGCGCATGCCCACTTGATACAGGCGGCCGCGGCGGAACGGCGTCCAACCTTCAGAACGTGTCCATTTTGAAGGCTCTAAGCGACGAATACAGTCTTAATGCTGCGTGGATCGCGGATGTGCTCGCCGAGCACGGCCGGCGCGTCATCCAGTCGCTCAGTGCGCGTGGTGACGCGCTCGGGCTTCAGGCCTCCGCTCTGCATCAGTTCGAGAACGTGTGGCATCACCGCGCGAGCGTGGGTGCGGGCGACGGTCAGGGTGGCGTTGCGCACGTACATGCTCAGTATCGGTATCCGCGCTTGGCGGTGAAGCCCACCGCTGCTGGAGCAGACGCCGTCGGGCGCCGTGCCGGCCAGCGCGGTTTGCAGGCCGTCCACGCTGACGTCGGCGACCAGCGGGAAGGGATCGAGCTTGCGCAGCTCGCGCGGCGTCACGGCGTGCATCCCCAGCCCTGCCGCGTGCTCGCGCACATGCGGGCGCGCATCGGCGAGCACGACCTCGCGCGCGCCCATCGCCAGCGCGATCAGGCCGGTATAGAGCGGTACGCTTGGCGTGAAGCGCGAGCGCTTGCCGAGCGTCGCCACGACCAGCACGCGCGCGTCGCCTGCTTCTTGCAACAACGGCGGCAGGTGCGGGCCGATGTGGCGGTAGGCGTCACAGACGTTGTCGGCGACGCTGACCGCGGCCTCGGCGTCGATCCCGTCGGGCAGCGCCACCAGCATCGCGTCGGCATAGGGAACCGCCAGCTCCTCAGCATAGGCGCCACCCCAATGCCCGCCGGCGAAGCCGAAGCCGTACATCGACACCGGCGGCACGCTCGTGCAGCTGCCGGTACGAGCGGCGCGGCACTGGTCGCACGTGCCGCAGTTGATCTGAAACGGCACGATCACGCGATCGCCGGGCGCGACCGAGCGGACCCGCGACCCAACCCGCAGGACTTCGGCGACGCATTCGTGGCCGAGGTGCAGCGGCAGTGGAATCTGCGTGGCGCCGAGCATCACTGGGCAGTCCATGTCGCAGGTGGCGGCAGCGAGGGGTCGTACGACAGCCGCGTCCGGCCCAGGCGCCGAAGGCGCGGAGATCGAGCGCCAGGCGATGCGGCCGCCGGGGGAGGCCAGCAGCGAGCGCATCCGACGCTGCCGTCTGCGCACGGGCCGGGTCGCGCGAGCAGCCAACACGCGAGTGGAGCGGCCCACGCGCTTGGCGGCGTCGCGTTCGAGCGTCAGGCGGGTGGCGGCCAGCGAGTCCGGCGCCAGCATGCCCGCGTAGTGACGCAACCAGCCGTGGGGATGATGGGGCTTTGGGTTGCCGCTTGGCGCCATCGGGTGCCTCCTGCCGTGGGGATGCGCTGGAATCCTATCCCGAAGAAGCGTCCGTTTCAGGCTGCCAGGGCTTGAGCTGAAGTGCATGGCAGGCCGATCGGGCGGTCGAGATGCCGAAACCGACAGCTCGTACGATTCGCCTGCGCTGGCAGGGTCGCTGCCACGTCTGCGGCCGGGACGTGCCAGCCGGCGAGCAGGCCCGTTGGGATGGTCGCACGCGTGCGACCACTTGCCTTGCATGCGTGGGCATTAGCGTCGGCTCGATCGAACGCGGGCCGGCCGGCGGCATCCTCGCGTCGATCGGCGCTGAGCTGCCGGCGCAGATCGGCACCGCCGGCGGCAGCGCCCTGCGCGAGTACGAGCGCAGGCGTGCAGCGCGTGAGCATCGCGCGCGTGAACGGGCGGGACTGATCGGGGTGTGGATGACGCGGCTGCGCGGCGACCCGTTATCGACGCTGTGGTGGAAGCAGGGCGGCGACGGCGAGGTGAAGGTAGCCAAGCGACTGGCGTCGCTGTTGAAAGACAGCGGCGTTCACTTGCTGCACGACCGCAGGGCCCCCGGCCGAGTGCGGGCCAACATCGATCACATCGCGGTCGGCCCCGGAGGAATCACGGTGATCGACGCCAAGACGCTCTCCGGCAAGGTGCGCGTGGAGTCCGCCGGCGGCCTGTTCGCCCCGCGCAGGCGGCTGTTGCGCGTCGATGGCCGCAACCGCACCCACCTCGTCTATGGCGTGCGCGCCCAGGCCGAGAGCGTGCGCGTGCTGCTCGACCAAAGCGGGATCGTCGCCGACGTTCGCAGCGCCCTGTGCTTCGCCGACGCGAGCCGTCTGCCGTTGTTTGCCCGGCTCGAACTTGAGGACGTCCTGATCGACGGGCCGCGCCGCGTGGCCAAGCTCGCACGGCGCCCCGGACCGCTCGACGACAAGCAGGTGCGAGAGATCGTGCGGCTGCTCGTGACGAGCCTCCCCGCCGCGTAGCGGCGACTGTGCGAAGCTTGGCCGATGCCCGGGCGAATCGTCCTGTTTGGAGCAACCGGCTACACGGGAGAGCTGACGGCGAGGGCGCTGGTCGACGGTGCCGCCGACAGCGACCAGACGGTCGTCCTCGCGGCGCGTAGCGAAGCACGAGTGCGAACGTTGGCCGAGCAGCTCGGGGGTTTGGATTGGGGTGTGGCGGACATCGCCGATCCAAGCAGCATCCGCTCGCTCCTGCAACAGGGCGACGTGCTCGTGAGCACGGTCGGGCCGTTCAACCGCTGGGGCGAGGCAGCGGTGCAGGCGGCAATCGGCGCTCGTGCGCACTATCTGGACTCGACCGGCGAGGGCCGGTTCATCCGCGAAGTCTTCGAGCGCTATGGGCCAAGCGCGCAGGCGGCCGGCTGCGGCCTGGTGACAGCGTTTGGCTACGACTGGGTGCCCGGCAACCTCGCCGGCGCGCTGGCGCTGAGGCAGGCGGGCGAGCGCGCCACGCGCGTGCGTGTCGGCTATTTCGTCAGCGGCGGCCCGATGGGCCCGAGCGCTCTCAGCGGCGGCACGCGCGCCTCGGCGGCGGGAGTGCTGCTCGATCGCGGCTTTGCCTTCCGCGACGGCGGCCTGGTCGAGGAGCGGACCGGCAAGCGAGTGCACCGGTTCGAGCTGACGCCGGGCAAGCGCGCCAGCGCCTTGTCGGTGGGCTCATCCGAACACCTGGCGCTGCCGCGCGTGCATCCGTCGCTGCGCGAGGTCGACGTGTACCTCGGCTGGTTTGGCCCGGCCACGCGCGGGTTTCAGGCACTGTCACTGATGCTTGGCGGCGTTGCCGGCAGGCCTGGCGCGAAAAGACGGATGGAAGCGTTTGTGGCACGCGTGGAGAAAGGCTCAAGCGGCGGGCCGGGTGCCGCGACGCGAGCTCAGGGCGGCTCGTTGGTGTTGGCGGAGGCGCTCGACTCGGCCGGCGCGCCGCTGGCTTCGGTCCGGCTGGAGGGCGTCAACGGCTACGACTTCACCGCCCGCATCCTGGCGTGGGGAGCGCGCACAGCCGCGAGCGGCGGGCTGCAGGGTGTAGGAGCGCTCGGGCCGGTTGACGGGTTTGGGCTGCAGGCGCTGGAGGCCGACTGCGCGGAGGCGGGGATTCGGCGCGTCAGCTCGAAAGCGGGCTGAACAACGCCCAACTGATCCCGGCTGGCCGCTCGTCGAGGACCAGCCTCAGCTCTCGCTTGGTCATCCAGGACAGCTCCGGCAAAGACGCCGCCTTCTCCGCGGAGACGAAGTCAATCGTCTCTATCTCGTGCGTCCCGCCGAAGCGCTCTTGCAACGTGGCCGAGATCGTCGGATCCTCATTGTCGTGTTGCTCGACGATCAGCGACCATCTGCTCAGGCTGGGGGAGATAGCCGGATCGAGCAGCACCTTCTCGTAACCCTCGCAGTCGCTCAGCAGCGCCACTTTCGCGTTGGCGAACTCGGCTAGCGTCTCGGGCGTACAGAACTCGCGGACGATCACACGCTCCCCCACGCCGTTGTGGGCGGCGAGCCGCGCGCACTCCCTTCTCGCCGGCTCGTAGGTGTCGAACGCGTGGACGGTGGCTCGCGGCATCGCGCGCGCCAGACCGACAGCGTAGAAGCCCTCCGCGCAGCCGACATCGAGCACGACGTCGAAATCCCCGCCGATCCAGCGATCGGTCAACCACGGATAGACCTGCTGCTCATAGGTACCGACGAGCTTGGCGACCAGGTTGCCTGGAGCCGGGTCCTCGATGCGCGTGTAGTGCATACCGGCGAACGGCCCGCGACGCACATCGAGGCCATGCAGCTCGATGTAGCGCTCGTTGAGCGGAAATATCTGCTGCACCAGCCGCCGCGCGCGAGCTCCGTCGATGGCGTTCTTGCCGGCTTGCGGTACGAGGGCGGAGACGGCTTTGCGAAGTATGTCTCGGCTCATGGTGGTTCAGAGGTCGCGCTGCCCCAGCACTCGCCCGGCTCCTAAGGAGCGCCCCCCGATGGCCAGACCCAGATTCGAACTGGGGACACCACGATCTTCAGTGGCGGGGCGGCCAGCCCTGCCCTGACTAGCTCGGCTGAGGGTAGCAAAATGGTCGTTTGCGGGCAGTTTTGGGACGCCGTCAGCAGTCGCTGCCGGCTATGTGGTCCATCGAGATACCTGCGGATACGTGCGGATTCCGGTGGGTTTGCCATGTCTCAGAAGGCGACAATGTATCTGGGGGTGAAGGGCCGGTTAGTGGGACGTGCGGCGGCAATGCGGTCGACGCGGTAGGTGCGAGTTTCGCCCTGGGCGTTGACGGCCAGCAGCACGAGGTTGCCAGCACGGGTGCGGCGGAGTTCGTAGGGCTCGACCAGGCGGCGTCCTGGGTATCCCTCGGCGGGGCGGTAGTCGATCTCTACCTTCAGGCGGTTGGCGCCGGCATAGCGGACCAGCTCCAGGAGCTCCAGGGGTGCGCCCCGTCGCCAGGAGGCGATCGCGTGTGGAGGACGCCACGTATCGAGTTGGTCTCTGGAGGCCGCGCAGCGAAGCCTACGACGCGTCAGCGTGCCTGCGAGCCAGGCGAACACTTCCTCCAGCGCCTCCCAGAATATCTCGAACGGGGGGAGCGGTCGCGGTAGCTGGTGGCCGAGCATGTTCTCCCACTCGCGCTCGATCTCCTGGCGTGAGGCGAGGTGCGGATCTAGTCCGCGCCGGGGACATTCACGCCGGCGTGGGCACACTTGGCGGCGAGGACCGTGCGTACGCGCTCGGCTCGGCCGATCAGGTCGGGGTGGCGGTGCATGTGTACGACGTCGTAGAGATCGCGCGGGCGGCAGCGAGTCGCGAGCGCGCGCGTCTTCTCGGCTAGCAACTCCCGTCGGTGAGTAGCACAGAACACCGGTCCCGGGGAGCGGTTGGTCGCTGTATGAATGCACAATTATGCGACGGCGCGGCCGTTCACGAGCACCTCATCGCTGGTCAGATCGAGCTTAAGCTTCGTGAGAGTCCCACGCGGGGCGTTCGGTCCGCGGTAGGCGATCCGCGCCTGTGTGGTGGACTGGCCGCGTAGGTTGCGTCGTCGCGTGAATGTGCGCTGGTCGATCTCCAACTCGATGTTGAAGGCGCCCAGCCGCGCCCAAACGGGAACCACCGGCTTGCCCTCGCGCCAGTAGAGCTCGGCGAGATGCTCCACACCAGCCCCGCCGCCAAGCACGATCAGGATGTCGCTGTGTGAGAGCTGGCGCTCGCGGATGATACCCGGGGATACCCGTGATACCGGTGGGTTTGGGCCGGGAGGGGGCACTTCCCGGCCCAAACGAACCCGAGGCCTGCGGGCTGATGGCGAGACTCGGACTCGAACCGAGGACACCGCAATTTTCAGTCGTGGGGCAACCAGGCCGACCCACCGTGCCAACCGTAGCTAAAAGCGTGGCATTTGCAGGCGTTTTCTGGGTCCCGCGGCAGCGGTCGCGGCGGCCTACGCGTGACGAGATACCCGCGGATACCGGTGGATACCGGTGGGTTTGGGCCGGGAGGGGGTGGTTCCCGGCCCAAACGAACCCGAGGCCTGTGGGCTGATGGCGAGACTCGGACTCGAACCGAGGACACCGCAATTTTCAGTCGCGTGCTCTACCAACTGAGCTATCTCGCCCTGAGCCTCTTGATCCTAGCTTCTAGGGGCCTACAGGCGATGTCTGCGGTCGCGCGCCAGGACTTCCGCGCTGAACATCGGCAGGACTCGCATCCTCAACCGTCAGGCGAGTCGTCGTCGTGCCTTCTGTACTGATGGCAGCGCGCTCTTGGCCTTCGTGAGCGCGCG
>DASUIH010000034.1:0-5148 GCA_036279855.1 Solirubrobacteraceae bacterium | reverse complement strand
CGACTCTCACAAGCGCAATCAAACGACGAAAGCACGCCAAAACCCCCAACTCTCAAAAAGCGACCCGGTCCCTCTCCCAAGGTCCCGCATTACCGGTACGACGTCGACCGCGAAGACCGACCCCTACCTGACCATATGTTCCGTTCGACACCCAGCAGGTGTCAATAGCCACCTTACACACATGGGGAGCTAGATGTCAAGGTCTCCTACAGACGCGCTTGGATCAGCCCGACCAGCCGCTCGATCGTCGGGCAGTCGATCCCCTGTCGCGCGGCGGCGCGCAGGACAGCTCCGGGAATCGCGTCCAGCTCGGGTGGCCGGCCGGCGGCGATGTCGCGCTGCATCGAGCTTCCGAGCGTGTCGTGCGCGGCGGTCAGCTCGCCGAGGGGATCGCCGGGCGGTATGCCGGCGCCTTCGGCGACGGCGACCGCGCACCCCTCCTCGATCGCGCCGACCAGCTCGGCGCGGAGCTCGGGCGTCGAGCGGATCGGCCCGAGCGACAGGTCATACGCGCTGGTCGTGCAGGCCAGCGCGTTCAGCCGCACGAGCTTTGACCACATCACCTGCGCTTCGGATTCGCCCACGCGCGCGGGCAGCCCAGCGTCGGAGAGGGCGACGGCGAGCGCCTGCATCGGCGCGCGCATCGACTCGTGCCTTGAGGCCATGTCGATGCGAAGGAACCGACTCGTGTGCACGACGCTACCGGGCTCGGGCCGGTCGGCCTCGACGCGGATCGTCCCCGCGAGGACGCCCTCCTCGCCGAAGCGCTCGCGCAGCGTGACCAGGTGGTCGAGCCCGTTCAGCAACGGCAGCACCAGCGGCGGCTGCGTCTTCACGCGCTCCAGCGCGTCCGGCAGCCCGGCGGCCTTGGTGGCGACGACCAGCGCGTCGACCTCCTCCTCCAGCACGGTGCTCGTGCGCGGATGCGCTGTGAACTCGCCCAGTAGAACGCTGCGGACGCGCAGCCCGCGCTGTTCGATTGCGCGGACCGTCGAATCCCTGGCAAGCACGAGGATCTGCGCGCCTTCAGGCGCGCCCTCCCCTTCATCAGAAGCATGTGAGAGCGCCCCGGCGACGAGGCCGCCGACCCCCCCTGGCCCGAGTACCGCGACCTTCATACGTCTACGAGCACGCCGGGATTCATCACGCCGGCGGGGTCGAGCACCCCCTTGGCAGCACGCAGCGCCTGCGCGAACAGCTCAGGCCGCTGCCGGTCGTACCAGTCCCGATGGTCGCGCCCGACCGCGTGGTGGTGGGTGATCGTCGCGCCGCTGTCGATCAGCGCGTCGGACACGGCCCGCTTGACCGCCCACCACTGCTCGACCTCCTCGCCGCGGCGGGCGGGCACGAGCACGGTGAAGTAGGGCGCGGGCCCGTTGGGATAGACGTGGGTGAAACGGCAGCTGACCTTCGCGTCCTCGCCGGCACCCGCCCGCGCGGCGGCGAGCACGCGCTCGTGCAGCTTCGGGAAGCGCTCCCAGGTGATCGCCGTCTCGAACGTCTCCGAGAGCACCCCCATCGCCACGAACACGTCGCGCACGTAGGGCGCACGCAAAAACGCTTGGCGCCAGGCGCCGACGCCCCCCTGCGCGGCGCCGTTGCCCGCATTGTCGCCCGGCCCGGACACGCGCCGCTCGCCGACGCTGCCGCCGTGCTCGGCGCAGATCGCGCTTGCGCGGTCGAGCAGCTGAGCGACCTCGTGGTCGAAGGACTCGAAGCCGAGCACCAGCAGCGCGCTCGACCCGTCGCCGGCAAACGTCAGCCGCGCCTCCTCGGCGTCGATCAGGCGGCAGTTGCTGGGGTGCAGCCCGGCCTGGGAGAGCGCGCGCACGCACTCGGCGCCGGCCGTGAACGTGGCGAAGCGAACGCCCGCCGAGGCGCGGTGGTCGGGTCGCGGCTGCACCCGCATCCACGCCTCGGTGATCACCCCCAGCCCCCCTTCCGAGCCGACCAGCATGCGGTCGGGCGAGGGCCCGGCGCCGCTGCCGGGCAGGCGCCGCGACTCCCAGGTCCCGGCGGGCGCGATCGTCCGCACCGACTCGACCAGGTCCTCGATGTGCGTCCACAGGGTCGCGAAGTGCCCGGCGGCCCGCGTCGCGATCCAGCCGCCGAGGGTGGACAGCTCGAACGACTGCGGGAAGTGGCGCAGCGTCAGCCCGTGCTCGGCCAGCTGCGATTCCAGCAACGGCCCGCTGGCCCCTGCTTGGATGCGCGCCGAGCGCGAGTGGCGATCGACTTCGAGCACCCGATCGAGCGCGGACAGGTCGAGCGAGACGACGCCGTTGTAGCCATCGCCCACGCGTCCTTCGACGCCGCCGACGACGCTGGTGCCGCCGCCGTAGGGGATCACCGCGACCCGCTCGCTGCTGCACCATTCGAGCACGCGCTCGATGTCTGACTCGTCGCGCGCGTTGGCGACGAAGTCCGGCGCGTGCTCGAACTGGCCGCGGAACCCCCGCACGACGTCGCAGTAGGACTTCCCCAGCGCGTGCGAGGCGCGCGCGTGCGCGTCGGCGGCGCAGAAGTCGGCCAATTGCGGGGGTGGCGCCAATCGCGGCGGGGGCAGCTTGGCCTGCTCCAGCGGCGTTGGTTGCTCGACCGCTTGCGGGGCGAAGCCGAGGTGCTGTGCCAGCCCCACGGCGGCGTCGCGGACCTGCTCGGGCGGGGGCTGCTCGTCCTCGTAGCCCCATCCCCAGTGCTTGCGTCGACGCCCGCTCACGATGAGCGAGTGTATGTCGATGTCTCGTGTCAACGCCCCTTCACTTACTCGCGTGCCAGCCCCACTAGCCTGTAAGCCGATGGCAGAGAACGGACAGCAGCAAGTCGACGAGGCCGCGGAGATCCTCGCGCGCGGCCCCTGGGAGCTTGAGCGCGTGCGCGCCAAATGGGTGGGCGAGCATTTCGAGCCGTCACCTGAGCACGCACGCGCCGCCGACAGCGCGATCGCCGCTTTGGCCGAGCGCGGCTCACCCAGCCACGACGGCCTTGCCGGGCGTCTCGTCTCCTACAAAAACGGCGCCAAGGGCATCGAAATGGAGATGCAGCCGCTGCGCTGGGCGCTGCGCCTGGTCGCCGGCGACGCCTCCTCCAGCTTGGCGGCGCTGTGCGTGACGCGCTCGGCCGACGGCCGCTGGCTGGCGGGCAAACGCGCGGCTTGGCTTTCCTCCTGGGCAGGCCGCTGGGCGCTCGGCGCGGGCGGTGCCGTCGACCTGGGCGAGAACCCGGCCGACACGTTGGTGCGCGAGCTGCACGAGGAGTGGGCGGTCACCCCGGAGCGCGTGCGCGGCGAGGCGTTGGTGCGCCTGCCCCAGCGCCTGGTCATGTTCGTCGGCCAGGCCTGGCTGCCGGAGGGCGCCGAGGTCACCCCCGACCACGAGCACGACGAGTACGCGTGGTGGCCGGCCGACATCGACGATTGGCCGGCGCAGGCCGAGGAGCCGCTGCGCCGGATGGCGCGCTGGCTGTCGCGGTGAGCGCGGCCGATCAGCAAGCGCATCCGCGGGCGTTCGCGGCGCTGAAGTGGGCCTCGCTTTTCCATTCGTGCGTGTACCTGTCGCTCCTGTTGTGCGCGTTTGCCTTCGCCAAACCGCAGCCGGAGACGTTTGTCTTGGGAATGACGCACGGCTTGTTGTGGATCGGCATGTCGCTGGCCTGCATCGCCGCGGCTCGGATGCGGATCGTGCCGCTGCGTTTGGCGGTCGCGGTAGCGGTGCTCGGCGGCATCGGCCCGTTCTTCGGCAGCTTTGAGTTCCTGCGTACGCAGCGGGCCGAGTCGACAGCGGCTGCGCGCGTTAGCGCCATGTGAAGGTTTTCACGAGGCCGGTTTCTGGCTCCGCTCCCGCGGGCGCGCACGCTAGAGTGAAGCTCTGGATATGCCTCCCGGCACGACGACCACCGAGACCATCGACGTCGTGACCCCCGCAGCGGGCGAGTCTGTGACCGAGGGAACGGTCCTCGAATGGCGCGTCCAGGTCGGCGACTTCATCAAGCGCGACGACACGATCGTCGAGATCTCAACCGACAAGGTCGATGTCGAGCTCCCCGCGCCGGCAAGCGGAACGGTCGTAGAGATACTCGCCGAGGAGGGCGACACGGTCACCGTCGGCCAGGTGATCGCTCGCATGACCCCCGCCGACGGCGACGCGCCGGCGGCGGCGGCTGAGCCTGCTGGAAGCGATGGCGCCGCGGGCAACGGTGGCAACGGCGCGGCAGCCACAGCGGCCGTCGACGACGCCCGCGTCTCGCCGGTCGCGGCGCGCGTCGCGGCGGCAGAGGGCGTCGACCTGACAAACGTGTCCGGCAGCGGCCCGGGCGGGCGCATCCTCAAGGCCGACGTGCTCGGCGCCGACGGCAACGGCGCGACGGTCACCGAGCCGGCGAGGGGCGGGCGCACGCTGCTCAAGGGCGGCGCGGCGATGCTCGCCCGCTACATGGACGAGTCGCGCTCGATCCCGACCGCGACCAGCTTCCGCACGATCGCCGTGACCGTGCTTGAGGGCCGCCGTGGCGAGCTGAAGGCCGCCGGCAAGCGCGTCTCCTTCACCCATCTGATCGCCTACGCGATCGCCCAGGCCGCGACTGAGATGCCGGTCATGGCCCACCATTTCTCAGAGACCGACGGCAAGCCGTACCGCGTCGATGACGGCCAGGTCAATCTCGGCCTGGCGGTGGACGTGGAAAAGCGCGACGGCAGCCGCACGCTGATGGTGCCGGTGATCCGCGGCGCCGACGCTCTCTCCTTCGCCGACTTCCTAGCCGCTTACGACGCGCTGGTGGAGAAGGCGCGCACGAACACCCTCACCGCCGACGACCTGGCCGGCGCCAACGTCACGCTCACCAACCCCGGCGGCATCGGCACGATCGCCTCGGTGCCGCGGCTGATGAGCGGCCAGGGCACGATTGTCGCGACGGGCTCGATCGCCTACCCGGTGGGCCTCGGCGCGATCGGCGCGCAGATCGGCGCCGAGAAGGCGATGACGATGACCTCGACCTACGATCACCGCGTCATCCAGGGGGCGGAGTCCGGGCGCTTCCTGGCGCTGATCGAGCAGCGCCTGCAGGGCGAGGACGGCTTCTACGAGAGCGTGTTCGAGTCGCTTGGCGTGCAGCTGAGCGCGAGCGTGCCGACGATCGCTCCCACCTCGCCCG